>JAQUYX010000040.1 GCA_028691615.1 Victivallaceae bacterium
ACCTCGATTAAAACAGAAACGGTCAACACTCGCTGGTCTACTGAAACCACCGAACAAGATCGTCTATTTCTTTCCATGCTCGGCGTTCGGAAAATGTAGTGGACGCATTAGACGACTTTCAGGATAAATATCCGCCGATCGACGAGTTTCGGATTCATGGGGATTTGCGCAACCTGCGCGGAGCATAATTCAAAAAGACGGAACGACGGTTTTCAACCAAACGGGAAAGGGATGATGATGAAGCACAAAAATTTCACTTTGATTGAGTTGCTGGTAGTTATCGCGATCATCGCGATTCTAGCCGGGATGCTGTTGCCGGCCTTGAATCAGGCGCGCGCCAAGGCTCGCGCAGTCAATTGCCTGGCCAATCAAAAGCAGACGATGCAGTTGATCCTCTTCTACTGCAACGATTATGACGACCTTTTTCAGGCTCGTTCCGGCGCGGCCAGCAACCCGACCAACACCACATGGGCCGGGCGGCTTAACTTCGCAGGCTATGTCAAACAGCGCAAGGGCGCGTCGTTTCTCAGCTGCACCGCGACTCCGCAGAATGGGGATGATTTGAGTTGGCAGCAGACCTACGGAATGCCCCGGATTCCTGCCGACTGGAAGCCGTATCTTGGCAAAGGAATCGAGCAGTCGGAGGCCACGACCGCGAACAGCACGCTGTTGATCTTCAAGAAGATGCTGGCGCCCAAAGCGATTCTCAGCTGCACCTTCAGTCCCGGAGCGACGCCCGCGCGAATTCAGCACTGGGAGTGGAGTCCGTCCGGCGCGAATTTGATGGCGGCATTTCACGGTGATCGCGTCAATCAGGGATGGAGCGACGGTCATGCCGCCGCGGCTTCCCCGAAGGAAGTCAAGGCGTACACCAACGATCTCGTGACGAAGTATTATTCGAAGATGAGCGAAACCGCCGGTCTGACGATCTAACCTCCCAAAGAAATTTTATCATGAAAAAACAACTTCTTCTCTGCGGTCTTGCGGCCGCGGCTATGGCGGCCTTCGCCTCAGAAAAAGTTCCCTTTGGATCGCTTTTCCTCGATGGCGGACGGGTGGAACCACGGTCGATGACGATGGTTGAGTCCAGCAATGAACACCTGAACTTCTGTTTTGCCAACCAGTTCCCGGACGGGTCGATCTATCTTGACCACTCCGCGGGGATTCATACTGTCACCGAACACGGGTGCAACGATCTGAGTACCGACGGCGGCAAAACCTGGAGCCGCAATCGCAGCGGTTTCGGTGCCTTCAACTCCTTTGTAACGCGCGACGGCAAGAAGCGCAATGTCACCGCATGGATCGATAAGCCCGCCAAGGAGCACTTCATCACGGTGAAAACCGTGGAAGACGGCAAAGTCAAGGCGGAGAAAAGCCGGATTGTCATGCCTTACGAGTCGACCTTCCGTCTGCATCGCGAGGTGATCCGCACCCGCTCCGGAAAACTTCTGCTGACCGGGTATGTCTTAAAGAAGGGCGATCCTAAGTTCACTTCCATTCTGATCGGTTCCGACGACGACGGCCGCAACTGGAATTTCATTTCCGACATCCTCTCCGATCCGCAGAAGATGTATCGGGAAGGCCCGAACGAGGCGGCGGTCATCGAGCTGGCCAACGGGGAACTTCTGGCGTATGTTCGTCCGTCCGGACAGGGACCGTTGCTTCAGCTGCGCAGCAAGGATGGCGGCGTCAACTGGAGCAAGCCGGAATCGATTGCGCCTTTCTGCGTGGCTCCCGCCGCGCGGATTTTGAAAAACGGCGCATTGGTGGTTGTCACCGGACGGCCGGGGCTGTATCTTCTGATCGATTTCAGCGGAAGCGGCAAACATTATCAGAATGTCTGTCTTTATGACGGTTCCGGCAGTTCTTATGCGTCGATTCTTGAGGTCGCGCCCAATGAACTTCTGGTGCTTTACGACGAGAGCGATTTCGGCTCGTGGCGCAATGCCGGACTGCTCAGCCGGATTATGGCTATGCGCATCGGGATTGTGCGGGACGACAAGATGCGGCGGAGCAAGAAGCACGCGGCGGAAGCGTCGCGCTGGAAGCATCTCTTCAGCGCGGAAAATAAGATCAGCCCGCTTACGGAACGGTTCTCCACCGCCTTTGGCTATCAGCCGAAGGATTCCGCGAAATGCGAGTCTTACTTTGAATTTCAGGAGATTGCCGAGTACCCGCATCCGGTGATGCATTTCGGCAACAAGGGCGTCGGGACGAAAACGCCCGGATCGCAGTTCAGCCATTTCGCGATCTTTTTTGCACGCGGACAGCTTCCGGGGAACTTTTCCTTCGGGGCGGAACTGCGGCTGACGGATCCCGCCGAAAAACGTTGCCAGTTCGGATTTCGGATTGCTTTGCCCGCAGCCAGCGGCAAAGGTTCCAACTTCGGCTGGATCGGCATCGCCGTCGACCGGATCGAATACCGGGACAACGGGGAATTGAAGAGCTACAAGATCGACTTGGGGACCAAGTTCCACAAGTTTGAGGCGACGACCGGAAACGGCAAGTACACCATTGTCTGCGACGGCAAAAAGATCGCGGAAGCCAAATTGGCCTACAACAAGGACATTGGTCCCGGATTCACCTTCGGCGACGGGGCGACCGCAGTCTACGGCGAGGCGGATCTGGCGTGGGTCGGCTGGACGGACGACGCAAAATAGTTTTGCGTGGGGGAGACGGCTCCGCGAAAGCGACATCATGGACGGTTCCCGGATCTCTGCGCCTGTTTTTCAGAGGCGCGTCCGGGAGGTTTTTGACGGGAGGATGGGACGGTTTCCCGGCATCATGGAAGATGCCGCGATCTCTGCGCGACTTTTTTGGATCGTAACAATGTACCCTTTCGATCACGGGAATATCTTCGGCGGCGATGGGGTAAAAAAAAGAAAAAAACACAGTCATGATGCTTGATTATCTGGTCATCGTTCTTTATTGCGCCGCGGTCATCGGGATCGGCGTGTGGTGTTCCCGGGGAGAAAAAACCTCGGAAAACTATCTGCTCGGCGGCCGCAGCGTCCCCTTTTTCGCAGTCGGTCTTGCCTGCATGATGGCGCTGTTGAGCTCCGTCTCGCTGGTCATGGTGCCCGGGGAAATTTTCAACCATGGATTGACGCTCTTCAGTCTCTCCGGTTCGATCGGATTGATTTTGGTCATTCCCTGTTATTTGCTTTTTACGCAGTTCTACTTCCGGCTCGGCAGTTTCACGCCGTACGAATATCTGGAGTACCGCTACGACTCGACGGTGCGGGCGGTTGTGGCCGTCTCCGCTTTCTACACCCGGACGATGTACCTCGGAATGGTGGTGTTCACCACTGCGAAGATCTTCGAAGCCTCTTTTCACTGGCCGCCGTGGGCGTCGATTTTGCTGGTCGGTGTGGTCGGCATGATCTACACGATCAAGGGCGGGGCCAAGGCGGTAATCTGGACGGATGTGCTTCAATTCTTTGTACTGTTCGGATGTTTTGCCGTCGTGGTGGTCGTGCTGTGCAACCGGATCGACGGCGGCGCGGCGGCCGCTGTGACGGTGGCGTTCCGCGAGGGACATGGGCTGGCGCAATACTCTGAACCGGATTTCTACACGCTTTCCCCCTACGTGCGCTTGCTTTTCTGGCTGATGCTGTGGGGCGCGCTGGCTACGCCGCTGACTACTGCGTGCAGCGATCAGATCACCATTCAACGTCTGCTCAGCACCCGGAACTGGAAGGAAGGCTTTAAGGCGCAATGCGTGGCGACGGGATTTGCCGTCCTGTTCACCTTGATTCTGTGGTTTGTCGGGCTGGCGGTGTTCACCTACTATCGGCAGAACCCGGACCCCGCGATCGGTCCGAACAGCGGCGATGCGGCGTTTTTCCACTTTGTCTCCAAAACGCTGCCGTCCCCGTTGCCTGGGCTTTTCCTGGCGGGGATGCTCGCCGCGATCATGAGCACGCTCAGTTCCGGCATGAACTCGATGGCGACTGTGTGGCTCAAGGAATTTCATGAGAAGTTCATCAACCGGAATTTGACTCCCGCCGGGGAAGTGCGGGTTTCCAAACTCGCAACCTTGTGGATCGGCTGCTTCGTGATCGGGTTCGGCTTGGCGTTGGAGTTTGCCGGGAAATGGCTTACGCAATCGGTTTCCGAGGTCGGAACGATTTTCTATCTGCTCGGCGCGGCGATTCTGCCCGCGTTCCTTTTTGCGGTGCTGTCGAAGCGCGCCAATGCGAAACTGATCTGGGGATATACCTGTTTCGCCTTCGGGGAAGGCGTCGCGATGAATCTCTGGTACGCGCTGTCGCGCTCTTCGGAACAGGCGTGGAAACTGGATCCCGCCGCGGGGTTCGGCTGGGCGGGGAAACTGCCGTTTGTCTACGCGGGGATCCCGCTGCTGCTCGGCATTCTCCTGCTGCTGCCGTATGCCAGTGCGAAATTGCGGAGTCGATGGAGCGGTCGGGTTTCGGCACTCGTCGGATTGTTGGCGCTCGGATTCGCGGAAGGGATGCTGGTCTGGTATTTTTACAGTCAGGCGATGGTGGAAACCATTCCGCTTGCCCGCAGTTTCGCGTTTTTCCTGCCGATCTCCTTTATTGGTGCGTTCATCGTACTCTGGTTCTGTCCGAAGCAGCCGGAGTGGAAATATATGGGGCTGACGCTTGGAACTCTCGGACAGAAAGTGATTCAGAAGCGCCCCACACGATGAAGAGACGGCACTGCCAAACGTCGCGCCGCGTCTTCCGGCGGCTCGGAAACGGTCTGAAACGATGGCTTTTCGGGAGTTACTCTCCGAGTAGCTCCGCTCAAAACCACCATTCCATTCCTTTCCCGATCCATCCGGAATCCATCGACGGGGCTTTTGTCAGCACCGTCTTGAGACGGCACTGCCAAACGTCGCGCCGCGTCTTCCGGCGGCTCGGAAACGGTCTGAAACGATGGCTTATGATAAGCGGAAACGCTGTTGTCTTTCAAAAAATTACCAATCGAAGAAGGGACTTGGTCGTATCATGAATCGGATTTTATTTACGGGCATCATGCCTGCGCTGCCCACGCCGTTGAATCAGAAGAATGAGTTTCAGCCTGAGAAAATGCGCGAACTCATTGAATGGGAACTGGCCGCCGGAGTCAGCGGATTTTATGTCGGCGGCGCCACCGGCGAGGGCGTGCTGCTCCCCGCCGCCACCCGGATGGAAGTCATCGAGTGCGCGGTCGAGGCGGTCGCGCACCGCGCGAAGGTTATTTGCCACACCGGATCGATCGACTGTCAGGAGGCATTTGCCTTGACACGCCATGCCGAAAAGGCCGGAGCCGACGCGGTCAGCTCCGTGCCGCCGGATTTTTACTTCGGCTATTCCGCACGGGAAATTGTCGACTATTACCGCCGGCTCGCCGGGGAAACAAATTTGCCGGTGATCGCCTATGCCACCCAGAAAACCGCTTCGCTGGACATGACCGGCATTTTGCGCTCCTTGCTGGCGGAGACGGCCAATGTCATCGGCGCCAAAGACACGCGGGCCAATTACTACAAAATGTGGCAGCTCAAACAGCTTGACGGCGGAAACATCAACGTTATCAACGGTCCCGACGAATCTTTGCTGGCCGGCTTGTCGATGGGGGCGGACGGCGGCATCGGGGCGACGTACAATCTCATGCCGGAAAAATTTGTCGCGCTGTACCGGAAATTTTGCGCCGGAGATTTTGCCGGGGCGCTGCAGGAGCAGACGAAGATCAACCGGATTATTGAAGTCCTGCTGAATTATTGTTCCGGGAATGTCATGCGCACGCTGAAATTGGCGATGCAATGGAACGGATTTGATTTTGGTTCGGCGGTTTATCCGGCTTCGGAGCTTGAGGCGAAGGAAGCCGCGGCGTTTCGCGCGGCACTGCTTGAGGCGGGATTCGTGTTCCGCAACGCCTGACCCGCTCCATCCTTCCCGACGGCGTTTCTCTTATTCCGCCGGAGCGGCGACGGAGTTGCGCATTTGCAGCTGCGGAGGGATGAGGAACTCTTGCTCCTTCTCGCCGTTGATTTTGCGCAGCAGCGTGTCGACCGTGTAGAAGGCCAATGCTTTCTGCGCGAGCGACACGGTCGTCAACTCCGGGGCCATGCCGTCGGCGAACGCCGAGTCTTCGAAACCGATGACCGAAATGTCGTCCGGAATCCGCAAGCCCCGCTGATAGGCCCATTGATAAAACATCGTGGTCAGAAAGCCGTTCCAGGTGATTGCCGCGGTGTGGCCCTCCTGTCGGGCCGCGTCGAGTTTCGGGAAGAGCGCATCCTTGTCGCGCTCCTCCGGATGCCATACCAGCGAAACCCTGACCTGATTCTGATGCCGGATGCAGAATTGCCGGATGTCCTGCAGATTCTTCTGCATGGCCGCCTTTTTTTCGGTGGCGGAATCCACCAGAAAGAAGATGTTCCGGTGGCCGTGCCGGACCAGCTCGTTGAGGGCGATCTGCATGCGCAGACTGTACTGCGGACGCACCGGAGAGAGCATACAGTTTTCCCTCGCATAGATGACCGACGGGATCTGTTTGCTGCATCGCAGGAGATCAAGGCTCTCCAGCTCCGGTAGAAAATTGATGATTCCGGCGATCTCGTGCTGCGAGGCGATTCCCGCCAGAATGGTTTTGACCGAATCATTGAGGTCGGGGAAAAAAAAGAACTGCGGGATGTATCCTCGATCAAGCACCTCCTGATTGAACGCGTCCCTGAGGTCGCTGTCATTGGTCATCGGCCGATTGCCCCGCATAATCAGTGCGATGATCTTCCGTTGATTTTTCAACCGGCGGTTTTCCGACGGCTGATAGTGCAGGCGTTCCGCCGCCTGAAGAATCTGCTTGCGCATGGGCTCGCTGATCGAACGCGTCCGGGTCAGCGCATAGGACACCGTCGCCTTCGAGCACCCGACCGCAGCGGCAATATCGGCCAATGTGATTTTATGTTTTCCCATAACAGCGATGGTTCCTTCGCGGATCACTGAAGATTTTTCCCTGCAATAATCTACCACTCTTTCTCTGGCTTTGCAATTTTACTTGGGCGCGGAAGCCGGGATTTTTTTCCCCACCTGTTGAATTTTCGTTGAACAAAATTACTTAGTCGCCGGATTTTCGGAAAGCCTCTTGCAAGGCGTTCCTGCTTCGTCTATAATGAATAGACAAAAACGGTTGCATCTTTCTTAGGAAAATCAAAATGAAGCATTATGAAGTTGCTGTCATTGGCGGCGGAATCGCCGGAGTCGCCGCCGCCGTTCAAGCGGCTCGGCTTGGCAGAAAAACTGTCCTGATCGAAAAAACCGCCCTCTTCGGCGGACTGGCCACCGCGGGACTCATCAATGTTTTTCTGCCGCTTTGCGACGGCAATGGACGGCAGGTGTCCTTCGGGCTCTGCGAGGAGATGGTCCGCAAAAGCATCGAATACGGTCCCGGTGAAATCCCCCCCGGCTGGCGCGACCAGCGCAATGCTTCGGAGCGAAAACGCTTCATCAGCGTCTTTTCCCCCGCTTCCTTCGTGCTGTCGCTGGACCGGATGCTTGAAGAAGCGGGCGTCGATCTCTGGCTGGACACGCTGGTTTGCGCCGTTCACGCGGAACAGGGGAAAATCGTCGATGTCTCCGTGGAAAACGAAAGCGGACGCCTTCGCGTGGAAGCGGATCAATTCATTGACGCCAGCGGTTCGGCCGTGCTCGCATGCCGCCTCGCGATTCCCTGCTTTGTCGAAGAGAATTACCTCTCAATCTGGGCGCTGGAATTTCTGCGCGGCCAGATCGAGATGTTCTACGGTGCGGTTTACGGCGACGGGAAACCGACCGGAAAAGTTTCCGAAGAAGCGCTTGCGCGCGTCGGTCTTTCTCTGGAGAAACTCGCCGAGCCGTTGCATCCGGGCATCTCCGGGAAGCTGGTTTCCGAATATCTGCTGAATACCCGACGGTATTTGCGCGGTTATTATCAGCACGCTTATGCGACGCAGGAGAGCTCCCGGCATACGCATTATCCGGTCAAATTGCCGATCATGCCGCAGTTTCGCAAAATCTGCGCGGTCAAGGGTTCTTACATCATGACCGACGGCGGATACGGTAAAACGGCCGCGGACTCCATCGGACTGGTCGCCGATTGGCGCAAGCCCGGCTATGTCTGGGAGGTTCCGTTCGCGGCGCTCTACCCGGAGAAGGGGCCGGACAATCTTCTTTTCGCCGGACGGTGCATTTCCGCGATCGGCGACGCATGGGAGGTCATGCGGGTGATTCCCTCCGCCGCAGTGACCGGGCAGGCTTGCGGGCTTGCCGCCGCGCTCGCCATTCGGAACCGGACGGAAATTCGCCGTCTTGACGTCGCGGCGGTGCAAAAAGAACTGCGCGGGATGCACATTCCCATTCATCTGGATGAGGTTGGTCTGTAATATGATTTCCCGACTTTTGAAGCAACTGCAAACACTGCCTGCGGAAACGCGTAGTCTGCCCTTCTGGGCATGGAATGCCAAGCTGGAACCGGCACAACTGGTCGAACAGATTCGCGCCATGCACCAAATGGGATTCGGCGGATTTTTCATGCATTCCCGGTTCGGGCTGGAAACGGAATATCTTTCAAGAGAGTGGTTCGACTGCGTTAAACTCTGCATTGACGAGGCGGAGCAACTCGGGATGCACGCATGGCTTTACGACGAGGATCGCTGGCCCTCGGGAACCGCGGGCGGAAAGGTGACTTTTACTCGCAAATATGCCATGCGCGGATTGGAGTATGCCATCGGAAATACGGCGGATTTTCAACCGGGGGATCTGGCGTGGTTCGCCCTTTCGGGCCCGGAGAAGTCGCCGGATTCGTGGAGGCGGCTTGCCGCCGGAGAGGGGGTGAAGGAGGGGGAGTGTTTTATCCGCTTTTTCGTGAAAATGGTCGACGGAGCTCCCGACTGCAACAATCAACCCTATCTGGACACCGGCAATCCCGAAGCGGTCGCGCAGTTCCTTCGCGTCACGCACGAAGCCTACCGGGAAAAACTCGGGGACGACTTCAAGCACGCTCCGGGAATCTTCACCGACGAACCCGAATACCGGGCATTTCGCTGTAAACATTTGTGGACGCAGCGTCTGCCGGAACAATTCGAGAAGCGGTATCATTATGATTTGTTGGATCATCTGCCGGAGTTGTTCTTTGACTCGCGCGATCGGCAGACTTCCGGCGTCCGGCTGGATTTTTACAATCTCGCGTGTGATTTATTCACCACAGCCTACGCGCGGCAGATCGGAACCTGGTGCGACGAGCACAAAATGGCGTTTACCGGACATGTTCTCGGCGAGGACGATCCGGTTTCCCAGACTCTGGCGGTCGGTTCCGCAATGCGTTTCTATGAATTTATGCAGATTCCCGGAATCGACGTGCTCGGGGAGCATTGGAATCTCTTTGGCGCGGCCAAACAATGCGCCTCGGTCGCGCATCAGCTGGGGAAGAAACAGCGACTTTGCGAGCTTTACGGATGCACCGGATGGGATTTCCCGTTGGAGGGACACAAGGCCATCGGCGATTGGCTGGCGGCGCTGGGGATCAATGTGCATGTGCCGCATCACTTCTGGTATTCCATGCGCGGCGAATCGAAACGCGATTATCCGGCCAGTATTTCGCCAATCAGTCCGTGGCACACGGCCTACCGCAAAGTGGAGGATTATTTCGCCCGGATTCATGCGGTTCTCTCGGAAGGAACGGAACGGCGCAACATTCTGGTGATCCATCCGATCGAATCGATCTGGTTCGGCCGTCCGCTGGGCGAGTTGAACCGGGAGTGGACGGTGCGCTATGGATATTTTGTGCATAAAGACGAACGGGTGCTTGCGCAGTTGACGAAATATCAGCAACTCATCGATGCATTGCTCGGCGCGCATCTTGATTTTGATTATGGAGACGAGGCGCAGTTGACGCGCTATGCGAAAATCAATGATCGGATGCTTGCCGTCGGCGAGGCGGATTATCAGACGGTGGTCATCCCGGAACTGCTGACAATTCGAACGACGACGTTAACTCTGCTGCGCGCTTTCGCGGCGCGGGGCGGTAAAGTTTTTTATCTCGGCGCAATCCCGGAATTTGCGGACGGCAAACAATCCGACTTGCCGCGCCTGTGTTACGGTTCTTTCACCGCGCTGACCTCCTGTGCCCAGCTCGGCGAGGCGTTATCGGAATTTCGGGAGGTTTCGCTTGCGGTCCACGGCGAGGAGCAGCGGGCGCTGCTTTATAATCTGCATACGGCGGAGGATTGCTCGGCCCTTTTTGTCTGCAACACGTCGATGGAACCATGTTCGCAAATCCATGAGATTCCCGCTGTCGCGGAGCGGACGCTCGCGTTTCCGGAGATTGAAATCAGCTGGAAACTGCCGGAGACGTGGCGCATTTTCGAGCTGGATCTTGATTGCGGCATCTTCCGTCTGGGGGAGAGCGTGTACCGGGAGGGGCGGCATTGTTTCAAGAGTTCCTTCCATCGGCTGGAGTCCCGGATGTTTCTGGCGGTTCCCGGCGATGTGAAAATTCCATACGCGCCTTCGGAAGTGCCCGAACCAAAATCCGCTATGATCGAGCCGGAGCTTCTGGGGTATGCCACGGATGAGGAAAACGTGCTGGTGCTGGATCTCCCGGAGGTTTCCGTCAAAGGCGAGGCATATCGGAAGGCGGAACTCTTTCTAACGGCCGACGACCGGATTCGGACGGAGTTTGGCATGCCTTTGCGCCGGATTTCGATGCCGCAGCCGTATTGGCTGGCGAAGAATCCATGCGGGGATGAGCGCGTCCAAATTCCGGTGGCGCTGCGGTATCGTTTCCAGTGCGGCGCACTTCCCCAAGGGGGGTATCTCGGGATCGAAGATCCGGACAAGTGGCGGATCGTGCTCAATGGTCAGGAGCTATCCCGGACGGATTGCGGCATGTGGAAATGTGCTTCGGTGCGCAAACTTCGACTGCCTTCGCTGCGGCGCGGAGAGAATTGTCTGGAGCTTTTTACGCAGTATCGGCATGATTCCGCGTTGGAGTCTTTGTTCCTTCTGGGGGATTTCGGCGTGGATGGCGAGGGCGCGTTGACCTCTTTGCCCGAACGTCTGCGTTTGGGCGACTGGACGAAGCAGGGATTTCCCGAGTATGCGGGAAATATGACCTATGCGTTCGGGTTCGAACATCGCGGCGGAGAGATCGAGCTGGAAATCCCGCAATGGCGCGCAGTTGCGCTCGGCGTCGTACTCAATGGCGAGGCGGAACGGGTCGTCGCATGGGAGCCTTACCGTGTGCGGTTGACGGCGAAGGCGGGGTGGAATGATTTGAAGATTGTTGTTTACGGGCATTTGCGCAACGCCTTTGGGCCGTTTTATCCTGCGGAAGTGCCGTATCTGATTACGCCTGCGGCGTTTCGCGCATTCGATATCCCGGAAAAAAAACTGGTCCCGTGCGGCTTGTTTTCCCCCGTGCGGATCGCCGACATCGGCAAGGAGAAAGGGCGCTGCAAATGAATGGCGTCATCACACAAATTCAGCATGGTTCCGTGCATGACGGGCCCGGATTGAGAAGCGTGGTGTTTCTCAAGGGGTGTCAGCTTGGCTGTTTCTGGTGTCACAACCCGGAGACGCTTTCGGCAAAGGCGCAGCTCTCGTTCGACGCGTCGAAGTGTTTGGACTGCGGGCGGTGCTTTGCGCTTTGCTGCGCGCACCGGAAGAGCGACGCCGGTCATTGGATTGCCCGGGAAGAGTGCAATGCCTGTTTCCGGTGTGTGGAGGCGTGTTTTGCCGGAGCGCTGAGTATCTGCGGACGCGATATTTCCCTCGAAGAGGCGATCGAAGAGCTGGAATCGGATCGGTTGTTCTATCTGGAATCCGGCGGCGGCGTCACGCTTTCGGGCGGCGAACCGGGCATGCAGCTGGAATTTTCCGCGGCGCTTCTCGCGCATTGCCGCAAGGAAAAAATCCATACGGCGGTCGAAACCAATCTCGCGTATTCGCGCGATGTTCTCGAGAAGCTCACCGAAAATTGCGATCTGGTGATGGCCGATCTCAAGCACCTTGATTGCGGCAAACACCGCGAAGGAACCGGACGCGGCAATGAAGAAATTCTGGCGAATCTCTGCGCTTTGCGAACGCCCTTGATTCTGCGGACTCCGATTGTCCCCGGATTCAACGACGACGCCGAAACCATTGGCCGAATCGCTTCCTTCGCTTCGGAGCTGAAAAATCTTCAGACGTATGAATTACTGACGTACCATCCGCTTGGCTGCGGGAAAGCCGCCCGGCTCGGCATGGCCGGACGGACTTCGCCCCTGCCGCTGCTGCGGACGGAAACAATCAATCAACTGACGCAGGCGGCGACTTCTTCGGGCGTGCCGCTTCTGCTGAACGGAAAGCGGGTAAAAAAATGAGCGGTTTCAAGATGGAGAAGTACGCGGACCGGATCGCGCGTCTCGTGGCCAGAAAAAAAGAACAGACGCTGGCAAAATACCGGAAACTCGGAAAAGCCGACGAGGATGATTACGGCTATGTGCTTCCGCCGGAGGAGTTTGTTAAATCATTCCATTTCCCCGTCGTCGATGAGGCCGGTTCGTTTTACGGCGTTGCGGCATGGGCGGCAAATTACCGGGCCTTGATGGAGGCGCATCCGGTTTATGTCGATCCCGACGACGCGATTGCGGGGCGCTGGATGTTCATGATGTCCCGGATGCGCGCGGGCTACAAACTCTCGCTGGCGCCGTTTCCGGCGGATTATTCTTTCCTGCACGAGGAGCAGGAGCGTTACGATCTGACCCATGGAATCGGCAAGGACGCGCATTTCGCGCCGGATTACCAAATCGGCCTCAAATTGGGCTGGGGCGGGTTGAAGGCGAAGGTCGAAGCGTCGCTTGCCGCACACCGGGGGGACGCGGAGGCCGAGGAACTTCTGCATGCGGAAATTCAGGCGATCGAAGGCGTTTGCAACTGGATCGAACGCACCGCGATGGCCGCCGACGGGGAAGTGCGCCGCATCAACCTCAAGCTGGTCAGCGATCCACCTGAGACGCTGCACGAGGCGTGCCAGTGGATCGCGTGGTTCAATATGGCGTCGCGCACGTACAACCGCGACGGGGCGGGCGGGCAGCTCGATGAAATTTTGCGTCCTTATTACGAACGCGATCTGGCGGACGGACGTATCGACGACGAGGACGCGGTGTTTTATCTCGCGTGCCTGTTGCTCAATGATCCGCATTATTATCAGATCGGCGGACCCGATTCCGACGGGAACGACCGGACCAGCAGAATCTCTTATCTGATTCTCGAGGCGGCGCATGTCCTGAAAATCAGTTGCAATTTGACCATCCGGGTTCACGACAAGATGGAGGAGGGGCTCTTCCGGCGCGGCGTGGAAATTCTTCTGGCGGACAATCTCGGGTATCCGCGTTTTTCGGGGGACAACGCGCTGATTGCGGGCTTCACGCGCAACGGTTTTTCCACGGAGCTTGCGCGTGAACGCATTGCGCTGGGGTGCAACTGGATGAGCATTCCCGGGCGCGAATACACTTTGAACGATACGGTCAAGATCAATCTGATGAAGGTGTTCGAGGTGGCGTTCAACCAGATTGCGGAAGGGACGCCGCCGTTCTCGATGGATGCGCTGCACCAATGCTACCGGACGCATCTGAAGAAAGCGGCGCTCTGCATTGCCAGAGGGCTTGATTTTCATTTGGCGCACCAGTACCGGAACGAACCGGAGCTGCTGCTGAATCTACTCTGTTACGGGCCGATTGAAAAAGGCCGCGACGCGTCGCACGGCGGTGTGGATTTTTACAACATGTGCTGCGACGGCGCGGGGCTTGCCGTCGTCGCGGACTCTTTCGCCGCGATCGAGACGCAGGTGGTCGAAGGGAAAAAAATCAGCTGGCGTCAATGCGTCGACGCCGTGCACGGCAATTTCAGCGGCAAGGAGGGCGAACTCATCCGCCGTCTGCTGGCCTCCTCGCCCCGATTCGGGCAGGGCGGAAGCTCTGCCGACCGCTGGGCGGTGGAGTTGACGCGCGATTTTGTCGACGCGTTTCCCAACCACCGGCATACCCCGGAGGGGCGATTGATTATTCCGGGACTCTTTTCGTGGGCGGACACGCTGCGTTTCGGCAAAAATGTCGGAGCGACGCCGAATGGACGGCGCGCCGGAGAACCCTCTTCGCACGGGGCCAATCCGTGTCCGGGATTCCGCAAGGACGGCGCGGCCACGGCCGTGGCGAAGGCGGTTGCGTCGGTGCAGTGCGGATATGGAAACACGTCGCCGCTGCAGTTGGAGATTGACGCGGCGTTTGTGAACTGCGAAGATCCGGTCAGCCGCCTGATGGCGTTGTTCCGCACGCACTTCGATCTGGGCGGGACGCTGGTCAATGTGAATATCGTTGACGCCAGGACGCTTCGCGCCGCGCAGAAGGAGCCGGAGAAATTCCCGGATCTGATTGTGCGGGTGACTGGATTCACGTCCTATTTTATTATGCTTTCCCCCGAATTTCGGGATTTCGTTGTCAAACGCATTATTGAGGAGAGACAAGATGACTGAACAGAACGGAAAACTGCGGGTGGCCATCGTCGGCTGCGGAATGATCTACCGGGAACACATGATGGCGCTGCGCGAACTGGCGGACAGCGTCGAAGTGGTGGCGGCCGTGGACAAGGAGCGCAGTTGCCTTGATGTCATGCGCGACACCTGGGGCATGCCGGAAGCGTCGCTCTATGCCGATTGGAAGAGCATGCTTGCGGCGGTGAAGCCGGACGCGGTGGACGTCTGCCTGCCGAATTACGAGCATCTGCCCGCCGCGCTGGACGCGATTGCCGCCGGCTGCCACGTTTATATGGAAAAGCCGCTGGCGATGAACGTCGCCGAGTGCAAAACCATGCTGGCCGCGGCGAAGGAAAAAAATGTGAAGCTCGCGGTCGGATTCCAGCAGGAATACAACCCGGGCACGACCATTCTGACCAATGCGCGCGAAGCCGGATTTTTCGGGGATCTGCGTTATGTTCATGGTTCGCTGCTGCGTCGTCGCGGCACGCCGAACTGGGGAATTTATTACAGCCGCGAACTCGGCGGCGGACCGGTTTTGGACATTGCCGTGCATCTTCTGGATGTCATTACGTATGTCTGCGGCAGACCCGAACCGGCGCGCGTGACCGCCTCGTATTTCTACGGGGAAGGGAAAACCTCCGACAAGGTTTATTGCAGCAGTCCCAATTGGAATACGCGCGATTACAACGTCGAGGATCTGGCCGTCGCGCACATCACCTTCGCCAACGGTCTGGTCGTCCAGCTGGAGACTTCCTACGTCAATCACATCAAGGAGGATTGCGTTTACGACTTCAAGCTCGGCGGATCGAAGGGCGGTGCGTGGTGGCAGTCGGGGAAGGCGCCGGAACTCTACACGGATATGCTCGGCGCAATGATGAATATCACGCCGGCGTTTCTGCCGTCGCAGGGGCGCCCGGACATGTTCCGCCGGAAGCTGGAAAACTGGGTGAACGCCTGCCGCACGGGGAGTGAACTCTTGCTGCCCGGCGAAGTCGGACTGTACATCCAGCGCATTCTGGACGCGATCGCGCTGGCCGCGCGGGAGAACAAAGAAGTCGAAGTTTCGTGCTGAAGGATTGCAACATCGCGATCAAATATTCCAATCACAAAAAAAGGATCTTCTTATTATGAAAAAACTCAATGTCGCTCTGGTTGGCTGCTGGCATCCGCATGTTCCCCGGTATTATCCGATTCTTCAGAAACGGGGGGACACCGCGCTGACCTGTCTCTGGGATTCCACGTTCGAACGCGGCGCAGCGTGGTCGAAGCAGTTGCACGTGCCCTTTGTCGAGGATTACGATCAGCTGCTCAAGCGTCCCGATGTGGATGCGGTCTGCATTGTCGCGGAGACTTGCCGCCATGCGGAGCTTATGAAGAAGGCCGCCGCGGCGGGGAAGCACATTTTTACCGAGAAGGCGTTCACGCTTACCGTGGCGGACGCCGAAGCGGTCCGCGAGGCGGTCAAGCGCAGTCAGGTGAACTTTGGAATTGCCTATATCCGCGCGACCACGCCGGTTTTCGTGCTGGGCAAACAGCTGATGGAGGCCGGTCTTCTGGGCGAAGTGAACATGGTTCGCATCCGCAACGGCGTGGATGCTTCGAAGATGAATGATCTTCCGCCGGATTGGTTCGACCGGAAAACCGCCGGCGGCGGCGCGTGGATCGACCTTGCCTGCCACCAGATGTACCTGATGGACTGGATGCTCGGCGAGCCGAAGAACATTACGGCCAATGCGATCCATTATTACGGGCGCGATGTCGAAGACAACGTCTGCGCGGCCGTGCAGTTCCGAAACGGCACGCTCGGCGTGGCGGAATCCACCTGTTCGACCTTCTATTCTCCTTATATGTTTGAAATCTACGGGCGGAAGGGGTCGTACATCTGCCGCATCGACGCGGCGGAGACGGAGATTCAGCTTGAGGCGGAGAACCTCGAAAAACTTCGCGCACTGCTTCCCGGCGTGAACTGTAAGATTGAAGTGCTCGGCGGCACGGTGAGCAATGCGTCGGTCAATTCGCTGTTTGGCGCGCGCGCCATTGTGAAGGTGCCGGCTGCGGAACTTCCCGCGCAGAAGGAGCCCATTGAGCTTTGGCTGGACGAGATTCTCTACAACGGGAAGAATCCGTTCGACATCGAATGCGGCGTGCGTCTGACCCGGCTGATGGCCGGCGGACAGGCGTCTTTGGACACCGGGAAACGCATTGATTTCTGATAGACTCTGCGCGTGCATTTTTAATCTGTGCCGGAACGCGGGGGAGGATGGGATTTCTCCCAAACTCCCCCTTTAAAAAACAGTTTCCGATGTTATATTATCAATTGCAGGGAATGGAAGAGTAAATCAACCGGCAATCTATAAGCATCACGGAAACACTATGTACGACAAAGAATGCATGCTTCTTCTCGATCGGGCCCGGAGAACCTTTACGCGGACCAAGAGCGAATTATTTTCCTCGGAGATTGTGCTGAACGCGCAATTCGGCCACAGTTGCGACGCCGTTCCCTACAAAGAACGCAAATCGCTTGCGTACCGTGCGATTTCCGAGGGGGAACGCTGGGGCGAACCGTGGGACAGCGCCTGGTTTCATCTGACCGGCGCAGTGCCCGCCGAATGGAAAGGCAAACCGATCGCCCTGCATTTGAATTTCTCCGGCGAAGCACTGATTTTCGACGCCGAGGGCGTGCCCGCCTACGGGTTGACCAACAGTTCGCTTTTCGCGGAGAATTACACCAAGGAGATCTATCAGCTGACCTCCGAATCCACCGGCGCGGAGAAGATCGATCTCTGGGTGGAAACGGCCGCCAACAGTCTCTTCGGCATGGAAATGGATTCCGATCCCGCCCGGCGCTGCCCGAAGCCTTACGGGGACTACAATCCGGTCGTCCGGGTCATGCGCGTCGGATTGTTCAATCTGGAACTCTGGCATTTGCGGCTGGATATGGAAGTTTTGATCGGCATGGCCGACGCGCTCGGCCACAATGATTATCGCGCCTGCCGGATCGTCCGCGCGCTCAACGACGCCTGCGATCTTCTCAAAAACGACATGGCCAACGCATCCGCCGCGCGCAAAGCTCTGAAAAAAGTTCTGTCTCTGCCCGCGCTTAAATCCGCCGTCACGGCCAACGCCGTCGGTCATGCGCACATTGACGTGGGCTGGCTCTGGCCGGTCAAGGAGTCGATCCGCAAGGCCGCCCGGACGTTCGCCAGCGCGCTGGATCTGATGAAAAAGTATCCCGGATATGTTTTCGGGGAATCCCAGCCGCAGCTGTATGAATTTGTCAAGGAGCATTACCCCGAGCTTTACGAGAAGGTGAAAGCTCGCGTGGCAGAAGGGCGCTGGGAGCTGCAGGGCGGCATGTGGGTCGAAGCGGACTGCAACATCATCTCCGGCGAATCGATGGTGCGGCAGTTCCTTTACGGCAAGAATTTTTTCATGGACGAGTTCGGCGTGGACGTCCGCAACCTCTGGATTCCCGATGTGTTCGGGTATTCCGGGGCGATGCCGCAGATCATCCGAAAATCCGGCTGCGACTATTTTCTGACGCAGAAAATCTCCTGGAATCAGTTCAATGTGTTTCCGTATAACACTTTCTATTGGAAAGGGATCGACGGCACGCGCGTGCTGACCCACTTCCCGCCGGAGAACAATTACAACAGCGAATTGAATCCGGCGCAGATGGTTCCCGGGCAGAACCGGATGGCGGAAAATGATTTTCAGGATGAATACATGACGCTCTTCGGCATCGGCGACGGCGGCGGCGGCCCCAAGGAGGAGCACGTCGAACGCGGTTTGCGTCTGGCCAATCTGGAAGGCAATCCCAAGGTGAAATTCGGCCGCGCCTGTGACTTCTTCCGGTCGATCGAGCGCAAATTCTCCAAAAAATTCCCCGAATGGGTCGGCGAACTTTATCTGGAGCTGCACCGCGGCACGCTGACCACGCAGAGCCGCGTCAAACGCGGCAACCGCAAGCTGGAACAGTCTCTGACCGCCGTGGAGTTGCTTTTGAGCGCCGCAGCGCTTGGAAAAAACCGGACAGAGGAGATTGGAAAAATCTGGAAACATCTTATGACCAATCAGTTTCATGATATTCTTCCGGGTTCTTCCATCGGCAAGGTGTACACCGTGACCGAGCGGGAACATCAGGAAGGCCTGGCCGCGTGCGCCAAGCTCGCAAAAGAAGCCGCGCAAACGCTCTTTTCGCACGACGAAAAATCGCTGGTCGCGGTCAATACCCTCGGATGCGATTACCGGCATCTGACGGAACTGCCCGCCGGATGGGAAGATTGCGTGGTCACCGACGGCGCGGGCAAAGCCGTCGCCGTGGAAACCGTCTGCGGAAAGGCTTATGCGGCAGTTTCCATTCCCGCGACCGGCTCGGTCGAGCTGCGTCGCGGAGCAAAGCGCGCCGCCATCCAAGACCAATGCGACAGCGGCAAACTGGTCTTGGAAAATGCCCTGATCCGGTATGAATTTTCGCGCGAAGGGCGACTCCTGCGCGCATGGGACAAGGAGGCCGGCCGTTCGGTGCTCAACGGCGACGGCAACGACCTTGTGCTGTACTCCGACCGCCCGAACAACTGGGAGGCGTGGGATATTGACGTGTTCTACACCGGGGAGAAACTCTCCGACGGCGTCCGTTGCGTCAAGGCCGAGCGTGTTTTCGCCGGTGCGTTGCGTCAGGAACTGGTGCTGTGCTTCGAGGTCGGAGAACACTCCAAAATGACGCAGCATGTGGTGCTTGAGCGCGGTTCCAAACGGCTCGATTTCGCGACAAAGGTCGATTGGCACGAAGAGCGCAAGATGCTCCGGGTCGGTTTCCCCGTGGACGTGTTCACCTCCGAGGGAACCTTTGACATTCAGTACGGCTACGCGCGGCGGGCGACGCACCGCAACACCTCATGGGAATTTGCGAAATTCGAAGTCGCCGCCCAGCGCTATGCGGATCTCTCCGAAGGCAGTTACGGGGCGGCCGTGCTCAACGACTGCAAATACGGCTGGAAAGTGCGTTCCGGGGTGATTGACTTGTGTCTGCTGCGTTCGCCGAAGTATCCGGATTGGGACGCCGATCTCGGGGCGCATGAATTTACCTACGCGTTTCTGCCGCACAATGGCGGATTTATCCAATCCCATGTCATTGAAGAGGCCGCCATGCTCAACCGCGCGCCGTTTGTCTTTGACGGATTTGCCGGGACGTTCCAGCCGCCCTGCCATGTGGAGGGCGACAACATCAGCCTCGAAGTCATCATAAGGCGGAAAAGGAAGATTGCTTCATCGCCCGGATTCTGGAGACACGCGGCGATC
>JAQUYX010000216.1 GCA_028691615.1 Victivallaceae bacterium
GAGCGCGCGGCGGAAAAGAATAAGATTAAAATTTCCTCGGTCAACGATTATACCACGGACAAAGTGGAAATCGAAATTGTGCCGACGCGCGGTTATGATCCGGAAAAGACCATTCAAGCGCTTTATATGTATACCGACTGTTCGCTTTCGATCAGTTCGAATATTACGGTCATCCGGGAGAATCGGCCGGTGGTGATGACCGTGACTGAAGTGATCGAACGCAACACCGCAAAGCTTTTGGAGTATCTCCGCGCGGAGTTGGAGATTGCGCTGGGGAAGCAGAACGAACTCTTTCACATGAAGACGCTTGCGCAGATCTTCTTTGAGAATCGCATCTACAAGAAGATCGAAGAGTGCCGGACCGAATCCGACGAATACCGCGAAGTCCATCAGGGGCTGGCGCCGTTCCGGGAAATGCTTCGGCGCGACGTGACCGATGAGGATGTGGATAAACTTCTGGCGCTTCCGGTTCGGAGAATCAGCCGTTTTGATATTGAGAAGAATCAGAAGGAACTGCGTGAGATCGAAAAGAAGATTGCGCAGATCCGGCACGATCTCAAACATCTCAAGGAATACGCCGAAAATTATTTGCAGCTGTTGATCGACAAGTATGCGAAAAATTATCCGCGGCACACGGAAATCGAGCATTTTGAAAAGATCGACCGTCAGGCCGCCGCGCTCAACAATATCAAAATCGGTTGGGATCGCAAAAACGGTTATATCGGCACATCCATTCGCAGCGATGATGTCGTCACCTGCAATGAATTCGACCATCTGTTGGAGATCGAAAAATCCGGTGTCTACAAGGTGACCGCGCTTCCGCCGGAGAAGCTCTATGTCGGGCGGCTCTACGAATGCCGAAAGTATGACTCGACCACGGAGTTCGGCATTATTTACAAAGAGAAAAAGACCGGCAAATATTACGGCAAGCGTTCTGTGATCGACAAATACATCACCGACCGGGAGTACCGTCTGTGCCCCGATCAATGCCAGTTGGAGCTTCTGACTCCGCGTACCGATGCAATCTATCAGCTTGACGTGACCAATAAGCGCGGGACGACAAAATCTACCGAGATGAATTTAATGACGCTTCCGCGGCGTTCCGCGGCGGCGCGCGGAATTCTTATGGAGAGCAATTCCATTTCAAAAATCACCCACCGCCGTTATCTGTCCGACGAAGAGCTTGCTCTTTTCCGAAGCGAAGAAAAACCAGAAGAAGCCCCCGTCGAAACCGCGCCCGATCCGATCACGGAGCCTCCGGTCGAGGCTGTTTCTCCGCTTGAGCCTTGTTCTGCTGTGGAAGAAACAGCTCCGGTCGAGACATCCTGTCCTGTTGAGAACGATGTTCCGGTCGCGGCGGAAAAGCGCAAGTCGAAAGCAAAAAACAAAGCGCCTCGCGAATCGCATCATACGCTAGTTGCGCCCGTCGCCCCTGCGCCATCAGCACCGATTGTTCCGCCGGAACCAGAACCGGTTGCGTCCCCCTCCCCGGCCCTGCCGGCGGTTGCAGCTCCGGCGCATGAGAGCAAGGAAGTTTCCATTGATTCCGGCAGCGAGGCGCGCCCCGAGCCGAAGTCTGAGCCGAAGAACAAGATTGCGCCTGAACCGACGGACGAAAACGTAGCGGCGGAAGCCAAAGCGTCTCCCCCGGCGCAATCCCGTCTGGATTGGAAGATGCAGAAGGTGGAAGTTCCGAAGCCGACGGACGAAAACGTGGAATCCGAAGTACAGACCGAGCAAGAGGAAAAGGCCCCCCGCCCTGTTCGGAAGACCTTGATTCCGGAGGTGAAGTACAAAGGGGACGAATCGATTGTTCAACCGGAGTTTAAATTTTGAAAAAGCCATTGGAACAACGAATCAAAGAAATTCTTTCCGACCTGCGCCCCGCGCTGGAGGAGATGAGTCTCGCCATATACCGGAGACCGGAAGGCGGACTGCGGGAAACTTTTGCCGCGCAAACAATTACAAATTTCTTAAAAGAGCGGAATTTTGAAGTTCATCTCGGATATCCGAATCTGCCGACGGCTTTCTCGGCAATTTCCGGATCTGCGGGGCGCAACGTGGTGCTGCCGGCGGAATACGATGCGCTTCCGCAGGGACACGCGTGCGGACACCATTTGATTTCGCTGGCGGCGGTGGGAGCTTTTTGTATTGCAGCGGAGGTGCTGCAAGAGGAAAAAGTTCCGGGGCGTGTGACGCTGGTTGGGACACCGGCGGAGGAAGGGTACGGCGGCAAGGTGATTCTGGCCAAGCAAGGCTTTTGGAAAGACTTTGATGCCTGTATTCTGTCGCATCCCTTTTATGCGACGCGTCAGGATAAGCAGAATCTGGCGGTCATCCGAATAGATGTGACGTTCCTCGGCAAAGCCGCGCATGCGGCGACCGCGCCGTGGGAAGGGGTCAATGCGCTCGATGCCATGACGCTATTGCTCAACGGGATCGGCTGTTATCGCCAGCAGATGCCCAAAGATGCGTTTTTGCATGGGTTTGTTTCCAAGGGCGGCGACGCGGCGAACATCATTCCGGGCAAAACGTCCGGCACATTCTATTTACGTGCCCTCACCGAAGCGAGTTTTCAGGCTGTTCAGGCGCGTTTTTCGGCAATGATTCGCGGCGCGGCGCTGATGACCCAATGCCGATATCGGACCAAGCTGCACGGTTCGGCGTTTTCTGTCAACAAGTCCAATTCCTCTTTGCAGGCGCTGATCTGCGAGGAGGCAAAGCGTTATCTGGGCGGGATTCAGCCGCCGTCGGAGACAGAACGCATTTCCACAGATTTCGCCAATGTGTCGCAGGAGATCCCCGGCGTTAATTTTTTCTTCGGAATTATCCCGGAGGGCGGCGGCACTCCTTCGCTGCACTCCGAAGCGTTCCTCCGTTGCGCCGGGACACAATACGCACTGGCGCAGGCGGAACAAGCCGCATGTTTGATGGCGCATTCGGCAATCAGATTATTGACTGACGACTTATTGGCGCGGCAAGTCGCTTCGGATTTTGAGCTTGGCAAAGCGTAAAGGATTGATCATATGGCTGAAACTGAAAAAACAAACACCAGAGGGACAAGTTCCGGTTCTTCCGCAAGACGCGGAAAATCCCCGACGACATCCCGGCGCACATGGAAATTATTTCTCCTTTTGTTGCTCTTCGTCATTGTGCTGGGTGCTTTCTTCCTGTTTCTGAAAATGGGATACCGTGTGTTGTTTTCCCAGAATGAACGGTTCAAGCTGCACCGGATCGAATTGATCGGAAGCGGATATTGGCAGAGTCGCCCGACAGAATTGGCGAATGCGATCGGACTGAAGTTGGGAAGCGACAATCTTTTCGGACTGTCGGTGTCAGAGCTTCGGGCAAGGTTGGATGCCCTGCCGAATGTCAAACACGGAAGCGTTACCAGAATTCCCCCGGATACGCTGCGAATCCAGCTGGTCGAACGCATTCCGCGCGCCAGACTGTTTTCCCCGCGCTCCGAATGGGTGGCGGATGCCGACGGAGTTGCGTTGCGGCGCAGTCAAACCATGGATTTTGCCGGGACATTGCCCCTGATTATCGGGTTGAATGTGCAGAACGTGAAATCCGGGCAGATTCTGCCGGGAACGTTTCAGGCCATGAAGTTGATTATGGCGGTCCTTCGCAATTATCCGGATCTGACGATTAACGCCGTGAATGTGCAGAGCAAAGCTCAATTGCTGTTTACCGCTCGCTATCTGACCAATCCGGAACAGTTCACGGTCATTCTACCTGCAAAATGCACCGATATCAATGTGAAACTCAATGCCTTGCAGGCTGCAATTCAGGAATCCCGCCACCGCGGAGAACGTCAAGGCGTCTACGATCTGACCTTCCAAGATCAAGTGATCGCCCGCTGATCGCCCCCCCCAAAAAAACAAGCACGCGTGCTTCTTCGGGGAACTGCGGCAGGACATTTTTCATCGGATCCGGGTTGGGGATCCCTATTTTTCCACCAGAAGGAATTGTTATTTCAGAAAACTACGGATAAACTCCGCCATCTGAGTGCGTTCGATCCGGTCTGGATGCGTCACCTTGCGCGTAGATAGCCCAGCCAAGGGTGCAGGGACGGACGTATGAGTCACTTCGGAAAGAAG
>JAQUYX010000041.1 GCA_028691615.1 Victivallaceae bacterium
CTGCGGGAATTTTCGCTGAAAGTCCGCCCCGGCGAAAATATCGCGCTGGTCGGCTCCTCCGGCGCCGGAAAATCCACCGTGGCGCAGCTGGTGATCGGCTTTATCCGTCCGATCGAGGGCAAAATTTTGCTTGACGGGATCGATATGGACACGTTGGATCTGCGCACCTATCGCAGATTCATCTCCGTGGTCACGCAGGAAACCATCCTGTTCGACGGAACGATCCGGGACAATATTGCTTACGGCGCGGTCAAGGTGTCGCAGGAGGAAATTCTGCGCGCGGTGAAATTTGCCAATCTGGAATCGTTCGTCGATTCGCTGCCGGACGGACTCAATACGCAGATCCGGGAAAACGGTTCGCGTCTCTCCGGCGGCCAGCGGCAGCGCATTGCCATCGCGCGCGCACTCTTGCGCGACCCGAAGGTGCTGATTCTCGACGAGGCGACCAGCGCGCTCGATGTCGATTCCGAGGCGGAGATCAAGATCGCGTTGGAGCAGTTGACCCGGAACCGGACGACGTTCGTGGTGGCGCACCGGCTCTCGACCATCCGCAACGCGGACCGCATTGTCGTGATGGACGCTGGCCGGGTGCTGGAAATCGGGACGCACGACGAATTGATCGCCCGGAACGGGCGCTACTGCGAAATGTACCGAAAATTCATTCAGGCGGACGCATAGCCCGCGGCGTTCCCGATTCAGACGTTGACGGCATCCACCGTGGCGGCCATCTCGGAACGGTGTTCCGCCAGCAGCGGACGCACGACTTCACGCAGATACTCTTCGACCTGCTGCGGTGCGCGGCCGATGAAGTCGCGGGGATTGACGATCGCGTCAAAGTCGTTCCGAATCGCGGCAAAGGCCGGATCGTTGCGCAGACGTTCGAGCAGATCGTTTTCGCCGCCCTCTTCCTTGATCCGGCGTGCCGCCGCCATGGAGTGTTCGCGGATGACTTCGTGAAGATTCTGCCGGTCCCCTCCCGCGCGCACGGCGGCCATCATCAGGTTTTCCGTGGCCATGAAGGGCAGCTCCGCGGCGACGCGCCGGGCGATCACCTTGGGCCACACCTGAAGTCCGTCGGTCACGTTGATGAGCGTCGAAAGAATCACATCCGCCGCGAGAAACGCTTCGCCGAGCACAATCCGGCGGTTCGCCGAATCGTCCAGCGTGCGCTCGAAATACTGAACCGATTCCGTCTGCGCGGCGTTCAACGGGAGTGTTTCCAGATAGCGCGCCAGCGAACAGATGCGTTCGCTGCGCATCGGATTGCGCTTGTAAGCCATCGCCGACGAACCGATCTGCTTTTTGCCGAACGGCTCTTCCATTTCGCGCAGGTTGGCCAGCAGCCGGATGTCGCCGGCCATCTTGTAGGCGCTCTGCGCCAGTCCCGAGAGGGCGGAGAGTACGAAGTAGTCGATTTTGCGCGTATAGGTTTGCCCCGAGAGGGCGACGACCTTGTCAAATCCCATCTTGCGCGCCACACTGCGCTCCAATTCGCGGACTTTGGCGTGATCGCCGTCGAAGAGGGCGAGGAAACTTGCCTGCGTGCCGGTGGTTCCTTTGACGCTGCGGAACGGGATGTCGGCGCATTCGCGCTCCAGGCGCTCGAAATCCATCACGAAGTCCTGCAGATAGAGGCTGAATCGCTTGCCGACGGTGGTCAGCTGCGCGGGCTGGTAATGGGTGAATCCCAACGTGGGAAGGTCTTTATGACTCTCGGCGAAATCGGCAAGCTGGGCGATCAATTTGAGCAGTTTGCCGCAGAGCAGCCGGAGTCCGTCGCGCATTTGAATGAGCTCGGTGTTGTCCGTGACGAAGCAGCTGGTTGCGCCGAGGTGAATGATCGGCATGGCCTTCGGACAGAGTTTACCGAGGGTGTGGACGTGACTCATGACATCGTGGCGCAATTCTTTTTCGAAGGCGGCTGCGACGTCGAAATCAATGTCGTCCAGATGGCCGCGGATCTCCGCGACCTGTTCTTCGGTGATGTCCAGCCCGAGGCGCATCTCCTCTTCCGCGAGCGCAAGCCAAAGCCTTCGCCAGGTCGAATGTTTCTTCTGGGGGGACCAGATGAAACTCATCTCTTTGCTGGCATAACGTTCCGAGAGCGGGTTGGAATAAATGTTGTAATCCATAAAAATCATCCTTTCGTTTCATCCTGGACTTGAAAAAAGCATCTTTCCCTATTAATTTACCGGATAAATGTTGTTTTGGCAACGGGCCAAGGAGTTTTTTGTGAAAAAAAATAAATTCGGATTGCTTCTGCGAGTGCGCGACCTGGATGAATGCCGCGATTTTTATCGGACGCTGTTGGGGCTGGGTGAACCGATTTTCGATAGTTCGTTCCGTACGGAGTTCGAGTTGAATGGAGAGATTCGGCTGATTCTGGAGCATACCGGCGCGGAATATCTTGAGCACGAAGCCGCCGCGCAGAGCTGGATTTATACCGTCGACGATCCCGAAGGGGTGGCCGACCGGCTCCGGGCCAGCGGCTTCGAGGTCAAGCTCATGCCCGCCCCCGATTACGACCAGCGGCTGCTGCGCTGCCTCGACCCCGAGTCCAATGTTTTTTTCCTCTGTAAAGCAATGCCCGAATAGTCCGATCGAGCAAGAAAGGCCGGTACGGTTATGAAAAAATCCATCCTATGCATCGGAGCCGGGTATGTGGGAGGGCCGACCATGGCGGTCATCGCCTCCCGGTGCCCGCAATGGAATATCACGGTGGCGGATATTTCCGAGGCGCGCATCGCCGCGTGGAATTCGTCGGATCTGCCGATTTATGAACCCGGACTGGACGAAATTGTTCAGAAGGTGCGCGGCAAAAATCTCTTTTTCACCACCGACATCGCCCGGGGCATCCGGGAGAACGACGTCATTTTCGTCAGTGTCAACACGCCGACCAAAACCTTCGGCGCCGGCGCCGGATTCGCTCCCGACCTTCAGTATTGGGAGAGCACGGCGCGCGCAATTCTGGAACATGCCGGCAACGACAAGATCGTCGTCGAGAAAAGCACCCTGCCGGTGCGCACCGCCGAAGCCATGCACCGGATTCTTGACAACAACCATAAAAAGCTGCATTTCGATGTGGTTTCCAATCCCGAGTTTCTCGCCGAAGGCACCGCAATCCGGGATCTGCTCGATCCAGACCGCGTCCTGATCGGCACGATGCCCGGCCCCTCCGGGAACCGGGCCGGAGATTTGATCGCATCAATCTACCAAAATTGGATCGCCCCGGAGAAGATCAAGCGAACCAATGTGTGGAGCAGCGAATTAACCAAGCTGGCCGCCAATGCGCTGCTGGCGCAGCGGATCAGCTCGGTCAACAGTCTGGCCGCGTTGTGCGAAGAGACCGGAGCGGACATCGAGGAGGTGGCGCAGGCTGCGGGAATGGATCACCGCATCGGCAAGGCGTTTTTGCGTGCCGGAGTGGGGTTCGGCGGATCGTGTTTCCGCAAAGACATTCTGCATCTGGTTTATCTGGCCGAACAGTGCGGCCTTCCAGAGGTCGCCACCTATTGGCGGGGCGTGGTCGAAATCAACGATTATCAGCAGCGGCGGTTTGTCCAGCGGGTGATGAATGCGCTCTTTCACACGCTTGCCGGAAAACGGCTGGCGATCTTTGGATTCGCGTTCAAGGCGGACACCGGCGACACCCGCGAATCCCCTGCGGCGGCGATTGCAAAGATGCTTCTCGAGGAGCACGCGAAGCTGGCGATTTATGATCCCAAGGCGATGGCGAATGCCAGAGCGGAGCTGGCTTCTTACGGCGACGCGGTGGAGTTTTCCAACAGCGCGGCGGAGGCTGCGCGCGGGGCGCATGCGATTCTGATTCTGACCGAATGGGCGCAGTTCCGGGATTTTGATTATGCCGGATTTTATCAGCAGATGGAGAAGCCGGCCTTCCTTTTCGACGGGCGCAACCTTTTGGATCACCAGATGTTGCATAAGATCGGATTCACCGTTTGTCCGGTGGGGCGGCCGACGCTTTCCGTGTGACCGGCGCTCCTTCCTGCCCTCTCCCTCTTAAAAAATTGCGAACAATTCCTGTTCTCTTTTTGGCAAAGTCCCATGCTGTTTTCTTGTAAAGTCCCGGGAAAACAGTATGCTCTGCCCCGGCGGAACCGAAACGCGGTTGTTGCCGGCACCAAAAAACAAAAGGAGAACGATTATGGAAAAGCTGGTTGTTGGAGTGGCGGTTCTTGGGCTGACGGTTGGTCTCTTCGGCGCTGGATGCAATGTCACCGAGCAGGTCAATACCGAGGAGGCGGTTCTGGTTATGGACGCCGATCAGAACCCGGCGCAGATGCCTTCGAAGGCTGGAATGGCGGACAAAGCCAAGACCGGAGCCGTCTGTCCGGTCAAATCCGAGAGCGGCATGTGCAATATGGCCGCCATGTCTTCGGTCAAGGCGAACACCCCCTGCAAGGTCAAGGGCGCGGAAGGCATGATGAATTGTGTCAAGGCCGGCAAGTGTCCGGTCTGCAACGCCAAGATCGCGGTCGTCAAGCCGCATGCCGAAGCCATGCCGCAAAATTGCGCCAATCGCTGGAAGAAGCAATGCAAACTCTCTGTCGCCGAGCAGCAGAACGCCGAGGATGGCATGGTGATCGTCGAACAGCGCAATGTCTTTGTTCCGGTTTTCATCCCCGTGCCGGTACCGGTTCCGGTCGATGAGAACGCCGCTCCCGCGGCGCCCGCTCCGGCCAAAGAGCCGGCGGCCAAGGCTCCGGCTGCCGAAAAGACGCATGCCCCTGCCGCGAAGTAGTCTCCGATCCCGGCTGCGCGCTTCGGCGCGCAGCAGTTCCCTGAAAAAAATACGGCGGACGGCGCAAACCATGCGCCGCCGCCGTTTTTTTCCCATCGTAATTTTTAGGCTCATTTCATCAGAAGCAGCGCTTCTTTTCCCGGCATGCCCGGCACGACTCCCAGCTTTTTCGCCGCCGCGGAGCAATCTTTGACTCCGGCCGAGAGCATGTCCGCATAGTCTTTGACCCCGGTGACGATCGCCAGCGCGCCGCCAAGACGTTCCGCAGTGGCCAGATTCACATACCCGCAGGCCAAAGCCCCCCGTCCGCCGCGAATCACCAGAAGCGACGCTCCCGGCATGGGCACGGTGTTGGCCTCAAATTCGACTCCGCCGATCGAGAGATGTTCCATAATGCCTCCTTCTTGAGTGCCGTCTCCTTTGACAGTACTTGGCAAAATGCCTTTTTCAAAAGAAATATAGCGCCGGAACACCAATCTTGCAAATGAATCCGATCCGCAAAGATTACCGGATCAGACTCTTTGCAACCATCTCGCGCGCCCGCACTTCAATCTCTTCGGGCGTCACGCCCGGTTTGTAGAGCGCACTGCCGATGCCGACTCCGGCGCAGACCTTCATGAATGCGGGAATGTTCTCGGAATTGACTCCGCCGACCGCGCAGATCGGTTTCTTGATGACCGCCTGCAAATCTTTGATGTAACCGGGGCCGAACTGTCCCGCCGGGAAGAGCTTGAGATAATCCGCACCGGCCTTGATCGCCGTGAATCCCTCGCTCGCCGTGGCGAATCCGGGCATCGAAATCAACCCCTGGCGGACGGTTTCCTCGATCACTTCCACGTCGGTGTTGGGAGAGATGATGAACTTCCCCCCCGCCTGGGCGACGGCGCGAACGTCTTCGGAAGTGAGAACCGTGCCCGCCCCGACCATCTGGCGGCCCGCACAATGCTTTGCGGCACGGCTTATGGAGGTGAGCGCGTCGGGGCTGTTGAGCGGAATCTCCAGCAGCAGCACGCCGCCGCGATAGAGCGCATCGGTGACAGAGCCGATTTCATCGGGCGTGATTCCGCGCAGAATCGCGATCACCGGCGCTTGGGCGCAGCAAACTTCAAAAGCGTTCAATTCTTTCATCGTTTCACCCTTCCTGAGGTGTTGCCGCCGGCCAGATTGACCACATCGGCGTAATTTGTGTAGTTGTAGTCGCCGGGGATGGTGTGCTTGAGGGCGCTGGCGGCCACGGCAAAGGAGACGGCCTTGGCAGGAGGAGTATTCCAGTCGGGGTGGAAGAGCGCGGTCAGAAGTCCCGCGCAGAAAGAGTCGCCGCCGCCGAAGCGGTCGACAATGTCCTTAATCTGGTATGGGCAATAATCGCCGTGCTCGTCCAGCGGCGCGAAAGACGCGCGGTCGGAGGCTTTGTCGTAGAGCATGCCGCCCCAGTTGTTGTGATCCGCGGAGATGCTTTCCCGCAGCGTGATCGCGATGAATTTCGCTTTTTGAAACTTGGCCGCGAGCTGGCGGGCCACGTCGAGATAGCCGGCCACATTGATTTTGCCGCTCTCGACGGAACTGCCCTCTGAGGTGATGCCGAAGACGTCCGAAGCGTCCTCTTCATTGCCGATGATGACGTCGGCCAGCGGGACGATCGCGTTCATGCATTTGCGTGCAAGTTCGTTGCGCGAGCAGGTGGGGTCCCAATTCCAGAGTTTCTTGCGGAAATTCAAGTCGATGGAGATCGTGACGCCCATTTTCGCGGCGGTTTGCGCGATTCCCAGCGTCGAGAGGTAGGCTTTTTCACTGAGCGCGGGCGTGATCCCGGAGAGGTGCAGATGATCGACTCCCGCAAGCATGGTCGGGAAGTCGTACTGCTCCGGGCCGGTCATGGCGATGGTCGAATATTCGCGGTCGTAGACCACGTTGGAGCCACGCAGCGCCGAACCGTGTTCGGCATAATATACGCCCATGCGTCCGGTCTTGCTGTAATGAATCTTCTCCACGTCGACCCCGAGTCCGCGAAGCTGGTTGGCAAAGGCGCGGGCGATCGGGTTGTCCGGCAGCGCCGTGAGATACCGGCTCCGCCCGCCCAGCATGGCGACCGAAGCGCAGACGTTCGCTTCGCCGCCGCCGAACGTCGCTTCCAGCGCGCCGGGCAGAACTTGTTCCAATCGTTTTTTTCCGGCGGGGCAGAGCCGCAGCATCACTTCACCGAATCCGGCGATCACTTTGCTCATGATGATTCTTCCTTGATGTTTTTTGTGGTTCTTGTTTGAAATTCTCATAATGTGAGATTATATTCTTATATTACGATTATTATACATGTTAGAATCTGGAAAGTCAAGTCGAAATGAACGATGGCGAGAAAAGTTTTCATAAACTGTTTGACATTGTGGAACTGACCGCGGGGGCGCGAACGCCCCGTTCGGCGCAGGAGATTGCTTCGGAGCTGTCGCTTCCTGTCAGCACGGTTTACCGGATGCTGAAATTTCTGACCGGGCGCGGATATTTGACCCGCGGTGCGCACGGGTATCTGCTCGGCAGCGGTTGCCTGCATCTGGGGCGGATGGCGCAGGAGCAGAATTTGCTGCTGAGTCTGGCGCGGCCGGTGCTTGCGCGTCTGGCGGACGAAACCTTGGAAACCGTGCATCTGGCGCAGCGTCAGGAGGATCGGATTGTGTATGTGGATAAATTCGACGGACGGCGTTCGGTGCGGATGGGTTCGATGATCGGCCGCAGCGGTCCGATGCACTGCACGGGGATCGGCAAGGCGCTGCTGGCGGCGATGAACGCGGTCGAACGGGATCGGATTCTGAAGAAACTGTCGTTCGAGCGTTACACGGAGAAGACCATCACCGACGGTCAGGAGCTGCGCCGGGAATTGGAGCTCACCCGGCGTCGCGGGTATGCCCTTGACGATTGCGAACATGAAGAGGGCGTTTATTGCATTGCTGCTGCCGTGCGCGGTTCCGACGGATCGGTGGCGGCGGGAATCAGCATTGCCGGAAGCCCCATCTATCTGGCGCCTCACCGCGAGGAACTTGCCGTCAAAGTTTGCGCTGCCGCTGCCATGCTCTCCGCAAAACTTTAAGGACGGTGCTGCCAAAACTCGCGCCAGACTTTTCGGACCGGTCGGACATGTCAGATTTTTGTCAGGAAAGCCGGTACTGTGCGGAGAAATCGGCATTGACGCATTGAAAAGAAGCGCAGTAAGAAGTATATTACAAGACAGTTATCCGTATCATTTTTTTGCATCTCAGGAGTGATTCCATTTTGAAACATGTCAAGGAGTTCGGCGTGATTCTCGCCGTGTCGTTTTGTGGAGAGATTCTGCATCTTTTGCTGCCGCTTCCGGTTCCCGCGAGCATCTACGGGCTGGTCTTGATGTTGATCTGTCTCTTCACGAAGATCATCAAAGTGGAAAACGTGCGTACAACCGGATATTTCCTAATCGAAATCATGCCGATGATGTTCATTCCCGCCGCCGTCGGCTTGCTGGAAACGTGGCCGGCGCTGCACCGCATGTGGCTGCCGTTTTGCATCATCGTTTGCTTCAGCACCCTCGCGGTGATGGTCATCGCCGGTCGGGTCACGCAGATGGTCGCGCGGCTGCACAACGGAGAGGACGCATGAATTCCATTTTCGAAAACTCCGCCTTCTTCGGGGTGGTCATCAGCCTTTGCGCCTATGGCGCAGGCGTGGCGCTGCAAAAACGTTTTGCATGCGACTGGCTCAATCCGCTCTTGATCTCAGTCCTGCTGACGATTCTTTTCCTGCGCGTCTGGCGGATCGACTATCAGACCTATTCCAACGGGGCGGAGCTGCTCGGCTGGCTCCTGACGCCCGCAACAGTTTGTCTGGCGATTCCCCTCTATGAAAAATTCGGACTCTTGCGCCGGTACTGGAAGGCGATCGGCGCGGGAATTCTTGCCGGAGTACTGACCGGGGCCGCCAGTGTCGCGGTGTGCGCAATGTTTTTCCATCTCGGACATGAACAATATGTTACGCTGCTTCCGAAGTCGATCACCACAGGCATTGGCATTGGCTTGGCCGAAGAGCTGGGCGGATCGGTGGCGATCACCGTGGCGGCGATTATTCTCACGGGCATCTTCGGAAATATCTTCGCACAACAGGTTTGCCGCGTCTTCAAAATCAGCGATCCGATCGCCAGAGGCGTGGCCATCGGCACCTCCTCCCACGCGATCGGCACGGCCAAAGCGATGGAAATGGGACCCGTCGAGGGCGCAATCAGCAGTCTTTCGCTGGTCGTCGCCGGTTTGCTTACGGTGGCGGGCGCTTCTTTGTTGTCCCGCTGGATCTGATTCTGACAGGGGGAAGATATGAAAAAAGTGATGGCCGGAGGAAATGCAGACGTGGCAATTGTTTCCGGGGCGAAAGGGTACAACGCCTGGCCGATGGCGGTCGCCATCCGGGACCGGGTGCTCTGTGTTTACAGCGTCGGCGACCGGCATGACCCCGGGGACCCGGCGCAGAATGTTTACTGCCGCGCCTCCTTCGATCAGGGAAAAACGTGGGCGGAGGAGGTTTTGGTCACGGCCCGGCGCGAATACGGGGAAACTGTGACGGGAAAGGGGATCAACGAGAATGGCGACGCGCTCTTCTGGGTGCGCTCTTTCATTCAGAATACGCCGGAGCGGCATCATGAATTGTTTCGGACATCCGACGGGCGCAAGTTTGAGAAAGTTTCCGCGCCGAAGTTGAACCCGGAACCGATGCAGATAACGGACATTGTCGCGCTCTCCGGTGGCGGTTTGGCAGCCATGTGGTTTGAAACCGGGTATCAGCCGGGGCGCAAAGACGGCTCCTGGGGATTGCTTGTCAGCGGCGACAACGGCAAAACCTGGAGTCAGACGGTTGTGGAATCCGGCCTTCTCCCCGGGGAAGTTCCGCAGGAGCAAGCCATGATCGAGCTGGGCGGGGGGCGGTTCGCGATGTTGAGCCGGCTGAACGACGGCAAGGCGCAAACGCTCTTTTATTCCGCCGACAACAAAATCACATGGCGCCAATTCGCCACGAATCTTGACGATCTCTACAACAACACTCCGACGATGTATTTTGACCGGGCAAGCCAGATGGTCACTTGCTGTTATTATCAACGCAACCTCGGGCGGCTCCTCCGGCGCACGATTCCGGCGGATGATCTGCCCGAACGCGCAGACCATTGGAGCGCCCCGGAAGAGATCGCGTGCGGCAGCAAATGCAACTGCGACGCGGGAAACGCCAACATGACGCAGTCCGGCACGAAGCAGCTGGTCGTTTTTTATTCCGGGAAAACGCCTGACACCTCGATTTTTTGCGCCGTGGCGGACGCCCCGAACGCGTAATTTCCGGCAACAAAAGTTGTTTTTTTCCTGCGATGGTATTGACAATGGGATTGTTTTGTGATATACTATTATTATACTTGATAGTTTTAATGTATATCAGAAGACGGGAACACCGCATCATTCGAGGGGAAAAGCATGACCGCATTCGAGGCAAATACCGCGCTTCCGCTTCAGCAGCAGATCGCAGATCATCTGGCCAGACGGATCATCTCCGGGGAATTGGCCGACGGGGAACGCCTTCCGCCTACTTTGGAGCTGGCAAAGATATATCGCGTCACCCCGGTGACCATTCACAAGAGCCTGCAATCTCTCGTACAGCGGCAGTTGATCGAACGCGTTCCCCGACGCGGCACGTTCGTTCGCTCCCGGGAACGGGTCAACGTGATCGCACTGGCATTCGGGTCCAACCCTTTCTCGGATCAGAGCATGTTTTATCTGCGGCTGATGGGGGAGTTCCAGCAGCAGGCGGAGAAGCGCAATTCAAATCTCAAGATCTATTTTGATTTTGAAAACAGCAATCGCGCCATCTTCGATCTGGAACAGGATCTTGCCAGAGGGGAAGTCAAAGCGATTATCGCCAGCCGCCGTTCCCTGCGATTGACCGAGTTTCTCAACGAGCGACTGCAAAATGTGCTCTGGTGCGATCCCTTTCTGCTGGATTTTCAAGAGACCGTCCGCAAGGGCGTGGCTTATCTGGCGCAGCAGGGATATCGCAAAATTCTGGTTGTCTCGATGTACCCGGAGGAGCTGGTGTACGAAGAGCACAAAAAGAACTTCCAAGCCGAGGTGCGCGGCGCCGCGCTTGGCGTGGCTAATACCTCCGCGGAGGTGTCGGTGGTTCGATGGGGCGACAGTGAAATTGACGGGTACGAAAGAGGCAAGGAGTTTTGCAGAAGCCCCAATCGTCCCGATGCGATTCTCGTCAACCACGACGTGATCTGTCGCGGTTTGCTGCTGGCTCTTGTGGAACACGGCATCAAAATTCCACGCGATATCGGCGTGATTTCCTATATCAACAAAGGGTGTGAATTTATCAGCCCGGTGAAGCTGACCGCGTTGCTTCAAGACCCCGAGCGCATTGCCTGCCGGTGTCTTGACACTCTGGAAGAGGCCATTCAAACGGGGACCAAAGGACGTGTCTTCGCTCCTCCCTCCGATGTGGTGCTTTCTCCCGGAGTATCCTGCGGCGAAAATGGAGAGGCAAGGTCTTCCCCATGAAAGAGTTGACGATTCCAAGCTGCGGCTGACGATCCTCTGCGCGATTCCGATAGCCCGATTCCCCCAAAAATAGAACCAGATCGTTATGAATGTCTTACGGTTTTTGACATTCCGGTCTTTTACGCTCAAAAAAAGGAGATCATGATGAAACGACAACATTTTACCTTGATCGAACTATTGGTGGTGATTGCGATCATCGCGATTCTCGCCGGGATGCTTCTGCCCGCTTTAAACAAGGCGCGCGCCACGGCGAACGGTGCGAAATGCACGGCGAATATGCGCCAAATCGGTTTGATCACCATGATGTACGCCGATGATAATGACAGCTACGTTCTGCCGCCGCAAAGCCATGGTTCAATTCCGACCGGACAGTCCCGGCTTTGGATCCGTGTCCTGAAGGTCACGTACCGCAACATCGACTGGAATGCGAAAGACAAACTTTTTCAATGTCCGACGTCCCCGCAGGAAATTTATAACAGCTATGATTTCACCAATTACGGGTGGAATATGCACTTTGGCTATTACAGCGGCGATGCGCTCTATGCCTCCGTCGGGCGCAACAAATTCCGCAAATTCGGGCGGGATTTTCAGAATCCTTCCAAAGTTGCCTTGATGGGCGACACCCGCCCGGTCAGCGTGGCCGAATATCCCCGGCTGCTTTGCTACAACACCGGGACTTCCTCCCTTCATCCGCAGGCCGACTACCGTCATAACAATAAAATCAACCTCCTGCTTGCCGACGGCCACTGTGAAGCGATGGCCAAAGAACAGATCACCAAACGCATGTTCCTCGACGACGTTTCCTGTACCTATGATTGGGATGCAAAATAGAATATGAAATACTTTTTTTACGCATTATGGGGGATCTTTGCCGTCATTGTCCCGGCGGCGGCGAATCCATTCACCTCCTACAATCCGGGCAACGACTTTGCCGTGGTGCGTCCGGCGGCATCCGGCAGTCTGGACAACAACAATACGCTGCTGCCCGGAACCGGAATCGCTCAAAACCGGCCGGAACTGAATTTCGATCCCCTGCCGAACGGCTTTGAGAAGCGCGCGGTTTTTCTCTTTGAGATTCCTTCCGGCAAGGAATTGGAATCGCGTCTGGTCAAACAGGTGCTCTTCCACGTGAAGATGCAATCCGCCTCCGCTTCGGCGGCTGCGCAGAAAGGGTGTTCGCTCTTTCTTGGCGACTATGCCGGACCGGCGAAAATCACTCCGGAAAAATTTTCCGACGGGGATTGTGCCGGAACGCTGATTGCATCCGGGCAGAAGTTGAATTTGGATCGCGTCTTTACTCTGGACGTCACCTCGTTCTGTCCGCTTGCGAGCCGGAAGATGTTTCGCATTCAGTTTGCGCATCCCGACGAGGAAATGAGCATTGATTTCGCCTCGGCGGAGCTGGAAATCCGGTTCGCCCGGCAATCGGTGGCGATGCGGGACGGAAAAAAACCGTTCGGCAGATTCGTCTGCGACTTTTCCGATCCGTCGCAATGGGAAATGAAGGTGGTCAATCTCTCCGGCAAAGGCACCGCCGACTACTCCCGGAGTCATGAAATGAGTTTCTTCGGCGGTCCCTCCGGCCGGGTCGTCGGCAATCGTCTCGACTCCGGCAGCACGGTCCTGTTCAAGGCGAAAAAGCCGTTCCCGATGGGGAAAAATTTTGACAATCTGGAAATCTGGACTTGCGGCATGCGCTTCAGCTATGGAATCCGCCGCAGGATCTCCTTGACCATTCGCGACACAAATGGCAAGACATTGACCGGAAGACCTGCGCAAAACCTTGCATCCCAAGGCCCCTATGCCCATATCTGGGATTTCCGGGGACACGGGAAGGCGTTTGATCCCACCAGAGAGTATTTTCTGGAAGAGGTAAAAATTCAGGATTTCGGCGGAACCAATCCGAAGGAAGATTTTTACCTCGGTCCAATCACCGTCCACACGCACCGTGCGCTGATCCGGCAGGAACTTCTTCCCGTCGCAAAGGAGATCAAACTTCCGGCCCTTCCTTCCGGGATGGCCCCGGACGTCACCGGAAAAATCCAATGCCGTCAACTTCCCAAGGACACCTACGAGTGGACCTTCGAGGATACGAAGGGCAAGGTGCAATACACCTTCCGTCCCGGCGACGGTTCGTTTGACAATCTGCTTATGACTACCGCGGACGGGAGCTCCAAGCCGCTGCTGGGCGGGGGTGTCATCTTTGCTCCCGCCGGCAGAGACGAGCAAATCCTCTCCGGAAAATGCAAAAAAATCCGGTTTCAAAAGGAACACGCGACGCTCGAAGTCGAATTCGAAAGCGCGCCGGACGGCCGCAAAATCGCTTGGACACTCAAGTTGTTTCCGGTCAAAAACACCTTGGCCATCGACGTTTCCTCCGGCGAGGCGGATCGGATTGGTGGAGTTTCGCTTGGAAAATTTGTCGCGCCGGGGAATCTCAAGCTCCTGGAAATGCCTTATCTGGTGGTGCAGGGGCGGCGCAACGGAAGAATTGGACCGAGAATCGTCAACACCGGGAAATTCTTTTTCCTGCCGCTGATGGATTTCTATTTCTCCAACGCCAACGATTTTTTCAGCGATAACCGGCAGCTTTCCTCGAAAGAGGCCTTTGCCAACGGCGGAAGTTTTTACTTCCCCGACAGCGCGGGAAAACGTCACACACTGCGCGATCGGGTTCTTTTGTGCGCATCGGGCCGACTGGAAAACGTCCTGCCGGAGATTCCCAATCCCCAGCTGGTGCAGAACTTCGACGAATTGCGCAAACTGTATTACGTCGGTCTCAACTGGATGGAACCGCAATTCGTCCGCAAAATGCAATCAATGGGAATGCAAAATCTCTTTGTCTGGCTTTTCTGGTGGGGGACGCCGGGCTTCTTCCCGGGGGATTACAAGGTTCGCGCCGCGCATGGCGATCCGGCTTATTCCAACTTTGACTTCTGCCATATCCGCGACGGCGCGCCGCACCCCGGAATCTTCCGTGAGATGACCCACCTGCAAGTCAAACAGCAGATCCTCGACGCCGGATATCAATTCGGGCTGTTCAGTTACCTGACCGATATCAATCCGACCTCCAAATTTTACGACCGCGCATGGCTTCAGCGCAATGCCGCGATGCAGCCGTCGATGGGATGTTTGAGCGCGCTGCGCATTCATCCGTGGGCGCTGCCGCTGTATCAGAAGGCGATTGCCGAGGACATCCAACGGCATTGGGGCAAGGTCGACGGGGTTTATTCCGACGTGATTACCTACCGTCCCTTCTACGGACATGTGGTTTCTATGGAAGCGGGAACCCCCGGGTGCGGGAAGGCGGACCTGACGCCTTATGCGCAGTTGTGCAAACAGGAGCTGGACAGCTTTCGAAACACCTTCAGCGAGGGGTACAACCATTGGCTTTACGCGGGAATGCACAGCGGTTCCTACGGACAGATTCTGACGGCGAATCCGAAGGGGCCGTCGGTTTTGCCGCTGATGCCGCTTTTCGCGGTGAACCGGTACAATCCCAAGTCGATGCTTCTGGCGACGACGAACAATCTGCACCGGTTTTTCCAGCGCAGCGGCAAAACGATGCCGCGTCAGGATTTCCACAATGACTATGTGTCGCAGTGTTTTGCGGCGATTCTCGGCTACGGCGCGGCGGCGTTGCATTGCCAGTGGGATGTCTCGCACACAACCTGGTTCGGCGTGGCCAAGATGTATTACCTTTTCTCCCCGATCCAGCAGCACTATCTCCTGCGCAAAGCCTCCGTTGTGGAATATTGGAACGGGAAAGAGTTCGTCGATGCCTCCGAGGCGGTTCGCTCCGGCAGTTATCTTGACGGCCGACTGCGCATTGTTTATGACAACGGCACGGAAATTCTGGTCAACTACAACGGCAAAGAGTCCTGGCAGCTGCCCGGAAAGGAGCTTTTGCCGCCGTGGGGATTCCGGGCGGAATATCCGGCGGGAAAGGTTCTCTCCTGCGCGGTGATGCGTTCCGGCAAACGTTGCGATTTCAGTTTGGCGCCCGATGTGGTTTACGCCGACGGCTGGAATCAGGTCGTCTCCGTGCCGGGACTGGAGATCCACGGTGCCGGCGCGGTGCGCAAAGGCAAGAAAAACAATCTGTCGTTCTATCCGCTCGGCAGAGACAATGATCCGAAAAACGCGCCGGATCTGGGCGTGAAATATGCCCGGATCGATCTCAAATATTTCTATCCGGAACGCAATTCTTTTTCGGTCGTAACCGTGACCGCCGTTGATTCCGACGGCGGAAAAACATTGTTCCCCTGCGAGCAGGAAAACGGTAAGGTGACGATTCGCCCGGCCAAAGGATTTCGCAACTATCTTGTAGAGTTGAACCAAAAATGACCTTCTCTTTTTGTCCGCCGGATTATGGAACGATGAAGCCCGGAGAGAGGGAGGCTCATCTCACGTCGTTTGCCGAACAGGGCGGAAAACAGCTCATGCTGAACGACAAATTCTGGTACTGGCGATGCCGGGACAAAGCCGCCTTCGAAACGTTCGTCCGAACGATGTCCTCACTGGGCGTCTGCTTCGGCTCCTGCCACGGCCTTTGGTGCAACAACAACGATCTGAATTGGCCCGATCCGGGGTCCCGACCGATGATGTGGGCGGAACATCGGGAATTTATGGCTCTTGCCGCGGATTTCAACTTGCATAGTTATGTGGTTCATCCGGGGATTTTGTGGCGGCATTTTTCGGAGGAGCGGCTTTGGGCGTTCGTGGGGGAGAGCGTGGAACAGTTGCTCCCCGCGGCGCAGAAGCGGAAAATCACTCTGGCGTTGGAAAATAATCTGCCGGAGAATCAAGGGTATGATTCCCGGCAGTTGGCCGATTTTTATACCCGGTATGCGGATGATTTTCTGGGATTCTGCTTTGACAGCGGCCATGCTCACGTGGCGGAAGACGTTCAAACCGTGCTTGCCGTCTTGGGCGAACATGTGGTCACGTGCCATTTGCATGATAACAACAGCCGGACCGATCAGCATTTGCCGCCGGGAGACGGCACGATTGACTGGACAAATTTAATGCATGCGCTGAAGACAAAGTGTCCGCGATTGAAGTGCTGGGAGGCCGAAGCTCCCGCGCTTGGTTCGCCGGTCTGGTCGAAAACAATACAGGCGTACCGGAAACTGGAGTCGATGGCATGAGATCGATTGCGGTGTTTCTTCTGCTCTTGGCATGTGCCGTCGCGTTGGCTTGGGAGGAGCCTGCGCGAATGCCCGATGCGGTCACGCTGCGGCAGGGGGATTTCAAAGCGGTGATTTCCCCTTCCCTCGGGCGGGTGATCGGGCTGTCGAAGGGGGAAACGCAATTTTTGGTTTTTCATGCTCTGCCGACGGAGGCGTCACGCAGAAAAGGGGAAACGCAGCTTGTCAGTTACGGCGGTTCCCGTCTGTGGACGCATTTTTGTTCTGCGGCGATGCGGCCGGTTTTCGGGCGGGACTGGCCGCCGGATCCGACGTTTGACCATGGGATATGGCAGGCCGTCGGGAGCACCGATTCCAGGATTGTGTTGCGTAGTCCCGTCAGCGAAAAACTCGGTCTTCAGGCGGAACGAACCATTTTTCTTGCGGGTGCAAATACGCTTCGGATTCAGGAGAAGGTCACCCGGGTCAAGAAGGGGGCGCTGCATGCGTTGATCTGGTCGATTGCGGAAGTGCGATTGCCGGATTTTTTTCTGTTGCACGGGAAGGGCCTCTATTGCGGTTATGGCCGGAAAAAGGAAGATGCCTCCATTGAAAAAATTTCCGGGGATTGTGTGAAAATCAAGTTCGGAAAAGAATCCGACCTGTGGAATCTTGGCTGTCTTGGAGGCGATTGGACGTGCGCGGTTTACGACCGGCACGCCTTGGTGCAATCGCATGGGCGGGAGGGCAATCCGGTTCTTTTCGCCGATCGGAAGAATCGGATTGCCGAAATGGAGTCGATCACTCTGCCGACGGCGCTTCCTGCGGGCGATCGGCTGGAAATGACCATCGAGCTGAAAGTGATCCCGTTTCCCGGCGCGCTCTCCGACGATGAAAAAATCGCCGTGATCCGCAAACAATTAGAATGAGACGGTGCTGCCAAAAATTCGCGCCGCGTCTTCCGGCGGCTCGAAAAAGGCCTGAAACGGAGGCTTTTCGGTCGTTCCTCTCCGAGTAGCTCCGCTCCAATCCTCACAGTTTTATGATCGTATTCCAAGTATGGTCCGCGCGGCAGAATCCTCCCGGTCCATCCGCTGCCGCGACACACAAATACCGTACGGACCCATCGGCGGAAAAGAAAATTTGGGGGCGTTCCAGACATCCCAGTTCAATTGTTTTTCCCGTATGCCTCTCCCGGAGTGTTCTGGAATAGCCTTGCCCGGCAAAACTCCAATGCACTCCGTCTTCGGATACAAAGACACCTCCGGCATGGAGTTCTCCGGTAATTGCGCCGGTCATGTCTTTGGCATACATCCGAAACACGTTGCCGTCATGCCAGACAAACGGGTCTTCCACATCGAAGCCTTCCAGAACCGGATGGCGCAATGGTCTCCGGTAAGGCCCTGCGGGATCATCCGCGACAGCCAGTCCGATGCGCAATCCCCCGGGCGGATTGCTGCGGTAATAGAGGTAAATTCGTCCGTCCGGCGCGACACACGGCGCCGGATTGGTTACGATCCCCGATTCCCAGCTTCCCGGCTCCGGCGAGAGGATCGGATTGGGAAACATGGTCCATGGACCTTTGGGAGACGGTGCTTCGGCCGCATAGATGCGGATATTCGCATAGGCGCAGTGCACTTGCTGCTTTGTAAAATTCTCCGGGGTGGCTTCTCCTTCGTAGGTTGTCGCAATAAAATAGAGCAGCCAGTGTTGTTTGTACTTCAGGATAGTCGGATTGTGCGCCATTCGCAGCGGCGTCGTCGGGAATACTTTTTCCATGATACGGTAGGCGCCGTCCGGCGTTTTTGAATATGCGTGGACGATCTCCGAGGTGAGGATATATCCGTCAAACATTGGATATTTTTTGCTCCATCGCGACGCATACATGTGCCAGCCGTCTTTTCCCGGGGCCACCGATCCGCACCAGACCCATGATCCGTCCTCGCGCAATCCCGAAGCCGGATCGTAACAAAGCATTGTTTTGCGATCGTCATCCATAAGGTGTCATCTGCCTGTTTTTTGACGGCACTGGGAAAAATTCGCGCCGCGCCGGACACTTCATCCGTGTTGTATTTTTTGCAGATACTTATAGCAGGAAGAGCCTTTTTTGTAAATGTACTTTTCATGGATATGATTATACTTTTTGCGGAATCCGGGGCAAACTGACGCCCCCGCGGATGCGTGAAGCGTCTATTCCTGATCGGGATTCGAGTAGCTCGGCGCGGTATGTATGATGCGGTATTCCGTGGGCGTGCAGTCCAAATATTTCTTGAACTGGCGGCAGAAGAAATATACATTTTCATATCCGCAGGAAGAGGCGATCTCGCCGATGTGCATTTTTGTGCAGAGCAACAATTTACGGGCTTCCGAAAGGCGCCTTGTCACAATATATCGCTTGGGCGTCTCCCCTTGCTGTTTGCGGAATACTTCCTGAAAATGCGAGGAGGACATGTTCACCTTCCGGCTCAGAGTGGACAGCAGGATCGGTTCATACAGATGTTCGGCAATGTATTTGACGACATATTCAATGCGTTCGTCGTTGTTTTTTACGGGATTTTCCACCGGCTTCCGGTTCAGAAAAGGAATTACCAACGACTCAAGCTGGTGTCTGATCTTCACCGCGGCGGCGACGGTGTCCGCTCCTTCCAGTAGGCGGAAGAGCGTATGGAATCTTTTCACGAAGCGCTCCGGTCTGCGACAGGCACAGGAATATAATTGATCGGGCGGAAACACCCGCCTCAGACGGTTTGAGTAGAAATGCAGCCAATAATGCGAACATGGCGACACGGGCACGTATTTCAACGGCGTCATCATGGGAATCAAGTAAAGACCTCCGGGCGAGATTTCCAGTGCTCCGTTCTGCGTGCCGATGCGAAACGCCCCCTCCACAGGCAGATAGATTCGGAAAAACGGATCGCTGGCGTAATCCGGATTGCTCGGCCACGAGAAGATCTTTTCACCGAATCCGCAATTGACAATCGAC
>JAQUYX010000042.1 GCA_028691615.1 Victivallaceae bacterium
CTGGACAAACAAAAGAAAGCCGAGAACAACCTCGCGGCCAACATGCTCAAGGCGGGCAGCAGCGAAGTCCTTCTCGAACAGATCGGACGAATCGTCGAAACCATCGTCGGTCCGCTGGCATTCGAGCTCAAAGACACGTTCCGCAACGGTATCACCCACGATTGCGGCACGGACGATATGATTTCCGCCGTCGGCTTTCGCATCGCACGCGCGGCAAAATACATCGGAACCCAACTGATTCCCCTGCTCGCCGATTTCGCCCGGGATCTGGCTCAAATGCTGTTGACCTTTTTGGAGGGACTGCTCGCCAAGGTCAGCAAGTTATTCAGCAGTATTCTCAGCGTGATCACGCAAGGGTTCCAGCTGATTGTGGAGTCGGTGAAAATCCTCGCCGCCAAAAACATGTCCAGCGCTGCCAAGGGCAATGCGATTCTCTCGCTGCTTGTGTCATTCGCTTCCGGCGTCGTTGGAAATTTCCTCATCGATGCGGCGCTGGAATATCTGGGGATTCCCGATCCCTTCTCGGATATTCTCGCCGCCATCGGCTCGGCGATCGTCGGAGCAGGAGTGATGTATCTATTCAACAAGCTCGACCTCTTCGGGCTGGAGGCGGAACTGCGGGCACAGCGGATCAAAGAAATTTTCGATCTTCGCCGGGAGGAGCTGCGCAACAACATGGCCGCCTTCGACGTCGCTTCCGCAGAACGGCTCAAGGCACATCGCCGCCGGTTCGAGGAACTTCGCCTCGCACTGGAAAAACAACGCGACAAGGATGATCCCGAAGCGGTTAACGAAGTGTTGGATCGCTGCGCGGATTTTTTCCATGTGGAAATCCCCTATTCCGACAATGCCTCCTTCCTGCGCTACATCCGAACGAACAACGTCATTCGAATCGGTTCGGAGGCGCAGGAACCGGCCTGATTATTGCCCGTCGGACGGTGCGTTCCAGCGGCTCGCGGCCTGTTTGCCGAGGTAGAAGGCATTGATGTTTTTCCGAATGACTTCGCTCTTGTCGGCAAAGCATTCCCGAATGGCCTCCTCGACCACGCGCTCGAAATCCGCCTTGTCCGTCTCCTGCAGAAAAAAATCGTCCATCAGTTTGGCCAAAGCGCCCATCAGGATCGAATTGGCATAACGCAGATCGCCCAACTCGCGCGCCAGATCGGAGGCATTCACGCAGTAAGCTATCTGGGTGCGCCGCAAGCGGCTCACATGGACATTGCTGCTGTCGAAAATCAATACGCCGGTCGGCTTGAGCTCCGGCAGAAATTTTTCCAGCGACTCATCATTGAGGACGACCAGCAAATTGCAATCGCGATCGACCACCGGAGATGCGATTTTTTTGCGGCTCACGACCACCGAACAGCTGGCGGTGCCTCCTCGCATCTCGGGACCGTAGACCGGCAGATACGAAACATTGAAATTGCGCAATTTCCCCATCGTCGCCAGCATGTGCCCGAAGGAAAGCACCCCCTGCCCGCCGAATCCGGCCACCTTGAGTCGACGCTCCTTGGCAAAAAACGGCGACGGATTTTGAAAATCCCGCGACACAGAGGAGGAAGAATACTGCGGATACAGAACCTTGCGGACCGCTTCGGGAGCATAAACGCCGGAACTGCGTTTGATGGAATCGCGGGTGTCCGCAATGTCTTTGAAGACTCCGAGCGGAAAATATTTGCACATGCGTTCGTCGATGAACTCATTGACCTGACTGGCGTTCATCTTCAAATTGACGGGACAGCCGCTGAGGAACTCGACCATCGAAAACCCCTTCTTTTCGATCACGTTATTGAGCGCCTTGCGCACCGCGGCACGGGCGCGAAGGATATTTTTGCCGCTGCTCAAGGCGACGCGCTCGACATAGACCGGGGAATCCAACGCGGAAACCATCTCGGAGACCTTCAGCGGATACCCTTCGTTGGTGACCGACCGCCCCAACGGACAGGTGACGGTTTTCTGTCCCGGCAGCGTGGTCGGCGCCATCTGGCCGCCGGTCATGCCGTAGATGGCGTTGTTCACGAAAAACACCGCCATATTTTCGCCGCGATTGGCCGTCTGAATGAACTCGTTGAATCCAATCGCCCCAAGATCGCCGTCCCCCTGATAGGAGATCACAATGTCGTCGGGATTGGAACGCACCAGCCCGGTTCCGACCGCCGGAGCCCGTCCGTGCGGCACGCTGATGCCGAAGCAGTCAAAATAGTAATAAGCGAAAACAGAACACCCCACCGGCGAGATCAGCACGGTGCGATCCTTGATTTCCAGATCCTCGATCGCCTCGGCAATCAGTTTGTGCAGAATCCCGTGCCCGCAGCCGGGACAATAGTGCATATTGGTATGGTTGTTTCCGGGACGGCGGGAAAACTCGGGAAAGAATCCGGCGCTCCGACCATGAATGATTTTTTCGGTACTCATAAGAATTGACCAGTCCTTTCCACAATTTCCTCGACAGAGAGCATGTTTCCACCCATCCGGTTGATCAACCCGACCGGACGGGAACAATCGATGGCCAGTTTCACATCGTCAATCATCTGGCCGCAGGAAAGTTCCACACTGAGAAACCGCTTGGCGTGTTCGGCCGCCAGCCGGCACGCGCGCACCGGAAAGGGAAAAAGCGTCAGCGGCCGAAGCACGCCGGCTTTGATTCCGTAATGGCGCAAATCGTCGACGGCATTGCAGGCAAGCCTGCCGCAGATTCCATAGGCGACCAGGACAATTTCCGCGTCGTCGAGAAGATACCCCTCCGAACGCTCCTCTTTGAGCTGGATGCTGGAATATTTCTTCTGCAAGTGCACATTGTGCGCCTCCAATTCGTCCGGTTCAAGATAGATGGAGGTAAAATAGTTGCTGCGTTTTCTGCCGATATCGAGCGCATTTTCCGGGATCTCCCGCGGCGGCAGCGGTTCGGGAAGAAGCACGGACTCCTTCATCTGTCCGATCACGCCGTCGGTGAGAATATAAACCGGCGTGGCATACTTTTCGGCGAGGTCAAACGCGAGGAACGCCATGTCGCACATCTCCTGCGCGGAATCGGGCGCCAGCACGATACAGCGATAGCTTCCGTGACCGCCGCCCTTGACGACCTGATTGTAATCGGCCTGCTCCGGGCCGATGTTGCCAAGACCGGGACCGCCGCGCATGACATCGACGATGACGCAGGGCAGCTGCGCTCCGGCCAGATAAGATACGGCTTCCTGTTTCAGACTGATTCCCAGCCCCGAAGAAGCGGTCATGGTTCGCCGTCCGGCTGCGGAGGCGCCCATAACCATATTGATTGCGCTGATTTCGCTCTCCGCCTGAATGAAAACCCGGCCGAGTTCCGGGAACTTTGCTGCGGCGGTGTGGGCGATTTCACTGGCGGGGGTGATTGGGTACCCGAAGAAGGAGTCGCATCCGGCCAAAAGCGCGCCGTAAACGACCGCTTCGTTTCCGCTGAGCAAAAGATTGCGGTTGTTATTTTGCATCCTCGACCTCCTCAAAAATCGTCAGCGCTCCGGGTTCGGGACAAGTGTAGAAACAAAGCCCGCAGCCCACGCATTTGTTGCCGGAAAGTTCGACCGCCGGAAAACTCATCCGGTTCAGGTGATGCCCCATTACCAGGACGCCTTGCGGGCAGGCGCCAACGCAGCGGGCACACCCCTTGCACTGCTCGAATGCGATTTCGACACGAAATTTTCTAGCCATATCACTTCTTTCTGTTCAACATCCCCAGCAACCCTGCCATGGAGAAATTATAGACATATTCAATGCGTTCCGCGGGAGCGAACTGGTATTCCGGGTTCCCTTCCATCTGCTGAATCTGCTTGACCGGCACGATACAGAGCGCGAAGATACTGAGCACTGCGAGCCGCTGTTCCGCAGGTGTAAACGACGGTCCAAGGATCTCGCCGACGATCAGCCGCAGTTCGGCGCGCAGGCAGCTGAGCGCTTTTTCATAAACATCGGGCAGCAGCCCGGTCGGACTGGTGAGCTCGTTGAGCATGAAATCGAGGGCGAACAGTTCGGGATCGGAGCGCCGGTTGATTTCCGCGGCGATCACCGAGTGAAGCCGTTTGACAGCGGGCTGAAATTCATCCCCGGGGGAATGGAACGGATATTTCTGAACCGCCTCGTTCTGGGCGTAATCCCATGCCGCAGCATACAGTGCAGCCTTATCTCCGAAGTAATAGCAGATCAGAGCGGCATTGACCCCGCAAGCCTGCGTGATGGCAAGATTGGTCGTTCTCCGATAACCGCGCGTGGCGAAGAGGCCGGCTGCAGTGCGAAGAATTTTCTCTTTTGTGTTCAGTCCGTCTTTGCGTTTTGGCATGGCTCACCTCCTTTGATGATCTTATCTCGCTATTTTAACTGCACAGTTAATATAGCACGGCTTCCAATCCTTGTCAAGTGCCTCTTTTAAAATCGGAAGATTTTGTCAAAACCAAAGAAGACGCAGCGTGCGTTTTCGGGCAGGATCGTCCAACGCCGTTAGCGGGGTTTCTGCAGAAAACGATTCAGCGCATCGATAAAACGAAGACGGGTCCGCTCCGAAAAAGGAGCCGCATTCCCCGCAATCTCGCCGGATACCCGCAGCTCGTCAAGAAGTTCCCGCATGGCCATTGCGTTCTTGATATTCCCGGCCGTAAAAAATTCCCCCTTGGTATTGAGCACCTCCGCCCCTTTCGCCAAGGCCCGGTCCGCCAGCGGAATGTCCGCGGTAATCACCAGATCGCCTGCGCAAACTTCTTCAACAATCCAATCGTCGGCTCCATTGAACGCGCTTCCGGCTCCGACCGGACGCACAAACTCCGACTCCGGCAGCCGAGGCGACCGGGCCGCGACAAAAAAAGTTTCCGTCCGCGTCCGCTGCGCCGCCCGAAGCAGCGCGTCCTTCAACGGACGCGGCAGGGCATCACTATCCGCATAAATCTTCATTTGCTCTCCGGGATTTTCGCCCCCGCCTTATTCCGCATTCAGAAATTCATCGACCGGTAGGTGATCGCCTCCATCAGATGCTCCTGACACAGTTTTTCGCTATGCGCCAAATCCGCAATCGTCCGGGCAACCTTGAGAATCCGGTCGTAAGCGCGCGGGCTCAACTTGAACGCCGCAATCGCCTGCCGCAGCAGCACTTCAGAATGCGCATCGATCGCGCAATACTTCCGCAAATCCGCACTGCTCATCATCGCATTGCAATATTTCCCGCTCGATGCAAACCGCTCCTGCTGCACCGCACGCGCCGCCACCACCCGCTCCCGAATGGCCGCACTCGACTCTCCCCGCGGCGCATGCAGCAACTCCTCCTCCGAGAGCTGTCGCAATTCCACATGCAAATCAATCCGATCCAGCAACGGCCCCGAAACCTTGCGCCGGTAACGCAACTTCTCCGCCGCCGTGCACCGGCAGCCCAGTTCCACCTCGCCGCGCCCGCAGGGACATGGATTCATCGCCGCCACCAGCATGAAGCGACAGGGAAACTCGCACGTTCCAGATGCCCGCGCCACATGAATCACCCCCTTCTCCAAAGGCTGCCGCAGCACCTCCAGCACATTGCGTTTGAACTCGGGCAATTCATCCAGAAAAAGCACCCCGTTGTGCGCCAGAGAAATCTCTCCGGGATGCGGATTTTTGCCGCCCCCGGTCAATCCGGCGTCGCTGATCGTATGGTGGGGGCTTCGAAAACTCCGCCGATCCACCAACGCTTTCCCCTCCAGCAGCCCAAGGACACTATGAATCCGGCTGGTTTCCAGCGTCTCCTCCAATGTCATCGGCGGAAGAATCCCCACCAGACGGCTTGCCAGCATGGATTTGCCGGTTCCCGGCGGTCCAATCATCAGCAAATTATGCCCGCCGGCCGCCGCCACCTCCATGGCCCTGCGCGCCAGCGCCTGCCCTTTGACATCGGCAAAATCACCGATCTCCTCCAAAGACTCCTCTTGAAATTTGCCAAGCGAAGCATGATATGATTCAACGGCTTTGCCATTGAGAATTTCCACGGCCTCCCGCAGATGCCGGACCGGATAGACTTTGATTCTCCGCGCGGGGAGCGCGGCTTCGTCGGCATTCGCCGCCGGTACAATCACGCCGTCAAGCTCGTCAACTCGATCCAGACAATCGACAATCGGCAGAACTCCTTTGACCGGACGCACCGATCCATCCAATGCCAATTCGCCGAGCAGCGCAAAGCGCGCCAGACGTTCCCGGTTGACCGCCCCGCCCGCAGCCGCCATTAAGCAACCGATCGCTAGATCGAAGGCAGCCCCCTCCTTGGCCAGATCCGCGGGAGCCAGATTAAGTACGATATTGCCGGAGGGCATAGCCAAGGCGGAACTCCCGATCGCCGCACGCACCCGGTCGCGGCTTTCGCGCACCGCCGCGTCGGGAAGGCCGACAATCGAGACCATCGACTGTTCGCCGCGTCCGGATGCGCTGATCTCAACGGCCACCAGATGTGTCTCCATTCCGGTCAACCCGGCAGCCGTCGTTCGAGCAAGCATGTGTTACATCCTTTAACGCAAGAGGAGGAAAATTACTCCGTGCGAGTTTCCGCCGTACCGTCTTCCCCGAGCTTCAGCGGAGGCGCGACCCGCCCCATCACGAAATCCACCCCTTCGTAATTGCGGGTCTGCTCTTCGGTAAAATACTCTCCGTGATTCACAAATTCCCCCAGCGCGCCGTCGTAGTTGGGAACCTCCCAGATCAACACCGCGTGCTGCGCCCAATGACGAAATTCATAGCTGGAAAGCATCGCATTGAAATACCGCACCGATTCGGCATACGGCGGATCGCTGAAAATCAATTCGGGAGCGGGCATATTCCTCGTGTAAACCTCCGCGCGCGTGGCGTCGCACTGGAGAATTCGCAGCTGCGAATGCACTCCCGCTTTTTGAACCGCAAGAATATTCTGCTCGATCACCCGGACGTGCGCCGGATCGGATTCGATCATCACCACCTGATCCGCGCCGCGGCTGGCGGCTTCCAACCCCAGTCCGCCCGCTCCGGCGAAGAGATCCACCACCACCCGTCCTTCGAGAGAACCGATGCTATTGAAGAGCGCCTCGCGCACCCTTCCGATTGTGGGCCTCAGCTGCATGCCGTGAGGCACAAGCAATTCCACTTTACGCGCCTTCCCTGCAATAATCTGCATGATCGAAGCCCTCCTTCTCCGGCGTCTCTGCGCGCGGATCGATTTTATTCCCACTCAATCGTGCCCGGAGGCTTGGAAGTGATATCGTAAACCACCCGGTTCACGCCATCGACCTCGTTGATGATCCGGTTGGAGATCGCCCCCAGCACAGGATAGGGCAACTCCACCCAATCCGCGGTCATCCCGTCCGAGCTTTCGACCGCGCGCAGCGCGATCGTATAATCGTATGTCCGCTCATCTCCCATCACTCCGACACTGCGCACGGGCAGAAACACCGCGAACGCCTGCCAGATCTTATAATACAGTCCCGCCTTGCGGATCTCCTCACTCACAACCTGGTCGGCATTGCGCAGAATATCCAGCGTCTCGCGCGTCACCGCCCCGAGATGACGCACCGCCAGTCCCGGCCCCGGGAACGGCTGACGCATGACCACATCATCGGGAAGTCCCAGCTGACGGCCAACTTCGCGCACCTCGTCCTTGAAGAGGCGGCTCAACGGCTCCAAAAGAAGGAATTTCATCTCTTTGGGCAACCCGCCGACATTGTGGTGACTCTTAATCATCGCGGAAGGATTCCCATCGATCGGCACACTTTCAATCACGTCGGGATAAGTCGTCCCCTGTGCGAGAAACACCGCCCCGTCAATCGAACGGGCCGCGTCGTTAAAGACTTCGACAAATTCCCGCCCGATGATTTTGCGCTTTTTCTCCGGCTCGGAAACATTGGCCAACTTATCCAGAAAACGGTCCGTCGCATCGATATAAACCAGATTCATCTTGAAATTGCGACCGAAAAGATCCTGCACCTTCTCCGCTTCGTTCTTGCGCAGCAATCCGTTGTTGACAAAAATACAGGTCAACTGCGTCCCGATCGCGCGGTGGATGAGCGCCGCCGCCACACTCGAATCAACACCGCCGGAAAGCCCCAGAATCACCTTCTTGTCTCCGACCGTATTCCGAATGGCCTGCGTCGCTTCGTCAATAAAACAACGCATATTCCAGCTTCCGGAAGCCCCGCAGATCTTGCGGCAGAAATTCCCCAGAATCGTCCGCCCCTCCGGCGTATGCACGACCTCCGGGTGGAATTGAATCCCGTAGAAAGGACGCCCGGCAAATTTCACCGCGCAATATTCCGTATTGCCCGATTCCGCCAGTACTTCCACACCTTCCGGCACGGATTCAACTTTGTCGCCATGCGACATCCAGACCTGAATCTCCGGCGGCAGCCCTTCAAAAAGGCCGCCGGTCTCCCGGATCGAGAGCATCGCTTTGCCATATTCGCGCGCCGCGCCGCGCCCGACTTTGCCGCCGAGCGTATGAATCATCAGCTGCAATCCATAACAAATTCCCAGCACCGGAATGCCGAGATGGAAGATCTCCGGATCGCACTTGGGGGCTTTTTCTGAATAAACACTGGAGGGTCCTCCGGAGAGAATAATCCCCAGAGGCATCTCCTCCCTGAGCTTCTCCACCGGAGTGTTGTAGGGGAGAATCCGGCTGTAAACGTGGCATTCACGAATGCGCCGGGCGATCAGCTGGCTGTACTGCGAGCCGAAATCAAGAACAGCAATATATTCCATGACGATCTGTTTTTTCCTCTATGTTTCGGTCGCGGTAATATAGCATGGACAACGTTTTTTTCAATCCTGCCTCGCAAAAAACGCTCCCAAAAAAGCCCGGATTCAGGCCTTTTTGGGGATCGCACCGTCGCTCATGGCCAAAATCCGATCGACCAATTCTTCATTGGTCAGCGCCGGACGCACCAGAGCGGGAACGCCCTTGACCACCACCACTTCCCCCGGCATCGGCCGCAGATTGTACACGCCGCCCATCGAATAGCAATACGCACCGGCGTTTTCAATCGACAGCACATCCGATTCGCGCACCTCCGGGAGCGGACGCTGTTCGGCAAACCGGTCTCCGGTTTCGCAGATATTGCCGCAGACGTCGTACATCGCCTCCTTGCCGTCCGGATTGCTCAGATTGACAATCCGGTGGTACGCGCCGTACAACATCGGCCGGATCAGCTGCGGGAACCCGGAGTTGCATCCGACGATCGTGCGCGTGCGGTTGTGCTTGATCGTATTGACCGTCACCAGGAGACTTCCGCACTCGGCGACCATATATTTTCCCGGTTCAAAATACAGCTTGAGCTTGCGCCCATAGCCCTGGCAGAACGCAACAAACTTCTCCCGGATCTCCCGCCCCATCTGCCGGTAATCCACGCGCGCTTCGCCGGGTTTGTACGGCACCTTGAATCCGCCGCCGAAATCCATAAATTCCAAATCCGGGAAATTCTCCGGCGTGGCAATCGCCATAAGATTATCCATGCTCCGGTACACCGATTCGGTGTGCTGAAGGCCGCTGCCGGTGTGTTCATGCAGTCCGATCACCTTGAGATTGCCCCGATCGACCAGCGCCTTTACCTTGTCGAGATCATCGAAGAGGATGCCGAATTTGGTCAAATCCCCGCCGGTCATCGTGGCGGCGCTGTCGCCATCGGTAACGTCCGGATTAAAGCGCAGACAAAGCCGCATTCCCTTATGCCGTTTGGCGATTTTCTCCAATCGCGACAACGACCCGATGTTCATGGTTACGCCGAGCGAAAGCACCGCCTCGAACTCTTCATCGGTCATATTGTTGGCCGTGTAGATGATTTTCGAACGGTCGAAGCCAAGCTTCAAAGCCAACAGGACTTCCCCGGGGCTGACCGTGTCCAGCGAAGCGCCTGCGTCCCGCAGGAGTTTCAGGATTCCCACGTTGAAGTTGGCCTTCATCGCGTAGTGGATTTCCAGCTTGTCGTAATCAATGAAGTCGTAAAGCGAACGGTACTGTTCCAGCACCCGGTCGCCGTCGTAAACATACAAAGGAGTCCCGTACCGGGCCGCACATTCCAGCAAAAGCGCCTGATTCATTCGCATTCCTCTCCCCGCGCTCAGTCGGCCACAATTACAGCCAGCAGCACCAGGGTCTCTTCGCCCACGGATCGCACCGAATGCCCCTCGCCGGCTCCCGTCCGAATGGTGTCGCCAGGCTCAAGAATCGCAGTTTTCCCGTTGTCATCGACCTCGGCGCGGCCGGAGAGGACCGTGAAATACTCCGCCTCATGTTCATGGACATGATACCCGATCGAAGCACCGACTTTCAATGTGAGGGTGGCAAAAAGACGGGAGTTTCTGCCCAGCTCTTCGGCTTCCCAAAGATGCGCGATCTCGACGGACATGTCGCCGCCCTTCATCGCGTCCCGGATCTCTTTGCGGTACTGATTCTGACGACGGATCATAGTGTAACTTCTCCTTATGAACATGAAAGAACGGACTTACAGCGCGAAAAGGGATCCCTTAGCGCAGCGGTCCGAAAATATTGCCGAATTTCTTCTGGTTGAGCGCCTCCACGTAAGCGGTCACCTTCGTATAGGTGCTGCACGGGTCCACCGTCTGATCCACGCAGTCGCCGTCGATGACCAGAAGCGGAATCGCCTCCTTGTTGAGCTCCTCACGCAGATGCTTGATAAACGAGCTGTCCGCCATCGAGCAGCGGCCGAACCCGTGATTGTAAAGCAGACAGCCGTTGAACTTCGCCTCGTGGCTGCGCTTGATGATCGACTTGACCCGCAGCGAGGGATCCATGAAGCCGACGGTCAGCAGCTTGCGCGCCAGAGAACGGTAAGGATCGCTGACGTCCAGCTCGCCCCACTCGACCGCGTTGACCTCCTCAAACACAATCGGCGCGTGGCAAGTAAGCTCCACATAATCCAGAAGCTCCTGATTGTAGAACGGCGGCAGATGCAGCCAGAGCAGTCGATGGGTGTCTTCCACTTTCACCTTGTCGCCGATTTCCTCGCGAATCTCCATGAGTTCCCGGTGGAAAGTCTTCTCGATCTCGACCAGCTCGCGACGGCCCCACTGCTGGGAAAAGATTCCGGCAAAGTAAATCGCCTGCGATCCGCGCAGCAGCGGCGGACTCTGAAAACGCAGCTCCGCACACTTGGACGCATAATATCTGGCCTCGTTGGATAGCTCGCATGCCTCGCGCAGCTTTGCCATATCCATCTTCAAACCGGTGCTCTTTTCCATCATCGTCACGCTGCGTTCCAGATCCTCGGCAACATGTTCAAGCGAATTGCCGATGTCACTGAAGGGCGTGTTGAGCGAAAAGAAACGGTCTTCGATCCCGTAGCTTCGGGCCAGATCCCGGAAAACCCGTTCGCCCTGCTGACAGGGCTGAGACGTCGAAACGCCATAGGCCGGTTCGGGCAACGGAACTCCTTCGAGTACCCGCAGAAAACTGCAGGTTTCGCCGGAGAACCCTTTGCACGCGGCATTGTCGAACGCATGCTTGACCTTGTGGTGGTTTCTCGCGAAGAGTGCGGCATAGGTTTCCAGCGTCATGATCCGCGCGCCCATGGCGTTGAGGATCTCGGGCGGAAAGAAGAGGTTGCGCCAGATCAACGGCGCGCCGGTTCCGCGTCCGAGCAGATCGCGCTTGTTGCTCAAAGCCCGCAGTGCCACGGATTGCAGTTTGCGCACCGGCGCCGGCTGAAGCCCCTCCGTATTGATCCGGGTGCGCAGCGAGACAAATTCCCGGGCAAGACAGGCGGCGCCGAGCGCCCCCATCACACTGTGAAATTCCGGGATGATGATATTGTTGCCGGTGATCTCCTTGAGATAGTACGCCACCGCCCGGTTGTAGGCCACGCCGCCCTGAAAGATGATGTCGCCTTTGAATCCGAAGAACAGTTCGCCCACGCCCGACATGATCGTGCGGGCCTGCGCCCGGCAGGCCCCGGCGATGATTTCCCCGAGGGGGAAGCGGTTTTTGAATTTATTGATCGACGTTGCGCTCAGCACGGCGCAGACGCTGGAAAACTCCAGATCGCTGTCGTAATTAACCCGGTCGCTCATCTCCTCCACCGGGACATTCAGTTTGGCCGCCACGCTGTCGAGAAACGCGCCCGTGCCGGCGGCGCAGATGCCGGACATCTTGTAGTTCCACATGCGCATATGTTCATTGAAGACCATCGCCTTGGAATCCTGCCCGCCGACGACGAGAATCGCCTTGCAGTCCGGATAATAATGACGCGCGCCCGCGACATGCGCAGTGACCTCGCTCACCCGGAAATCATACGGCAGAAATTTGACTGTCTCATCGACAATCTGACTGCCGGTGACCACCGTGCAGGTGATGTCGTCAAAACCGTCCACTCCCGCGTCCGCGAGGAATTTGTCCACCGTCTGACGCAGAGCTCCAAAATTGCATGCTCCGCATCCGGTGCAGCGCCCGGAGCAGTGTACACGCCCGGACTCGGCCGGTTTGGTCCGCTGATAGACACTGTGCCGGACTCGACCGCGGTCGGTCAGCAGCACGGCTTTGAACGTAGTGCTGCCGATGTCAATCCCGAGGTAAAGTTTCTCGGCATTGCGGGCCGATTCATTGATCGCTTTGCTCATATTTTGGGAATTCCCTTCTTCTCCGATTTGCAAAAAAATCTATCTGGACGCATTAATATAGCACACTCCCCCCGCCTTTTCCAATCTGAAGCGTGAAAAACCCCGCGCGCCGCAGGTTTACAACGGCAAATCGACGGTGCCGCATTGAAAAACTTTGCTTTTTCCCAAAAGCATGGTATATTAGTCTCTTTATGAAAAGAAAAACGATTTTCTGCAGGAGGCTTGCCCCAAAATGACGTCCAGCGATGCACCATCCCATGATCCGGTGGATTTTTCCGATCTGGAATTTGCCGATTTGTTGACTCCGGACCGGGTTCTTCTGCTGGACAAGATCGACAAGCGGGAACTGCTGGACAAGATGATTGAACTGACCGTGCGTTCCGGTTCGTTCGGCTCGGCGGAAAGTCTCCGTCTGGGGGTGTTCGGCAGGGAAGAGCTAATGAGCACCGGCATCGGACTTGGGATCGGGATTCCCCACGTGCGGCTGAAAACCGTGCGCCATCTGACCGTCACCGTGGCGGTTGTGCGCGACGGCGTGAGCAACTATGAATCGATGGACGAATTGCCTGTTCGTTTCGTCTGCATGATCGTCGCGCGGGAAGATCAGCACAGCCGCCATCTGCGGCTTTTGTCGCGCATCAGCGGAACATTCAAAAACCCCGCCGCGCTCGAAGCGGCGCTTCAATGCAAAACCAGCGCGGAGTTATTCACCCTCCTGACCGGCCGCCCCGCTTAATCGTCTTGTCGCAAGCGGGGGGCAAAAAACATGTGTCCCACAAACCGCCCCAAAAATTCCAATAAGGACTCCGAACTACTTATTATGACAATTCTGATTCTCATCGGTCTTGGTATTCTCGGCGGCATGGCCGGAGGCTGGTTCTTCCAGAAGATCCGCTTCCCGCAGGTGGTCGGATACATCGTCATCGGGCTGTTGCTCGGGGAAAGCGGCCTGCGGGTGATCGATTCCGCGGGATTGGCCTCCATGCGTTCGGTCAATATTTTTGCCCTGGGAATCATCGGTTTTCTCGTCGGCGGAGAGCTCAAGCTGGCGGGATTCAAAAAATATGCCCGTCAATTCATCACGATTTTGCTCTTTGAAGGAATCTGCGCAACCATTCTGGTGGCGTTGAGCACCGCATTGATCGTATGGAAGATCACCCACTGCATTCCCGCGGCAATCGCCTCCGGGTTGGTCCTGGGCGCCATCTCCTCGGCGACCGACCCGGCGTCGACGATCGACGTCATCTGGGAGTATCGCGCCAAAGGCGTGCTCACTGCGGCGATCGTGGCAATCGTGGCGCTGGACGACGCGCTGGCGCTGACCCTTTACGGGCTGTGCTCGAGCACCGCCCAGCTGCTGACCAGCAATACCGGTTCGGTCATGCGTTCGCTCGGTCAGGTGTTTACGGAACTGGCCGCGTCGGTGGCGTTGGGAACGGCCTTCGCGGTGGCGGTGGTGCTGTTTCTGAAGCGCTTTGCGCGCAACGAACGGGCGGCGGCCATGACCATCGGAATGCTGGCACTGGTCATCGGGATCGCCGACGCGGGCAAACTGGATGTGATTCTCGCGGCCATGATGGTCGGTTTTCTGCTGGTCAATCTGCTGCCGCGCCGCAGTGAAGAGGTCTTCCGGCTGCTGCGGGCGTTTGCCACGCCCATCTATATTATTTTCTTTGTGATGGTCGGAGCGCGTCTGGCGCTCAAGGACATGCCGCTCTGGCTGTGGGGAATTGTCCTGACCTACATCGTCGGCAGAAATTTCGGCAAAGCCGCCGGTTCGTGGGCGGGCGCGAAACTGACCGGAGCGGCGCCGTCGGTGCGCAACTATCTGGGGTTGGGACTCTTTGCGCAGGGCGGAGTAGCCATCGGACTGGCGATTGTCGCCGGAGATAAACTCGGACGCATTCCGGTGACGAAGGATCTGCTGCTCAGCGATATGATCGTGTACGTGGTGACGGCCACGACGCTGCTGCTGCAGCTGATCGGGCCGGTGTCGGTCAAGCTGTCGCTGCGCAAATCCGGGGAAGAGGGCAAGAACCTGACCGAAGAGGACATCATGAACGATCTCAAGGTCAAGGATCTTCTGGGCGGCCAGCCGCCGCCGCTGCGGGAATCCAGTTCGATCGCCGATGCGGTGAAATATTTCACCCGTTACGATTTGTTGATCTATCCGGTGGTGGACGACAACAACGCCATCCGGGGAATTCTGACCTTCGAATCGCTCAAGGACATTCTGTCGGACCGGGAGTGCTGGGGGTGGCTTCTGGTCGCCGACATCATGACGCCGGTCACCGAAGCGGCTTCTCCGGAAGAGACGCTGCACAGCGTTTACGACCGGATGCAGCAGTTGCGGATCGACCAGATGCCGGTGATCGGGGAAACCGAGCGCAAGCCGCTGGGAGTCATTGATTTGCGCGGGATCCGACAGGCGGTCAACAGCGAATTACTCAAACGCGGAATCTGAAAAGATTTTTTTTCACGGCAAGACAATTGGAGTTGACAAAAGAAAAATGCAGGATCTGATCCGGGAACTGATTCTCAAACTGGGCGAAAATCCCGACCGCGAAGGGTTGCTCGCAACCCCCGAGCGGGTGGAACGCAGTCTGAAATATTTGACGCGCGGATATTCGCAGGATTTGGACAAAGTTGTCAACCACGCGATCTTCGAAGCGGCGGGGGACGACATGGTCATCGTGCGGGATATTGAATTTTTCAGTCTCTGCGAACACCATCTGCTGCCCTTTTTCGGCCGCTGCCACGTCGGGTACATTCCCAACCGGAAAATTATCGGCGTAAGCAAAATCGGGCGGATTGTCGACATGTTTGCGCGACGGCTGCAGATTCAGGAACGCCTGACCCACGAGATCGGGGACGCGCTGATGAGCGTTTTGGACGCCGAGGGCGTCGGTGTGGTCATGGAAGCGCGCCACCTGTGCATGCAAATGCGCGGAGTGGAGAAGCAGAACTCTGTCATGACCACATCGGCCATGCAAGGCAGTTTCCGTTCCGACGCGGCCACCCGCAGTGAATTTATGAAACTCATCCGCTGAAAATACGGAACAATCCATGCGCTGTCTGGTACAACGAGTCAATTACTGTCAGGTGCGGGTCGCCGGAGAAGTGGTCGGCGAAATCGGCAAAGGACTGTGTGTTTTTGTCGGCGTGACCCACTCCGATACGGCGAAGGAAGCGGCCTATCTGGCGGCGAAATGTGTAAATCTGCGGATTTTCGAGGACGAAGACGGCAAGATGAATCTGTCTTTGAATGCGGTCAACGGCGGAATCATTGCGATTTCGCAGTTCACCCTTTACGGAAATGCGGAAAAAAGCCGGCGGCCGGATTTTCTTGCGGCCGCTCCGCCGGAACAGGCGAACGCCTTGTATCAAATTTTTCTGGATGAGCTGCGAAAACTCAACATTCCCGTGGCTGCGGGACGGTTCCGGGCGGATATGGCTGTGAAGCTGGAAAATGACGGTCCGGTCACGTTGATGCTGGAAAGGAACGCTGCCGCAATATGAATTGCACTGCTTGCAAAAACCTTGTAATTCTGGGCGCGACCGGCTCGGTCGGACGCAACGGATGCCGCGTCGCCGCGGATTCGCCGGAGCGTTTTCATGTGCGCGCTCTGGTGGGCAACCATGATGCGCAAACGCTGCTCGGACTGGCGAAGCAGCTTCATGCGGGGGCGGCGCTTTGCTGTGCCGTACCGGAGGAGAAGGCGCAGGCGTTGGAACTGATGGGCGATCCACAGGTGGATCTGGTGCTCTGCGCCATTGCGGGACTGCCCGCGTTGCCGTTTGTCCTGCGCGCGCTGGAACACGGCAAAACGGTGGCGCTGGCAAGCAAAGAAGTGCTGGTCGCGGGCGGGGCTTTCGTCCAGGAATGCGCCAGACGGGGCAAGGGACGGATCGTGCCGGTGGACAGCGAACACAGCGCGGTCTTCCAGTGTCTGGAAGGGCGCAATCCCGATTCGGTGCGCAAAATTCATCTGACGGCCTCCGGCGGAGCATTGCGCGATTTTCCGGTGGAAAAAATGGATCACGCCACCGTGGAGGAGGTTCTCCGTCATCCGAATTGGTCGATGGGGCGCAAGATCACGGTGGACTCCGCCACGATGATCAATAAAGTTTTGGAACTGGCGGAAGCGCATCATCTTTTTCAGTTCGGGATGGAGAAGCTCGGCGCGGTCATGCATCGGGAATCGCTGGTGCATGCGCTGGTGGAGTTTACCGACGGAGGGACGATGGCGCTGATGGCGGATTCCGACATGCGTCAGCCGATTGCGTATGCGCTGAACTATCCGGAGGAAGGGCGCGTTGCCTATGCGGCGTTGGACTTCAGCCGGACGATGACGCTGCACTTTGCGCCGCCGGATTTGAAACGCTATCCGGCGTTGAAGTTGGCGCCGTGGGTGGTCGAGGGCAAAAAAGGCTCCGGCGCTCTCTTAAATGCGGCAAATGACATTGCCGTTGAGCTTTTTCTGCAAAAAAAGATTGCTTTCGGCGCAATTTGCGCTATTGTTGAAGAGGTGATATCCCAAGTGAACTTCCCGGAGGCCGAAAATTGGGAGGATTTGCGGGAAATCGACCGGAACGGACGCGCGAAAGCGCTTGAAATCGGACAACATTTTATCAGTCAGGGGCTTTGATCGTGGTGGACTTCTGGGATTTTCTCTCGATTGTCGGAGCGGTGCTTTTCATGCTTTTCTTCGGAGGCATGTGCATTTTCATCCATGAATTGGGACACTTTTTCGTGGCGAAATGGCGTGGCCTGCATATCGACGCATTCTCGATCGGCTTTAAAAAAATCTGGAGCAAGAAGGTCAACGGCGTGGAATACCGCATCGGCTGTCTCCCCTTCGGCGGATACGTGGAGCTTCCGCAGATCGACGCAGCCGACGAAGAGCCCAAGGCGGCCGACGGCACAAAACTCCCCCGCGCCACGCCGGTCAGCCGGATTGCCACGGCGGTGGCAGGACCTTTGTCAAATATTGCGTTGGGCTTCCTGCTGGGCTGCCTCTTGTGGGCCTTCGGAATGCCGCAGGACAGCCCGAAGATGCGGGCGATCGAAGTGGCGGCGGTGATTCCCGATTCGCCGGAGTATCGTGCGGGGCTTCGCGCGGGCGATGTGATCGTCAAGGTCAACCACAAAAATTTCCGGGGAACCTGGATGGAATTTGTCCAGCAGGTGCTTTTCACGGTCGGGGAAGTCGAGTTGGATGTGCGCCGGGGCGGGGCGACGGAAACGATTCGCTACACCCCGGAAGTCAATCCGCATGTCGGAGGGAAATTAAAGTTCGAAAAGATTGCCTATCCCTTCTTCCGTCCCCGTATTCCGATCGAACTGTACCCGGGAAAGGGCGGAATCGCGGAGTCGGCGGGGATGCGTTCCGGCGACGTGCTGCTCGCGGTCAACGGGCATGAATTTACCGATTTTTCGGAATTTCAGTATTATATCGATCAGGCGGGAAGCCGTCCGCTTGATTTCCAGATCCGGCGCAAAAGCGAGGTGCTGAACATCAAAATCACCCCGGTGCGCCAGACGGACGTGCCCGAGGATGACAAATACCTGTTCGGATTCTCCTTTGAAGGCGCTTCGACGCCGTTGCGCGTGGTCTCCGTCGGGGAATTTCTTCCGGCGGCCGAAGCGGGAATGCTTCCGGGCGACCGGATTGTGTCCGTGGATGGCAAGGCGTTGACCGATGCGCAAACCTTCTTCACCGTGGAAAACACCAAAATGCGCACCGTGACCATGCAGATCGAACGCGCGGGCAAGACAAAAACCATTCAGGTTTCCAGCCGCAAGCTCGATTATTACACCATCGATGCGGCGGTGGGGCTGCGCGATTATCCGACGCCGTGGCAAGTCTTTGTGCAGACGATCGACATGAGTTACAAATCCTTGCGCGGCATGGCCGTATATCTGGGCAACAAGATGCAGTTGACCACCGAAACCAGTTCCATCAAGCCGCGTCATATGTCTGGCCCGATCGGGATGGGACGTATTCTCTTCGAATCGGTGCGCAACTCCTCGTTCATGACCGGAATCTATTTTGTGACGGTGATCTCTTTCGCGCTGGCGATCTTCAATCTGCTGCCGCTGCCGGTGCTGGATGGAGGACATGTACTGTTCGGCGTGATTGAGCTGATCTTTGGAAAACCATTGCCGTCGCGCATCATCAAAAGCGTTTCCGTGGTCTTTGTGACACTGCTGGTGGCGCTGATGCTTTATGTTTCGTTCTATGATGTATTGCGGCTATACAATGACTTCCGTCCGGCACAGAGCAGTGCGCCGACGGTGAAACAACCCCAGAGCAAATAACCGTTGCGATTATGAGAAGGCACACGCGGACATTCATGTTGGGCGGCGTCCCGGTGGGTGGCGACAGCCCGGTTTCGATCCAAACTATGTGCAATACGCATACTTCCGACGCCAACGCCACGCTGGCGCAGATCCGGCGCACGGCGCAACTGGGCTGTGACATCACGCGTGTGGCCGTGCCGGATGAGGCGTCGCTCGCCGGACTCAAAGAAATCGTAAAAAAAAGCCCCCTTCCCGTGGTGGCCGATATCCATTTTGATTACCGTCTCGCGCTGGGCGCCATCGAAGCGGGCGCGCCGGGCATCCGGATCAATCCGGGCAACATCGGTTCGGAGGACGCGGTCCGGCAGGTCGCGGAGGCCGCGCGCAAGCACGGCACTGTGATCCGGGTGGGCGCGAATTCAGGCAGTCTGGCCAAATCGTATCGCTTAAAACTTGCCGCCGCGGACGGCGCACGCCGCACGGAAATCCTTGCCGAAGCTCTGGCGCAAAGCGCACGCGAACAGTGT
>JAQUYX010000217.1 GCA_028691615.1 Victivallaceae bacterium
GATCGCACCTACAGCTGGCGTCGTGACGGCAAAACGATGGTCGGGGAACTGCAGGCGGGAACCAGCGACGGAAACGTCACACTCTACACGCCTTCCCCCGAGACGATGTTTTATGAATTGTGGCAGGCGTGGGCCGCAGGACTGTGCGGCGTGATTCACTGGCAATTCCAATCGTGGCGGTCTGGAACGTTTGAACTTGGCGAATTCGGGCTGCGCTCCGCCGCGGACGGAGCGGAAACCGCGCGGTCAAAAAGCGTGCGTCGTTTTTCGGAGATCTTCGCGGGAAACCGGAAACTCCTGCTTTCCGCCCGCCGTAAGCCGGCCTCCATTGCGATTCTGGAGTCCCACAGCAACGCGGTGATGCATTATGTGCAATGGCAGGATAAACCGCGGTCGCCGGATGTGCTTATGAACTATCATCGCGCACTGATGGGGTGTTATCGGGCTTTGAACGAAGCGAATTTCCGGGTGGAATTTCTCTCGGAGGCGGATGTGCTTGCCGGAGCATTGACGCGTTATAAAGTGCTTTATCTGCCGGAAACCGAACTCTTGGGGGCCGAATGCGCCCAAGCGATCCGCTCTTTTATTGAAAACGGCGGCGCGGTTTGGGCGGACGGGCGTTTCGCATGGCTGGATGAACACATGTATCTGCGGCACGCGATTCCCGGACATGATCTTGCGTCTGTGTTCGGCGCCCGGGAAGGTGATTTTATTGCGCAATCGGAAAGAATCCATGCCGCGACAGACGACGGAAAACGCCCGTGTGGACAACATGTCCGTCAGGAACTTGTTCCTCTGGACAACGCGCATATTCATGCCCGCTATTCCGACGGCACGATTGCCTCCGTCGATGCACAATACGGGAAGGGGCATACCCGACTTTGGGGCTTGTCGCTGGCGCGGACGCTTTACGACGAAGATGCTGCGGACAATGCGCGCGACATCATTGACTTTGCCGAGTGTGCCAAGATCGCGCCGGATTGGGAAACGCCCGCCGGAGTGACGGCCAGATGTCTTGATACGGAATCGTCCGTCCGGCTCATGATGCTCCATAATTACGCGGAGGAACCTCGCGTGGTATCGCTTCCCGGGGAGGGGGCGATGCTTTGCCGCGGAAAGGCCGCCTCCGGTGAGGTGTGTCTGGAATCCGGGGAAACGGAAATTATTGTTCTGCCGATGGATCTCTGAAATGTGGATTGACACAATCCGGCGTCACCGATTCCCGGAGGCCATGCGTTTCCCTGTAATTTCCCGGAGTGACGCCGAAAAGGGTTTTGAAGCGGAGAAAGAATTGCGGCATCTCCGGGAATCCGCAGCTTCTTGCAATTTCGCGGAGCGGCAAGGACGTTTCCGTCAGAAGTTGACAGACGGCGTGAAATTGCCGCTGCTCCCGAAACAAACGCGGAGAAATACCGTATTTGCTTCGGAACGCGCAATAGAAGGAAGATCTGGACATTCCGATTTGTTCGGCGATCTCGTCCATTGTGCGCGGACTGGAAAAATCATTGAGCAGATTCACTGCTTTTTGCAGCGGGAGCGGCATTTTTTGATGGTGCGCGAGCAAATTGCCTCGGAGCAGAATATTTTCAATCAGATTTCCTGCAAGGGGGTACCATCCGTCCCGGTTGCTCCTTGCCAGACGATTGATTTCCATCAGGTTGCGATGAATCCGCCGGACTTCAAGAGGCGGAGTATCCAGTTCGGTCAGCGCATAAATACCCGGATGCAGAGCCGGCCATTCAATTGGAAGACGGGGGGTAAAATGACACCAGTACCCCTCCCATCGCTCTGTGCGATACCAGCGGCCTGTTTGCGTCGGGGCGAAAAGATAGAACGTTCGAGGGCGCAAAACCATTTGAATTTCATCGCACTGGGCGACCCCGCACCCATCGACCAGCTCCAGCAAATTCCAGTCGTTGTTGCGGAAATCCTGCCAATGGCAATGGCTCATGCGGGTATGTCCCGGTATGATCTCCAGTTCCAGGAAAGGAGAATCAGGCAGGATGACCGGGGCGGAGGCGTTTGTGCGACTTGTTCTTGACAAAATCATTCTCCGTTCAGCAATAAAAACTTCATCGGGGGTGGACAATGGGTAATATAATTGAAACTCTTCATTTTTCAAATCCGGTCATGGCGCGGCGAGCTTGTTGTTTCGAGGCGGAAATCTTCCGAGGGAAGCAGGAGGAGAGGAAAAACAAATGAAAATACCAATGGCGAACTCATTCGAATCGAGCGTTCCCGCGTTGCCAGATGGGGAACGGTATTTGAAAACTGCGGCGAAGACATCCAAAATCCCGGAGAATCTGCATAATTTTTTCCTTCGCGCGGAAAAGGGCGAGCATTTGACGATCGGAGTGTTTGGCGGTTCCATTACGGAAGGCGCGATCTGCAAAGACCGGAACGATTCCTGGAGCTATGTGCTGTTGCGCAAACTGGAACGACGATATCCGAAGAGCACATTTACCTTAATCAATGCGGGAATCGGCGCGACCGGTTCGGACTATGGAATGCTGCGGCTGGAGCGCGATCTGCTTTGCCACAAGGTGGATTTGGTCATGCTTGATTTTGCGGTCAATGATTTTGCGGGGAAGGGCGGCACGCCCGCTACCTATGAAGCGTGTGTCCGGCAGATCTTGAGGGCGGAAAATCATCCGCCGCTGATTTTGATTTTCATGTGCTTCGAATCGATGGAGAGCGAACAGGAGTCGCAAATGCGTATCGGGCGGCATTACGGTCTTGCCATGCTTAGTTACCAAGATGCACTGGCGGCGGCGTTGCAGGAAAACCAATTCCATTGGAGTGACATTGCCGCGGATCGAGTGCATCCCAATGAGAACGGACATCGGTTTCTGGCGGAACTTTTGGATTGTTTTTTTCAATCCGCCGCGCAATGCGCTGATCCTGTCCCGGAGAGTGCGCTTCCGGCGGCGTTGCATGACAGGATTTTTTCGATCGGCAAAATCCTGCCGCCGGAGTCCCTTGCCGTCCATTTCAATTCGGGATGGAAATTCCATGAGGAATTGTCGGGAATGCCGCGCGGTTGGAGTGGGTGTCTGCCCGGAGACGAATTTTATTTCTCGGTGGCGGCCCGTTCGATCTTCCTTGTATTCTGGGCCATCAAGGGTGCCAGCGGGCGTGTCTCCGTCACCGTGGACGAAGGTATTCCCGTCGAATTGGATTCGTATTTTCCGGAAGACTGGGGGGGGAAGAAATATGTCCGGCCGGTCGCGTGCAATTTGCCCGACGGGGAGCATCGGGTCAAAATCCGAATTTTAAGCGACCGACATCCGCAGAGCACTGGACACAATTTCACCCTTTGTGAAGTGGGGTTGGCGGATTAGACGGAATCTGAGACTTCTTCCCTGAAAATTTTAGTCTGCGGTGGTCGGAATCGGCAGGTAACGCACGCTTTGGCGTTCCCGGTTCAACACAATGTGAAACGCCTCAAAACGAGGATGCACCACCAGTACGCGATTCCTTCCTGGTTGCGGCGTGATTGTTCCGACACAGCGGATCTTTTGTCCGTTCAGCCAGACGCCGATCCCTTTGACCGGTGTTACCGTCAGGGGAAGTTCTCCGGGGGAACAAACTTCAAAATCAAGCACCGCCGCCATTTTTCCCGGTTCCGGTTGCGATTTCTTGCGTCGCAACGGGGCGATACACGCTTCCGACAGCATGGAATCGCTCTTTTTCGGAAGCGGCAGCAGCAGATCTCTTTGCAGGACGCTTGTCGGCAGGGAAAGTTCTGACGGATCCGGCGTCCCGTAGTAATTCGGGATGATCCGGGCGAAATCGTTTGCGCCTTGAAGTCCTTCGCGCAGCTTTCCTTGCAAATCGGCATACAAACGGTGAAGTTTCCCGTCGCGTTCGTAATCCGCATGGAGAGCCAGATACTCAACTCCATATTGATACCGGGGCGCGGGATTTTGCGAAGGCTGCTCGACAACGAATCGCCAAGTCTGGCCGGACGCGAGTTTCAGCGGACAGGTATTTCGAATTTGGGCAAGTGGATATTGCGGGGGAAAGTGAACCGCC
>JAQUYX010000218.1 GCA_028691615.1 Victivallaceae bacterium
CGTCGCAAGACAGAGGTGCGAGTGTAGCTCAGTTGGTAGAGCATCACGTTGCCAACGTGATTGTCGCCGGTTCGATTCCGGTCACTCGCTCCATTTTTTTTGCCCAAATCCCCCCCTGTGAGCGCAGAAGTGCGAATAAAAGCCTCCGTCATTTGTATTTTGTCCCCCCGCTGGTTATATTACCAAAAACCATGGGATAACAAACGACATGGAACAAATTGACTTCGATATCCCGGACTGTCGGCAACTTCGTGTGGAAACGGTTCGCACCATCCGGCTCGGCTCGTTCTGGGACGGGATTCTCCTCTCCGGCGGCTTCTGGAGAATCTATCACAATCAGGATTCCGGCGCCGCCATTCGCACGGCGTCGGGACAAATCGACCTGCAGCCGGATCGGCTTTATTTTGTCGCGCCCTACTCCGAATTGACCGGATTCTGCCGCAGCACCCCGCTGCAGCTCTACATCCATTATGAACTGCCGGGAATCGGCGGCGTTCCAGATCGACCGGTGCTGTCCATCCCTCTGACCGGGACGCTGCATGACGATGTGACCGCGCTGGAGCGCAGTCTGACGGACAACACCGATGCGACATTCCGGCAGACGCTGCTGGCCATGCGCATTGTCGCCACCGCGATGGGACTTCTGCCGGACAATGCGCTGGTCCGGCTTTCCGAGGACAGCCGGATCGTCAAAATCTGCGATCTCATGCGCAGTACGCCGGGCGCGTCGTTCAGTTTGCCGGAGCTTGCCGCAAACACCGGCTTGACGCCCAATGCGTTTCTTCGCAAATTCCGAGCCGTCACCGGAGGAACGCCCTACCAATATCTGCTGTCGCTGCGTTACAGCCAGGCGGCCCGTCTTCTGACCACCACAGAGCTTCCGATCAAGGAGATCTGCGATCTGATCGGAGTGTCCGACCGTTTTCATTTCTCCCGCACCTTCAAACGGATCTTCGGCATCAGCCCGGGCGCGTACCGGAAAGAGACGGAGTAAACATAGGGCATTGACGACACTGACAAAAGTCCCGTCGATGGATTCCGGATGAATCGGGAATGGAATGAAGTTCCCGATTTTGAGAAAAGGCTACTCGGAGAGTAACCACCCAAAAAACGGGTCTTCAGGCCTTTCCCGAGGCACCGGAAGACACGATGCGAGTTTTGGCAGTGTCGTCCGGCATTGCCGTCTTTCAAGAAAAAAATACGGAAAGCGCGCTTTTTTCTTGCAAAAACAACGCGGAAACAGTATATTGGCGCATGTCCGTCGACTTCGGTTCGCATTTTCGAAAAACGGATCGGCACATCGGATGATAGCAGCATCAATCGGAGTTCCAGATGGATCTACTCAAGGTTTCCCAGAGAATACGACACATCAGAATTGCACAAAATCTTACTGTGGAAGAGCTTGCAAGAAAAAGCGGTTTTTCCAAGGGGTTTGTTTCGCAAGTGGAGAATTTTCGCTTGACGCCCTCGCTCAAAGCGCTGAACAAGTTATCGGAAGCGCTGGGGGTGGGGTTGTCGGAGCTGTTCGGCAACGAGGGAAGCGAACCGCAGTATCTTTTCGGCAAACTCGATGACGGCGTGGAGATCAACCGCAACGACAGCGACCGTTACGGCATTCGCTACTTTGCGCTTGCCTATGGGAGCGTCGGCCGCAAGATCGAAGCCTTCGTTATTGAATACACTCCGGCCAAGGAGGATCGCGACTTTCTCATGCACGACTCCGAGGAGCTGTTCATCATGCTCGAGGGGACGTTGGAATTCAGCATTTCAGAAGCGGCCAACACGCGGGAAGTGCAAAAAGCGGACACCGTTTATCTCAAAGCGAATCTTCCCCACAAAGTCAAACTTGCCCCCGGCTGCGCCTTCGCAAAAGCGCTGGTCATCTATTCGCCCAAGTGAAATCCCAAGCGGCTCAACACCATTTGTGACTCCTTCGGGGCATTCCTCACTGTGTATGCGCCAAATTCCCGGCGCAACGGATAATTGCCGCGCTGCATTTCAAACTGTTCCGGCGCATTGCGCAATCGCTGCGTGTCCGCCGCGACATCGTAGCTGGCATGAATGCAATCGGCAACGCTCCGAAAGTCAATGACATCCGAAGGCGGAATTGGCAATTCCGCGACGCGCCAATCCTTTAATTCATCCAAATGCAATGCCTGGGCCGCCGCCCGGACGATCATGGAAGAACCGTTGGCCTTGCCGTCCAGAGAATATCCGGCGATATGAGGAGTCGCGAAATCAACCTGTTCCAACAGCGTCCGGTCGATCTCCGGTTCATGATTCCAGACATCCAGCGCGACCGCGCGAAAAATTCCCGATTCCATCGCCTTGCGAACTGCGGAGTCTTCGGTCACCGCCCCGCGGGAACTATTGATGAAATACTGTCCGCGACGGCAAAAAGAAAGCATATCGTCCGAGAACATCTTCCGCGTCGGATCACGACCTTCGGAGGTCAACGGGACATGCATAGTCACCACATCTGCGTGAGCGAGCACATCTTGAAACGCCACCGCCTCCGGCAAATCCCCCCGTTCTTTGCGCGGCGGATCGCACAACAGAACTTCGTGGCCCAGGATCGCGGCCATTTTGGCGACCGCGGAGCCGACATGCCCCACGCCGACAATACCAATAACCGCGCGTTTCGGATAGGGGAACCAATGAGAAATCACGGAAGCGAAATATTGCGCAACGGAATTGGCGTTGCACCCGGGTGCGGAGGCAAAAGCAATTTTCCGGTTTTCGAGATATTTTAGATCGATATGATCCATGCCGATGGTCGCCGTCCCGACGAAAGACACGCGGCTTTTGCCGAGCAAAGTTTCGTCGCATTTTGTCCGGGTGCGGACGATCAGGGCGTCCGCGTCGGCCAGATCGCCGGGACAAATTGCGCTGCCGCTTTTGTATAAAACCTCCCCGTAAGGCTCAAATACGCCGGAGAGAAACGGGATTTTATCGTCGATCACAAATTTCATTGCATCGCCTCCTCGTTTTCGCTTTGGTTCCGAACCGTCGGTTTGGTTAAGACAATTTCCAGCATCGCCGCGGCGATTTCCCGCTTGGAGGCAAGCGGCAGTTCCAAGCATCGCCCGTCCCGGGCATAGATGCTCAAAGCGTTGTTTTCGCTGCAAAACCCGCGATCCGACCGGGAAACGTCATTGAGCGCAATGTAATCAAGATTTTTCCGAATCAGTTTCTCCAACGCATGTTCCCGGCAGCATTCGGTTTCCGCTGCGAATCCGACGAGAATGCGCCGACAGTTGCCCCCCGTTTCCGCCCCCAAGGTTGCAAGAATATCCTCCGTGCGTTCCAGTTCGAGCGTAAGCGATCCGCCGGACTTCTTAATTTTTTCGGCGGCGACATATTTGGGCCGGTAGTCCGCGACCGCCGCGGCCATAATCACACAATCCGCATCGGCGGCTTCCCGCTTGATCGCCGCCGCCATTTCCGCGGCCGATTCCACGCCGACGAATCGCACGGCGGTGGGGTGCGCGAGCGCGGTCGGGCCGGAGACCAGAATTGTTTCATGTCCCAGCGCGGCGGCAGCTTCCGCCAAAGCATACCCCATCCGACCAGTTGAGCGGTTGGAAAGAAACCGCACAGGGTCGATTTTTTCCCGGGTCGGCCCGGCGCTCACAACGATTTTCACTGCCGCAATTCTCCCTCAAAAAAAACGTGATTGCCAGAGCGCTCCCAGCCACCGCCGCCACGCCCCGTCTTTTTTTGATACTATATCCTCGCGCCGGTGCTTTTGCAAGGAATCCGGCAAAGAAAGCACTGCGTTTGCCGCTTGACAAACCGTGGATGGCATGATATTTTTTTCTAAGAGACCATAAGGACGCAATCATCATGAACAACCGATCTGGAACTTTTTCCCAAACCTCCTCCGCAGCGATTCTGCCTTCTTCGTTGGCAGGCACATGGTACCCGGCTGACGCGGAAAATTTGCGAACCGTGATTTTCGAAGCGCAAGCCGAACAACCGGCTCCTTCCGAAGAAGCGGCGACCCCGAACCTGTTGCTGCTGCCCCATGCAGG
>JAQUYX010000219.1 GCA_028691615.1 Victivallaceae bacterium
GGCGATGAATCGGAAAATCAGCGGAATCAGGATCGGAAATCAGAACAAAAAACACCGGGAAATCCGGCAAAAATCAACATGTGAATCCGAATGAAAAATACATCAACAAAAATTCACGGATTCAGGGAATGGTCAGATTGAGCATCTTCTCGGTCGCCGTCACCGCGGCCACAAGCTGATCGGAATCAACTCCCTTGGTGACCAGAATTTTGCCGCCGGGCAGATTCCAGCTGATGGTTGTCTCGACGAGCGCGTCGGTTTTGCCGCCCGGGGGGATGCGCACTTCGTAGTCGGCCAGCGTCGGCATGCCGATGCCCAGCTCCTTGAACATTTTGCGAAGCGCCTTGACGAAAGCGTCGTATCCGCCGTCTCCGCCGGAAGTTCCGCTGATGGTTTGATCGTTGTAACGCAAGGAGACTTCCGCCTGCGGTGTGGCCGTGGCGGAGGTGATGATCTTGTAATCGAGAATTTTGATGTGAGAGGCCAGCGGAGTTCGCAGGACGTTGGCGATGATGAAGGGCAAATCGGATTGCGTGACGGTCTTCTTCTTGTCGCCCAGGCGAACGATTTCGGCCAGAACCTGACTGCGCACGGCGACGGGCAGATCCATGCCGAGTTCTTCCAGATTTTTGTCGAGCGAGGCTTTGCCGGAGAGTTTGCCCAGCGCATAGTCGCGATGGCGGCCGAACCGTTCGGGGAGCAGATTGTTGGCGTAAAGGTTGCCTTTTTTGTCGCCGTCGGCGTGAACGCCGCAGGTTTGGGTGAAAACATCGGAACCGACGACCGGAGCGTTCCATGCGCAACGCTTGCCGGAGAGGGATTGCACCATTCCGGTCGCGCGCAGGAGTTCTTTTTCGACAATCCGCGTGCAGCGCGACGAAAGATCGTTGACGGTGACGACCAGCTGGGCAAGCGGCTGATTGCCGGTTCGTTCGCCGAGTCCGTTAATGGTCGTGTGAACCCCGGAGACGCCGCTTTCGACGGCGGCGAGGGAATTGGCCGTGACCAGGCCGTAATCGTTGTGGCCGTGGAAATCCAGTTTCATTTCGGGGTGGGCAAGCCGGATTGCGGCGATTTTTTCGCCGATGAATCGGGGCGTCGCCACACCGAGGGTGTCGGGGAGCATGACCCGCTGGACGGGCAGTTTGGAGAGAAAATCCAAATAATCGCGCACATATTCCGGGGAATCGATTTCGCCGTTGCTCCAGTCTTCGAGATAGACATTGACGGAAAGGCCCTTGCCGATGGCATAGGCGATTTCTCTGGCGACGTCGTTGAAATGTTCCTCAGGGCTTTTCCTGAGCTGAATGTTGCAGTGCCGCAGGGAACCTTTGGTGAGTAGATTAATGACTTTGCCGCCGGTTGCGGCGATCCAGTCGACGGATTTTCCGCCGTCGACGAAGCCGAGAAGCTCTATCCGTTCTTCGCAGTGGTTTTCTTTGGCCCAGCGGAGGATGGCCGACACGCCTTCGGACTCGCCTTCCGAGACGCGAGCGGAACCGATTTCGAGGCGGTCGACGCCGAGTTTGCCGATCAGCAAACGGGCGATTTCGAGCTTTTCGGCGGGCGTGAATGCCACGCCGGGGGTCTGTTCGCCGTCGCGCAAGGTGGTGTCAAGTACTTCCACCCAATCGGTTTGTGGTTGCGCCATAATCTTTTATTCCCGTGCTATTGGACAACACTTGGCCAAATTTGCGCCGCAGCTTCCGATGCCTCGGAGAATGCTTGATATGGTGGCTTTCCGGTTCGTTCCTCTCAGAATAACACCGCTCAACTCCACCATTCCATTCTTTTCCCGATCCATCTGGAATCCATCGGCGGGACTTTGGTCCGTGCCGTCATATTTTTAAGAAGCAAATCTGTATAATATAGCATTGGACTCTTTTTTTTGCAAGAACTCCGGTGGAGAATGGCCCCGGGAAAACGTGTGCGACGCTGGAAACGCGGTTATTTCGTTTTTCCTATGTGGCGGTATCCCTTGGCTTTTGCCTGATCGAAATACCGCTGGGATTTTTCTGCGTCTTTTTGATCCCGGTAGAATATTCCAAGGTTGTACATCGCCTCAAGACAGCCACGCTCGGCGGAGGTCGTCAGAAGCATTTCAATGAGTTCATCGGAGGGGGTGTAACGATTGACTTCTCCGCGATACATCAAGACCGCCAAATTGTTCATGCTGTATGGATTTCCTTGAAGCGAATTGATGGCGGCTCTGCCGTATTCCGTTGACGGCAGCGAGTCAAAGGAGGCAAACGCTTCCGGTTCCCCCGTTCCATCATACAGAATAAAACAATAGGTTCTCGGGTGCCAGGCACCGCTAAAATCCGCAGTCAGCAGGAAATAAAGGTTTTCGGTGATTTTCCACGCAGAAGCTTCCGCACTGTGCTCGCCATCGTTTGTCTGTCCGGGCTTCTCCATAATCTGATATCTTGCATCGGCGGTTTCCGGAGCGATCTTTTTGATCACCTCGGCGGAACAGCGGGGAAATGAACTTTGATCCAGACGTGCCACGGCGAAGTCCTCATTTTGCGCATTGACCGCCCGAATCGTCGGGTTGACCGGGTGCAGATTTTCCTCGGATGGATTTGCCTTGTATTCCTCGGTTTTCATCCGGTAATATCCATCGCCGTCTTTGCGCAGCGCTTCTGCCAGTTCTTTTTCATGCGCCGATAAATCAAAAGACCATGAGAGGTTGTCATTTTTGCCCCGGACCGGCGAGCAGAAATCCATCTCTTCCACGCCATCGCGATTGATGGTCTTTCCCCCTTGTATGAGGCCGATGATTGCATTGAAATCCTGTCCGAGGTTTTTCTTGTAGTGAATGTCGTTATAGGCATTGACGATTCGACTGTAAGTTGGCATTTCAAAAACATTTGCTTGCCGGGATTGGCTCCCGTTTGCGGCTGTTGAATCGTTCTTGTTTTGCCCGCAACCGCCACAGCAGAGCAAAACAGCGGCGAGCATGCCGCCGGCGAAATTCCGTTTCATCTTTTTCATCGTGTCAATTTCCCTATGTTGCAGTATTTTTGGAATTCTTTGCAGGTGTACCGCATGTCATCGTAGATGTGGTTTTCAATTCCGATGACGATTTCTTCGGGCATAGTCTTGTAGAAGGCCAGCGCAATCGCTCCGGTGATCGCGCCGATGGTGTCGGAGTCGCCGCCGACACTTATTGCATTGCGCACCGCGTCCTCGTAATCAACGGATTCCAGAAAGGCGATCAATGCCACCGGCAGCGTTCCCATGCAGGAAACATCAAAGATGTAATCCGGGCGGAGCCGGTCGAGCGATGGCGAAAGGTCATAGCCGAATTCCTGTTCAATTTCGGACTTGATCTCCACCTTGGATTTGCCCGTGCGAGCGAGAAAAACCGCGTAAGCCGCCGCCTGTGCGCCTTTGATCCCTTCGGGGTGATTGTGGGTGCATTCGGCCGACTTCTTCGCCTCGGCGAGGACTTCGGCTTTGGTGTTGAACGCGAATCCCACCGGACTAACGCGCATGGCCGAGCCGTTGCCCCAACTGTTGCAGGGGGCGCCCGGAGCATCGGCATGCAGCCAGCGGCGGAAACTCCCGCCGTATCCGGCATTGGGATATTCATTGCCCCACTTGTGATAGCTTCTGGCGTAATCGCGCTTTTGGAGGATCGCCTCTGCGGTGGCAATGGTCATCACGGAATCGTCGGTGATTGCCGAACCGCGTGGAAAGAGCGGGAACTTCTTGCTTTTGACATTGTTGAATTCATAGGTCGAGCCAATGATATCTCCGCCCAACGCGCCGTAAAGATGATAGAGTTCCGGCAAAAGTTTTTCCATGGAGGTGATTTCAAAAGTATTTAATTCGGAGGAGTAGAAAAAAAGCGGCAGAGGGTTAATCTTAACTCCGGGACTATCAAACCTGGAGGAAAAATGAACGAACTGCCGAGATTATACTTTACAATGGA
>JAQUYX010000043.1 GCA_028691615.1 Victivallaceae bacterium
CAGATCCAGTCCGTCAATCAGTGTGGATGCGTGCAGTTTGTTGTTATAACAGTGATTGTTTCGTACCATTGTGATCCTGACTCCACCCCGAAGTCGCGTCGCGCTTTCCGGTGTTTGCGCAATTACTATAGTTCAGCCTTATCGGGATTGCAAGGTAAAAAACTGGAATTTGAACAATGAAAAGTATAATAGAATCAGAAAAAAGTGCATTGCCATTCAAAGGGGCGCATGATATAATATTCACAGAACGTCTGGAAAGTGCAATTGTAATTTTCCACGAAGCACACCTGCCCGCCAACAAGAAAAAACAACAAGGAACCATGGCAATGAGAAAACAACCCATGATGCCGCAGCGACGGCAATTCACTTTGATCGAACTCTTGGTGGTGATCGCGATCATCGCCATTCTCGCGGGAATGCTGCTGCCCGCGTTGAACAATGCGCGAAACAGAGTCAAGACGATCAGCTGCGTGAATAATAAAAGACAGTTTGCGACTGCCCAAAATCTTTATTCCAATGACTATGACGGCGGGTGGATTGTGCTGATGGGGCTTTCCTATCCCTTCAACTCCATTTTGACCGGAAGAACCGGACTCAATGCCTACCTGCCATGGTCATCGCTGGTTTGTCCCGCGTCCGGAGCGCCCCAAAGACTGATCGGATCATGGAAATATAACGGGAGTTCCGGCTCCGATCAAAGATGGATTGGCACCTTCGGTATGTGGTTTCCAAACACAAACGCAGGGTATACCAGCACGGTTCGCAAGCAGGTCGGAGAAATCTGGCGAACCGACACTATGACTTCGACGACAATCAAGGTGGACGCCTGGGCCGTCATATATCCCCGATTGTGCAAAAATCCGTCGAAAGTTTATGTCGCCGCCGATTCCCACGACAAGACCACTGATCCCGACAATCGGCGAATGCTTTCGTACTGGTATCGGCCTCAGGGCTCAACAGAAAACAGTGCGGCTGTGTACCTGATTCACGGAGAGCAGACGACTGTGGCCTTTCTCGACGGGCACTGTACCGCCACAGGCGTCAATGAACTGAAAAACGAGACGCTGCCGGGACTGACAAACTACTACACGCAAACGCAAATTTGGACTTCCCTGGATTGAAGGTGATCGGAATATGAAGAAAAGTATTTTATGCTTGCTGTGCTACGGTCTCGTTTTTGTTGCAATGGCGGACAAAATGCCGGTTCCCGGAGATTATGGAATTGTTGCCCATCTTGCGCGAAGGGATTTCCCCGACTATCGGAAGCGGATGGATCTGCTGCGTGAAGTCGGGGTGACACTGGTTCGTTTTGATTTCGATTGGCAGGAGATCGAACCTCGAAGAAAGGAGTTTCGGTTTGAGAAATACGATCGGATTGTGGAAGCGGCCCGTGTGCGAGGCCTGACGATCCTGCCGATTTTATGCGGAAAATATGATCGGAAACGGATTTCCGCACCGTACCGGCACATGGAAGAGTTTCTGGATTATGTGCGAGCCTGTGTGGAGCGCTATCAAGGGAAAATCCGCTACTGGGAGGTGATGAACGAGGCGAATGTGCGTATGTTCTGGGGCGATACTCCGGATGCCGAAAAATATGCGCGGCTGCTGTCTTCGACCGGCAAGTTGATCAAGTCGATTGATCCCTCCGCTGTCGTCCTCCACTCCGGGATGGCGCGAGTTCCCCTGGACTTTATTGAAACCGGATTGAAGAACGCAACGGCGGAAAATTACGACGTGATGAACATTCATCCCTACTGCTGGAAGGAGGTCCCGGAGTTTGAATTGCCCGCGCGCTTGAACCAGTTGCACAATCTGCTGAAAAAATACAAGGTGGATGATCGTGAGCTTTGGGCGACGGAAATGGGGAACTCAACCGGTCCCAATCAGATGGCAGGAGTGTATCAGATTGTTGAAAAAGGGCTTTCGATTTGTCAAATTGCGCCGGAAAAGACACAGCTGGTTGTCCTGTCGGATGACAAATATTGTTTTTATTCGGACGAAGATATGCCGCTGCTGCAAAAAAAATTCAAATCCGTCCGCGCTGTCGCCATTGCTGAAATCAGTCGGCTTGATCCGGCAAAAAATCCGGTAATTCTCTTTGCCCCGAGGGAAGAGTTTCCGTGTTCGGAGCTTCCCAAAATCCGGCAATATGTACAGAAAGGGGGCACCATTATTCTGCATGGCGGATTGCCCTTTTATTTTGATGTCATTCTGGAAGGCGACAACCAGAGACGCGTTTCGGTCGGAGCAAAATACATAAAGGACATGCGGATCGGATGGCGGTCGTGGTGGATCGATAAAAACATTCCGAAAAGATTCTCTTCGTTTTTCATACCCTCAACCGGAAAAACTTATCTTTCTGATTTTACGCAGGGACAGATCATCACGCCTTGCAATCTGCGCAAAGGCGACCGGATGATTCCATTGGCATTCGGGGTGGAAAACGATCTTTACTATCCGTCCGCCGGCGTTTTCCAGTTCAACAGTGATTTCAAAGGAAATGTCATCCTGTGCACTTCACAGCGGTTGAGCAACAATGAGTGCTGCACGGAGGACCGGCAGGCGAAGCTCTTGGGCCGCAATGCGTTGCTTTTGAAAGGCAACGGGGTGAAAAGATTTTTCGTCTATACGTTCAGCAACGGAGAACCGCGTCCTGCAACGGAGCATCGGTTGGTTTATCATCGGGAAACGCATTTTGGAATTGTCCGGCACAATCTGGAGCCGAAGAAGGCGTATCATGCCTATCGCACGTTGATCCGGATGTGTCCGGACGGCTCGTCCGAGGTGAAAATATCGAGGAAGGGGAAACTCTTTATCGCGTCCTGGCAAACTCCGGGAAAAGAGTTCCGGTATGGCGTCTGGACATACGGAAGAAGGCCTGTCGCGACTCGCATTCAGTGCAAAGGCGCGATTACCGGGGCTGTAGATTATCTGGGAAAAGAGATTTCCGTCAATCCGGAAAACTTTGTTGTTTCCGACGGGATTGTGTTTTTGTCCGGTCCCGAGTCCGTTCATGTGACCGAGCGGGAAACGGTGCGATAAAGTTTTCTGATTTTTACAACGATATTTGACCTTCGGGCGAAAAGATCTCGCGTCGGCTTTTTCCTTTTTCCGAAAGAGAACGTGTGCTTGCTTGTGGAATCCAGCAAAATGGAATATAGTATAGCAACAGTCTTTGCGGGAATAAGGAGTATAAATTATGGCGATCGAATTTCATCGGGACGCAATGATGTGCAATGCCGCGCAGGTGGTTTCCGAGTGTCTCGGAACCGTTTGGCCTTCAGCGGAATCTTTCAACGGCGGCAATGCTCCCGGCGGCATCTGTGGCGCACTCGCCGCCGCGCTTCGGGTACTGCCGGACGAAGCAAAGCGGGAAGCCGTCCGCAGGGAGTTCATTAAGCGGACAGGGACGGCCTCCTGCGCCGTTCTGAGAGGCGTTCGCTGCGAGCATTGCGTTATTTTGGCGGCGGAATTGACAAAGAGTTACTGCAAGAAGAACACGGACAGAAACATGCTCCGTGTCCTGCTGATTGGAGACTCCATTCGCATGCTGTATCAGGATGCGGTTCGGCGGGAACTGGAAGGCGAGTTTGAAGTAGTCGCCCCTGCGGAAAACTGCAGGTTCGCCAAGTTCGCACTCAATGAACTGGATCGCTGGTTTGCCGAATGCGGCGAAGTGGACATCATCCATTGGAATGTGGGACTCTGGGATTCTGCGGTGGTTTGCCAGGAGGACGGCATCTTTACGCCGCCGGAGGAATATCTTCGCTATCTTGCTTTGCTCCTGCGGGAGTTTCGCAAGCGTGCCAAGAGGGTGATTTTTGCCTCCACCACGCCGGTTTTGCCCGGAAGTCTGAACCAGCGGGAAGAGTTTGTAGAGTCGCTCAACGCGGTCGCCGTCCCGTATATGAGGGCCGAGGGGGTTGCGGTGAACGATCTCTTCGGATTCGTGGCTCCGCACAAATCCGAGTGGATCGGCGGCGACTGCACCCATCTGAACGCCGCCGGCGTAGCGGCGGTCGGGCGCATGGTTGCGGATGCGATCCGGAAAGCGAAAGAAGCGTTATAATTACAGCTCTCCGGGCGAAGTGCTCAAAACTCCGCCATTTTCACTTTTTTCCCAATCCGTCTGGAATTTATCTCACGGGATTTCCTGCATGGATCATCGGAGGAAGATTCCCCACCCGCATGGGTTCCGCTTGCCCCACGCTCTGGAAATAAAAAAAGCCGACCTTTGGATCGGCCGGCTTGTCATCAAAAAATTGGTACACCCAGAGGGGCTTGAACCCCCAACCTTCTGGTCCGTAGCCAGACGCTCTATCCAATTGAGCTATGGGTGCACATGTTTCACGTTATAGAAAAAGTAATGTATCTGTTTTTTTCGAAAAGTCAAGCGAAAAATTTCTTAATTTTATGCTTTTTTATACTTTTTCCAGCACAACCGCAATGTTCGACCCCCCAAAGGCGAAACTGTTCGAGAGGGCATAACGCATCGGAACCCCTTCCCGCGCATGGGTTCCGCGCACCAGATCCGCCCAGAGAAACGCATCTTCCGGCTCCTCCAGATTGCGCGTGGCGGAAACAAAACTCTTTTCCAGCATGATCGATGAAAAAATCAACTCTGCCGCTCCCGTGGCCCCCACCATGTGCCCCGTTTGCGACTTCGTGCTGTTGATCGCCGTGTCACAGCCCTTGAAGACCGACTCAATCGCCGCCATCTCCACCGGATCGCCTACCGGCGTGGCCGTCCCGTGCGTATTGATGTAGTTTACATCCTGCGGACGGATGCCCGCAGCGCGGATCGCCGCAAGCATCACATCACGGCTCGAATCCGCGTCCGGCACAACCATATCCTTGCCGTTGCTGTTCGATGCGAATCCCGCAATCCGGCTGACCGGACGCCCGCCGCGCTTCTTCAGGTGCGCCTCCGATTCCAAAATCACATAGGCCGCGCCGGACGCCAGCACAAAACCATCCCGACGCTTGTCAAACGGACGGCTTGACGACGGCGGATCGTCGTTGAAGTTCGTCGACAGCGCGCGGATCGCATTGAATCCCAGCGCCTCAATCCAATCCAACTGCTCGGCACCGCCGGCAATCACCAGATCATAGGCCCCGCTCTGTACCAGACGCGCCCCTACCATCACCGCAATCGCACTGGTCGCGCAAGCCGCGGAGATGTCGTACATCTCGCCGGTAATCCCGTATGCCAGAGAAAGCACCGAAGCCGCCGAAGACGGCATCACCCGGGGAATGATCACCGGCGACACCGTCCGCAGCTTCATCTCCTTCATATAGGTGGCTGTCCCCGCGTAAATCTCGTGATAACTGCTGGCCGCCACTCCCGTGATGATCGCAATGCGCAGCGACGGCAGCTCCTCTTTTTGGAATCCCGCTTCGGCAAGCGCCTCTTCCACTGCGATCACCGACATCAAGCCCACCGGAGAACAGAACCGCAATTTTTTACGGTCGATGAAATTCGGCACCACATCTTCCTGTGCCAGACCTCCGACCTGACTGGTCAACTGGTGTTCCACAAAGGATGGAATCGTCACGATTCCAGACTTCCCGCTTCGGAGCGCCTCTTCGTTGGCGGGCAGCCCCGTGCCCAGAGGTGTCACCAAACCGCGTCCTGTGATGTAGACCGATTCCATGCAAGCTCCTTTCCAAAACATTCCAGAAAAAACATCCGCATGGTAATATAACCAGCGATTTTTGCTTTTCTACTCTCTCGATGAAAAAATCTCTGGAATATTCCATGATTTCAGGCTATATTATTTCCAATGCAAAGGATTGGCCGTCGTTTTTCGATGCAGGTTCGCAGGTCCGACGGAGCCGAAAACAACGCAATCTTCGCGTACGTCAGGAGTCGAGGGAAACCAAACCATGCCAGATTTGAACACCAACCGGATCGCCGTCCAAGACCTTTGTGTGGATTTTCGCATCGGCGGACAATTCGTCACCGTCGCCGGACCGCTTTCGTTCTGCGTGCCGCCCGGACGGATTCTGGCGCTCGTCGGAGAGTCCGGCTGCGGCAAAAGCGTCAGCTGTCTGGCGCTGGCCCGGTTGATCGCTCCCCCGCAGGGGCGCGTGCGGGCCAAAAGCATCCTCCTGGCCGACCGGCATGGGCAGATTCAGTTGGCTGAGGCGTCCGACCGGCGGCTGCGTCAGGTGCGAGGAAGTCGCATTGCATACATTTTTCAGGAGCCGTCGGTGTCGCTCAACCCCGTCTTCCGGGTCGGCGCGCAGATCGAGGAGGTGCTCGCATTGCATCGTCCCGAGATCCGCAATCGCGCGGCGGCCGCGGCGGAACTGCTTGGCCAGGTCGGAATCCCGTCGCCCGCGGAGCGTGCAAATGCTTTTCCGCATGAACTTTCCGGCGGAATGCTTCAGCGGGTGATGATCGCCATGGCGCTGGCGGGGCATCCGGGGCTCTTGATCGCCGATGAACCGACGACCGCGCTGGATGTCACCGTGCAGTCCCAGATTCTGGAGTTGATCGACCGCCTGCGGCGGGAGCGGAAAATGTCGGTGATTCTGGTCACGCACAATCTCGGAATCGTTTCGGAGATCGCCGACGAGGTCGCCGTCATGTACGCGGGGCTGATTGTTGAACAAATTTCCGGGCGCGAATTTTTCCGGGAACTGGTGCATCCTTACTCGCAGGCGCTGCTGCGCGCGGTTCCCCGGCTGGGGGCGGGCGGCAAAGCCCGTCTGGAGGGGATTGCCGGGACGGTGCCGCCGCCGGAGAACTTTCCGGTCGGATGCCGTTTTTTCGGGCGCTGCGCCCGGGCGGAAACGCTTTCTGCCGAAGAGCGGGCGCGCTGTATGGGGAATTTGCCTGAACTTAGAGAATTGCATCCGGGGCATTGGTGTCGTTGTTTCTTTGCCGAAAGGAGGGGACAATGACTTCTCTGGCATACCGGAACGGACGTCGTCCCCAGGCAATTGTGCTGCTCTCGATCCTGTCGATCGTGGTGTTCCTGACGGTTTTGCTAACCTACTGCTACAATCCGCATGAGGAGAGTTCCGACGACCGCTTTCAGAAGCGGCTCATTCGGCAGAAGATGTTTGCCCGGGTTTATGCCGCGCTCGGCGAAAACGATCTGGAGAAGGCTTCCGCGCTGATCGACAGCATTCTTGTGGGAACTCCCGACGATTATGCCGGATGGATGCTGCGCGCGGTCGTCTTTTACCGCAGCGGCGAATTTCAGAAGGCCGCGACGGTCTTCACCCAGCTGATCGGCAAGGGGCCGGACGACGCGACCAACTATAACAATCTCGGACAGTCGCTGGTCAAACTCGGAGAATACCGCCGTGCAATCGTGGCGTTTCGCCGGTCGCTGCGCATTGCCCCCGAAAATGTGCTTGTTCAGTTCAATCTGGCCGCGGCATTGGCGCATTCCGGCGACCGGGAATCGGCGATTGAGCTGCTCCGGGAAATCAACGACAAGTACGGCGGAAATTTATTGCCGCTGCTGGAAGACCCGGTTCTGGACTGCCTGCGCAACGAAAAATCGTTTCAGGAGATTTTGCACACCGCTTTGATCCAGGAGGAGAATCGGAAAAAGAAGGAGAGCCTCAAGTGAGTCATATTCATGTGCTTTCCGACGATCTCATCAACCGGATCGCCGCAGGGGAAGTGATCGAACGGCCCGCTTCCGTACTTAAGGAGCTGGTCGAAAATGCCATTGACGCGGGGGCAAAACGCATTCAGGTGCTGATCGAACGCGCCGGCAAGCGCCGGATCGCCGTGGTGGACGACGGGTTGGGAATGGATGGCGACGACGCGCTGCTGGCGATCGAGCCGCATGCCACAAGCAAGATCGGCCGGGAAAACGATATTTATGACATCCATACGCTGGGATTTCGCGGGGAGGCGGTTCCCTCGATCGCGGCCGTGTCGCACTTTACCTTGACAACCCGCCGCCGGGAGGACGATCAGGGATGTCGCGTCACGGTCTCCGGCGGCAGACTGGAGCGGGCGGAACCGGTCGGGTGTCCGCCGGGGACGACTGTGGATGTGCGCGATCTCTTTTTCAATACTCCGGTACGCAAGAAGTTTCTCAAGAGTGACGACACCGAGAGTTTTCACATTCAGGAGATGTTTTTGGCTCTGGCACTGCCGTATTCGCAGGTCGGATTCGAGCTGACCATGGACGGACGCAAGGTTTTCGCGTCGGCGCCGTCGCCGACGCCGGAGCAGCGGATCAAGAGTTTTTTCGGCAGGGATTTCGCCGACCACATGGTCGCGGTCAATTACAGGGAAGGCGGCGTGCGCATCTGGGGATATGTCGGAGAACCGGGGCTGACGAGAACCACCCGGCGGGAACAGCGCACGTTTGTCAACGGTCGCGCGGTCGAGTCGTTTGCCATCTACAAGGGGCTGCGCGACGGATTGGGGACGTTGGAGAAGGGCAGGCATACTCCCTGTGTGATTTTTCTGGAACTGCCGACTTCGGAAGTGGATGTCAATGTGCATCCGGCCAAACGCGAGGTGCGGTTTCGGAGCGAGACGCAAATTTCACGGATGGTCGCCGCCGCCGTTTCGGCCGGAAGGGCAAAAACGCCGGAACCGGCGGATTTCTGGCGGGGGAAGGTCAATTTGTCCAGCTTGATCGGAAGCGGCGAGGTGGATTATCAGATTCGCGCGGAACAGCCGAAACTCGGCTTGTCCGAATTTCTCCCGGAGACGGCATTGGAAGACGAAGCGGCCGCTGCTCCGGAAGAGGAAAAGATTGCGCCCGATTGCGCGACGGAGTTGCAGCATGCCCCCCCCGCCGCATCGCCGGAGGCAGGCCCCCTTCCGGTGCCGGACGGTGCCGCATTGGAGACTGATCGTGCGGCGAATGTGCTTGCGTCTTTGCCGGTCCCGGAAATTGCACCGGAGGCGGCGGCGCAAATTCCGATGCCGGAGGCGGAGCGGCCGACGCAGTTGCGGTTGATTGGAATTTTGTGCCGCAGCTATCTGCTCTGTGAAGGGAAGGACAAGTTGGTGCTCATTGACCAGCATGCCGCCCATGAGCGCGTGATGTACGAAAAACTTCTGGCTTCCGGGGCGCAGAAGCGCCCCGTGCAGTACCTGCTGCTGCCGGAGACGATTGAATTGGCTCCCGCCGCGGCGGGGCTGGCAATTCGCAATCAGGAGCAGTTTGCCCGACTCGGGTTTGAATTTGAGCCGCTGGGCAATTCGACGCTGCTGCTTTCGGCGCTGCCGGTCGGATTTGCCGTTGGCGACGCGGGAAAGTTGATGACCGAGATGCTTTCGGAGCTGGTGGACAATGCCCGGTTGAAATTGCCGGTCCGGCTGGAATTTATTGCGCGTGCCGCGTGCAAGGCGGCGGTGAAATTTCATGACGATCTGACCGAGAACGAAGCCTATCGGCTGCTTTCGGAGCTGGAGAGCTGTCTGACGATGCATCTGTGTCCGCACGGGCGTCCGACGATGCTGACGATCACGCTGGGCGAATTGGCACGCCGGTTCGGGCGCTGAGCGGAACTCTGCCCAAATGTGCGCCGAGGTTTCCTTCCGATCGCAAACGGGCTAGAAAAAAACCGTGGTGTTTCAAGCAGGAAAAAGCTTGTTTTTTCCTCAAAATGGAGTATATTAAAGGCATGGTTTTCCGGAAAGAGGCGCCGATGGCGTCTCGTTCGGAGCAATACAATGATTCATGCGCTTCCATCCGACACCCTCCGCGTTCTCGCGAACGCGCGTTTTCGCTTCCGGAAACGCGAAAAGGAGGTTGATTATGCTTTTCTTGCTCGACAGTGCCAATATCAAGGAACTGGAAAAGGCGCAGGAGATTTTCCCGCTTGCCGGAGTCACCACGAATCCTTCGATCATCGCCAAGGAGAATCGTAATTTCTTCGATATTCTTCAGGACATCCGCGCGGTCATCGGTCCCGACCGCATGCTTCATGCGCAGGTGCTCGGGGAAACCTGTGAAGATATTCTTAAAGACGCCGAGACCATTCGTTCCCGGATTGGCGGCGAATTATACATCAAAGTGCCGGTTACTATCGAGGGATACCGCGCCATGCCGATCCTCAAACAACGCGGCTACAAAGTGACCGCCACGGCCATTTACACGCCCGGACAGGCGCTTCTGGCTGCGCAATGGGGCGTCGATTTCACCGCGCCTTATGTGAACCGGATCGACAACATCAGCGGAATGGGCGTGACGGTGGTCAAGATGATTACCGATCTCTTCAGCATTCACCACCTCTCCACCCGGGTGCTCGCCGCCTCCTTCAAAAACCTGCATCAGGTCAATGAAATTTCCCTGGCCGGTTGTCAGGCGATCACCGTGGGGCCGGATATCCTCTGGAAAATCGCGGAGCATACCTTGACCGACATGAGCATTCACCAGTTTCAGTCGGATTGGAAGTCGGTCTACGGCGACGGGAAGTTCGTCTACAATCTCTGATGCATAGTTTTCAGCGGCGAATCCCTTTGTCGCTGACCTTTGCCGATGTGAAGGTGGCCATGCCGGTCATCACCGATGCCGCCGCGTCCAAAAGCGGCATGGCCAGCGCGGCTCCCGTGCCTTCTCCCAGACACATTCCCAGATTCAGCAGCGGTTGTTTGTTCAGCAGCTGCGCCATCATCGCGTGTCCGGGTTCTGCGCTTCCGTGCGCCAGAATCATGTAATCGCGCGAGGCCGGCGAGAGCGCTCCCGCAATCAATGCTCCGGCGCTGGAGATGAATCCGTCGACGACCACCGGTTTGTGGTGTCGCGCCGCGCCGAGAATCACACCGGCGATGCCGCCGATTTCAAAGCCGCCGATTTTGGCGAGCACATCCAGCGCGTCCGTGCGATCCGGGTGGTTGAGCTCGATCGCTTTGCGGATGACTTCGGCTTTGTGTTTGAGCCGTTCGGTCGGAAGGCCGGCGCCGCGCCCGACGTATGCGCTTGGATCGCTTGCGCCGGAGAGAACCGTGACGATCGCCGAGGAGGGGGAGGTGTTGCCAATTCCCATTTCCCCGGTGCCGAAGACGTCGGTTGTCGCCGCGCGCTGCTCGACCAGAGCGATTCCAATTTCCAGCGCGCGAATGGCCTCTGCGCGGCTCATGGCCGGACCTTTGGCAAAATTCTTTGTGCCGGGGGCGATTTTGCAATCCACAATCTTGCCGGGGAAGGCCAGATCGTGGAGATCGGCGGCCACGCCCATGTCGACGACGGTGACTTTCGCGTGCGCCACGGCGGCGAGCGCATTGATTCCGGCTCCGCCGGAGACGAAATTGCGCACCATCTGCGCGGTGATTTCGCTGGATTGCGGACAGACGCCTTCCGCGACGATGCCGTGGTCTCCGGCGAGCAGCAGAACCTCTTTGTTCGCCACCGGGAAACGAAGGCTGCGGGTCATTCCCGCCAGATCGACCGCCAGATCCAGCAGCCGCCCCAGCGCCCAGTCCGGCATGGTCAGCGTGCGGATGTAGCCGGTCGCCTCTTCCCGCATCTGCAAAGATGCCGGTTCGATCTCTGCCAAGGTGTCTTCAAGAACGGCACTGTCAAATCTCTCGCCAATTTTTCCGCTGTCCGTGCCGTCTTTACGCTGTGACATGACAATTTTCTCCTGTTTTTTTGACCGAAAGAGCGATTCCCGCGACCAGGAGGTAGACTTCGTCGGCTTCCGCCGCCAGAATCTGTCCGCAGCGGCCGGAGAGATCCCGGAAACGGCGGGAGAGCGCATGTTCCGGCACAATCCCCATGCCGACTTCGTTGATGACCAGTACGGTCGTGGCCGGGAGCGTGCGAAGTTTTTCCGCCAGTTTCTGCGCCCGTTGCGCGATTGCCGCTTCCTCAAGCTGCGAATCGCGATAAATTAGATTGCCAATCCAGAGCGTAAGGCAGTCCACGAGAATCACTCGCGCGCCTTCCGCAACCGCGCGGTCGAGCGCGGCTTCCAGATCGCACTCCTCTTCGATCGTGGTCCAATGCTCTCCTTCGCGCCGGGCGCGGTGGCGTTTGACCCGGTCGGCCATCTCTTCGTCCAGCACCGGGGCGGTGGCGATATAAAATCGCGGTTCGAGCGAGGATTGTTTGACCAGATTCTCGGCAAAGGTGCTTTTTCCGGAGCGGGCGCCGCCGGTCACCAGAATGATTCGGGAGGGAACAGGATGGTTCATAAGAGGAGGCTCCTCAAGGGGTTGTTGGGATGCGCGTTTCGGGTTCCGATTCGCCGGGCACCAGAAAGGGATGAATGGTTGCGTCGATGCGGCCGGACGGATTCCGGTCGGGCTTGTCCGGAAGAATTTTCCGGATCAGTTTTTCCAGCGCCACCCGGGCGGTCAGCTCCGGGCAGAGATCAATCGTGGCCGGACGCGGCCAAAGTCCGCTCAGATAGGCCGATTCATTGACGCAGGAGATGACCTTCGGACGGTGCGCCGGAGCAATGCGTCTTCGCGCCCATTCGTGCCAGACCAGTGCCGTCAGGCGGTCGTCGGGAATGAAGATGCCGTCCCATGCGTCCCACCGGAGCGCCGCGAGCGCCGGAAAGAGTTCCTCGTCGGTTCGCTCCTCGAACCAGACGCCCGGAATTTCCGCGGTGTCAAACGTCCGGTTTTCCAGATAAAGCTCGTAACCGAATCCGGAAATACGCGCGGCAAAACCCGGATTGCGCGCCGCAGTCGCGAGCACCGCAAGGCGTTTGGCGTTTTGTTCCAGAAGATAGCGCGCGGCCATGCGTCCGGCAATTTCATTGCCGCTAAGCGACAAGCCGCCGCGGGTTCCCTCTTCGCGATGGGAGTTGAGCCAGACATGCGGAAGGTCGCGCAGCGTCTGTTCCAGTGTTTCATCGGGCGCCTCGAAGCCGACGAGCACCACTCCGTCGAGTTTTCCGCGCCGCACCCGGGCTTCCAGAACGGCCGGGGCGATCTGCGGAGGAAGAATTTCCAGATGAAATTTCCCCGGCAGAACAGCGACGATCTCCCGGAGTTTGCGTAGCGTGATTCCCGGCGAAACTTCCTCCTCCCAGAGCAGAATCCCAATCGTTCGTTCGTGCCGCAACGAGACGGCGCTGCGCGATTTTCGCAGCAGATCTTTCTCTTCCAAGATCTTCTGAACCGCTTCACACTTCTCTTTGGAGACGCCGCGCGCGCCGTTGAGGACGCGCGAAACCGTCGATTGCGATACATGTGCCAGCGCAGCAATTTGGGTGGTTGTATATTTTTTTGCCATCGCGCAGCGTTGCTTTCTCGCGGAGTTGTTTTGATTTTCTGGGATAAGATAACCGGGAAGTATGAATTATTCAAGAATATTCATGAAAATATTTCTGAATAAATCGCGCCGAAGTGCGATGCGATCCAGATCGCGCTCTTGTTTTGATAGGAAGAAGAGAGTATCATGAGAAAGAGAATCGTCTACCAAAACAGCACGGACAAACGCCTTTCGATGGTTTTTCGTCGAGGCACCGGAAGATGCGGCACGAATTTTGTCCGTGCCGCTTACAAACAGGATCGGAACATTATGAAAAAACTTCAAGGGATCATTCCCCCCGCACTCACTCCTCTCTCCTTGGACCAATCGCTCGACACGGCGGCATTGGAGCGCCTGATGCAGCGGATGATCTCCGGCGGAATCAACGGCGTATTCATCCTCGGAACCACCGGGGAAGGCCCCGCCCTCGGCATCGACCGGCAAACCGCCATGATCCGCGAGAGCGCAAGAATCCTCCGTCATCGCGTTCCGCTGCTGGCGGGAATCTCGGCAAGCTCGCTGGACGAAAGCATCCGTCTGGCTCGCATCGCAAAGGCGGCCGGAGTCGACGCCGTCGTCGCGGCCACTCCCTGCTATTATCCGCTTGGTGAAGCGGAGGTGCTGGACTTCTTCTCTGAGCTCGCCGGCGCGGTCGCAATGCCGCTTTATCTTTACAACATGCCCTCCATGACCAAGACCAAACTGTCGCCGGAGTTGATCGAAAAACTTTCGCATCTTCCCGGCGTCGTCGGCTGTAAAGACAGTTCCGGCGATATGACTTCTTTTCATGAAATTTTGCAGCGCTGCGGCGGCCGCGACGATTTCTCCATCCTGATGGGGCCGGAGGAGCTGCTGGGCGAATCGGTTCTCGCCGGCGGCGACGGCGGCGTCTGCGGCGGCGCCAATCTGCAGCCGGAACTCTTTACCGGCATGTACGCCGCCGCCCTGCGGCGCGACACGAATGCAATATGCCAAATGCAGCGCGACATTTACCGCCAGCGCGAACTCTATCGGCTTGGCCACTACTCCTCTTCGATCATCAAGGGGTTGAAATGCGCACTGGCGCAACTGGGAATTTGCCAAAGCGTCATGTGCGATCCTTTCCGCGCCTTCGCCCCCGCCGAGGTGGAGAAGGTACAAAAGATTCTCAAAGCTCTCGGGCTGCTCTGAGCGGCGGTACTTCCGCTCTCTCTAATCCCCGCAAAAAAAAAGGGGGCGAAAACGCCCCCCTTCAGAGTTTTATTCCAATTAACGGGCGCTGTCGTCCTTGTGTTCGCTCTTCATCTCCTGCTCGATGGCGTCGAAGCGAGCCTTGTCGGCCAGCGACACATGTCCTTCGACCACACCGTTGTCCAGCGGGTTGGCCACGCGTTTTTCCAGATCCAGGAAGAGCCGACGCAGGTCAATGAGTCCGCCGATGAAAAACCACACCGTGGACACCACTCCCACGATCAGCGCGGTGCAGATCATGCTGATGAAAAAATAAACGCCCCAATAATGTGCCGGCCACGGCGAGATGAAGTTCCAGATCAGCACTCCGACAAACATGCCCCCGAACGAATACACGCCCGACCAGACGAACACACTCCAGGCAATCACTTTGTCGCCGGTGGTGTATTCACTGTCAATTCCAATGAGTTTGCTGTAAACGTTGCGCAGCGTCCATGCACTCTCGCCCTTTTTTTTGCCGGAACGCTCGTCGGGATCGTCCGAGTAGATTCCCTTGTGATAGAGCCGGTCGAGGTTGAACGGCCCCTTGTAGGTCACCATCGAACCGATCACATACGCGGCAATGCCCAGCATCATGGCGATGAAATACAACTCATAGCTGTTGATCGGGAACTTGATCGGGTCCATTTTCCAGACAATGTAAGGATTGAACGGGCCGGACACCATCTCCAGAAATCTGCCGACCGACTGCACATAACCGCGGTTTTCCAGCCACGGATAGATCAAATCCGCCCAGTTGCGCTGACAGAACAGCCCCAGCACCGGAAGCCCGGAACCGAAAAGCAGCGCGCTCCATGCCCCTGTGGTATTGCCCCAGCGAGTGTAGAATCCGCCGACCATAATCGGCCCCGACGCGCCCATCCACACCGCGCACATGATCGTGGTGAACATGGTGATGTAATCCATCTGCGCGAAGAACAACGAGACCACAAAAAAGAAAATGGTCACACCCAAAGTGCAGAGTTTCAAATAAATGAGGTGTTCCTCGGTCGACATCGGGTTCTTCTTGAGCGGAAGAATCACATCCTGAATCAACGTCGAGGACGCATTGAAAATCCGGCTGTCATCCGTCGAGAGCAGCAGCATCACCATCAACAGCGCGAACACCCCCATAAGCACCGGCGGGAAGAGACTGCGCAGCATGGTCGGCATCATCATCTGATTGTAAAGCGAACGGAATTCCTGAAAATAGGCGTTGCCGTTGGGCAGCTTCGAATCCGTCACCGTCTTGAGCGTCGTCTGCAAAAAGGCTTTGTCGGGACTGTGTCCGGCTCCGTAAGGCCGGTCGCGCCCGATCACATGATGCTCCACCGGAAGCTGACGGACGTTCTCCATGACCTTCGCCCTTACCGCGGGCGCTTCGTCGAAGACTTCCGCAGTGACTTTATCCGCCAGCGCCACCCGCACCTGATGGGATTTTTCCGCAAAACGGCCGCCCACCATGTAGGCAATCACGAAAATCGCCACCAGAGAGGTCATGACCATGGCAAACCCGTTGCGCCAGGTGCCGAGAATCCCGGCCATCTTCTGTTCGTGCGGAGTTCGGCCGACGCTGGTGGTGTCGTTGCCGATGAAGGCCGCGCGATTGAGAATCGAACTGGTGATGACCACTACCAGCGAAAACATATTGAAGTCCCGCAGGCTCTGGATGTCCATCGGGTTGAGGAAACTCTCTCCCGGCGTCCGGTCGAGCATCACCGGAGTCACGTCGCCGAACCATGAGATGTTGGCCAGAATGAAAACCGTGATGACCACAAAAATCGGATAGCTGATGATCGACTGCAGACAGTCGGTAATCAACAGCGAAATGCGCCCCGCCGGCCAGATCAGCGCCAACGCCAGCGCCAGCAGGATCGCCACCAGAATTCCGTAGGTCGGCACCTGAAAGCCGAACATCGGAATCTTATGCGGAATCCCCAGAAAATAGATGAAGAACCGCACCGCCACCGCCGGTCCGATCGCGTTGGTCACCATCTCCGCCAGCGTGCGGATCGATGCGCCGACAATTCGGAAATTGCGGCTGTAACGCTGTTCGAGAAACTGACCGCCCGAGAGGCAGCGCGACGCCCGGAACCGGTAGACGCAATAGCCGGTCAGCGACATGAAAATCCCCAACGGAATTGTCAGCTGATTCCAGAACGTCATTGCCATTCCGCACTGATAATTCTGTTCGCAGAGCGCCACCAGCGTGATCACCGAAAGCCCCGAGGCCAGATCCCCCACGGAAATCACGTACCGTCCTGCCACCCGTCCGGCGGCCAGGTAGTCGGCCACGTCCCGCACATAGCGTCTGGCAAAAAATGCAATGCCAAGAATCATTGCCACGGGAATGATCACAATCAGCCAGCTTACAAGAGTCATTCTCTTCTTCTCCGGTTATTCATCTGTATCTATGTTTCGCCAAACGCGGCGGAATTTCTGCAACGAACGGAACCAAAATTTTCCAGATCAACGGGTGGTGTCGTCGCTATCGTCTTCCGTGCCCAGCTTGCGGTCGATCGCGTCGAATCTGGCTTTATCCGCCAGCGACACATGCCCGGACACCGAACCGTTGTCCAGCGGATTGGCCACGCGTTTCTCCAGATCGATGAAGAGCTGACGCAGATGCACCATCCCGCCGACGAAGAACCACACCGTTGAAATCACTCCGACAATCAACGCGGCGCAGATCGTGGTGATGAAGAAATAGATTCCCCAATAACGCGCCGGCCACGGCGAAATCATATTCCAGACGAAGACGCCGACAAACATGATTCCGAAGGTGTAGACCACCGACCAGATGAAGACGCTCCATGCGATCACCTTGTCGCCGGTGGTGTATTCACTGTCGATGCCGATGAGTTTGTTGTAAAGATTGCCGAAGGTCCAGATCTTGTCGGCGGCGCGGCGCTTGGCGTCCGCTTCCGGGTTGTCGCTGTAAACCCCGCGGTGATAGAGCCGGTCGAGGTTGAACGGGCGGCGGTAGGTCAGCAGGGAACCGGCGATGTAGCCGAAGATGCCCAGAATCATGGCGATGAAATAGACCTCATAGCTGTTGATCGGGAACTTGATCGGGTCCATCCGCCAGATGATGTACGGATTGAACGGGCCGGAAATCTGCTCAAGAAACTCGCCGACCAGATTGGCGTAGCCGTGATTGGCCAGCCACGGATAGATGCGGTCCGCCCAGTTGCGCTGGCAGAAAAGTCCGACAATCGACGTCCCCGACCCGAAGATCAGCGCGCACCACGCGCCGACGGTATTGCCCCAGCGGGTGTAAAATCCGCCGACCATGATCGGGCCGGCCGCCCCCGTCCAGACCGCGCACATGATGGTCACAAACATGTTGATGTAATCCAACTGCGCGAAGAACAGCGAAACCACAAAGAAGAAAATCGTCACGCTCAAAGTGCAGATCTTCAGGTATTTGAGGTGCTGCTCGGTGCTCATCGGCACTTTCTTCAGCGGCAGAACCACGTCCTGAATGATCGTCGAGGAGGCGTTGAAAATGCGGCTGTCGTCCGTGGAGAGCAGCAGCATCACCATCAGCAGCGAAAAGATTCCCATCATGACCGGCGGGAAGAGTTTGCGCAGCATCACCGGCATCATCATCTGATTGTAGAGCGAGCGGAACTCCTGGAAATAGGCGTTGCCGTCGGGCAGGTTCGAATCGTGGACGGTGGCGAGCGTGGTGGCCATGAAGGCTTTGTCGGGATTGTTGTCCCGGGAATAGGGCTGATCGGTGCCGATCTGGTGTTTTTCCACCGGAATTTTCTTGACGTTCGAAACGACGCTGTTGCGGACTGCGACGTTTTCGTCGAAGACCTCCTCGGCCACCTTGTCGGCCAGCGCAATGCGGATTTCATGGGCTTTGCCGGCAAAACGGCCGCCCATCATGAAGGTGATTACGAAGATTCCGACCAATGCGAGCATGACATAGGCGAAGCCGTTGCGCCAGGTACCGAGAATGCCGGCCATCTTCTGCTCATGCGGGTTCTTGCCGACGCTGGTGGTGTCGTTGCCGATCCACGCCGAACGGTTGAGAATCGAGCCCATGATCGTGACGATCAGCGCGAACATATTGAAGTCGCGCAAACTTTGAATATCCATCGGGTTGAGGAAACTTTCGCCCGGCGCGCGGTCGAGCATCACCGGCATGACGTCGTTGAACCAGGAGATGTTCAGCAGAATGAAGTGGACGTCAAAGGTGTAGGTGCCGTCACCTCCAGTCAGAGGAAGCACGGACCAGTCATCAGACGCACCAATATCGTAGGTATAC
>JAQUYX010000044.1 GCA_028691615.1 Victivallaceae bacterium
CGCCATTCATTTCACCCGTCGGGTTGAGTTTATCCATGTCTCGAAACACATACATAATATACTGCGACTCAACATCTTTTTCTTCTATTTTATCGTCGATTTCACCAATTATTTCACGGATTCAGGCCCTTGAATATCAAACTTTCGGATCGCCGTGCGCAACCGATCCAGAAACGGCGCCTGCAGATCGTCAAAAAGCACAATTCCTTCATAATCGCGCAGATGCAGCTGCCGGATCAGCCGCTCGGTCAATGCGCGCTGATGGACCGGCAGCCCCGCGCGAAAATCAATATGCAGCAAAATTGCCGCGCAGCGGAATTTCTGATAATTTCCCGCCACCACCGTCCCGCGGTGGGGAATTCTCCGGATCAGCCCCTCCCGGACCAGACTGAGCAACGCCCGCTGAACATTCGCCGTACTCATATCAAAGAGTTCGGCGAGCCGCAGCGTCGGCGGCAATTTCTCCCCGACGGGCAATGCGCCGGAGAGAATCCGGTTCCGATAATAACCGGCCAGCCGCCGGGTCCCGCTCATCTGAAGTTCTTCCGGGGTGAAGAACGGTTTCTCAATTGTCGGATCGTCCTGCATGACTTTTTTGCTTTTTCTTTTTCAGGTTCAGGTCTTCCGAAAAATCGGACGTTACTGACAAATCGGAAGCGCCGGAAAGCGCGGCGCGAGCTTTGGCAGTGTTGTCAAAATAACGCCTGTTTTCATTTTTTCAATTTTTTTTATGTTTTTATCTCTCCAAACTCTTGCTTTTTTTCAAAAAAACAATATAATATTACTATTAGTCAACTCTAAAATAATTTCCCATTCACTGTAACTGCAAGGAGAAATCAGAAAATGGAACGAACCGTCCGGACGAAATTCACATTGATCGAATTGCTGGTGGTCATCGCGATCATCGCGATTCTGGCCGGAATGCTGCTCCCCGCGCTCAATCAGGCGCGCGGCAAGGCGTACACCATCCGCTGCAACAGCAACCTCAAACAAACCGCGTCGTTCCTGATCCAGTACGCCATGGATTACGATGACCTCTCCTGCGGACCGATGAATTTCAGTTCCAGATGGCGCTACTGGTGGAGCGTCTGCGCCTCCTATTCGGGCACGGCGACCAAGGATGTGTGGCAGTTCACGGAAGCTTCGCAGCGGCAGGCTCCGTTTTTGCATTGTCCCGGCGACATTCCGCGCAGCCCGCTGATCGCGGACATGCAGCTTTACAGCATCTGCAACTATGGATACAACGGCAATCAGGCGAACTGCTTCACGGACAATCTGCGCGGCATGGACGTGCGCAAGATCTCCAAGATCAAACGCCCCTCCGAATTAATGTGGGTCGGCGACGGTCCGAGTCTGCGTGATTATTCCGCCGACGCCGACCGCGTCAAGGGAAATTTCGGCGACGTCTTCAACAACGAAGCAAAACGCAAATCCGCACTGCGCCACTCGGAGTCGGGCAACTTCGCCTTCGTCGACGGCCACACCGCCAACCGGACGCTTGCAGAAATCAAGGGCGAAGCACTCCTCGGCGACGCCAGCGTGTTCTTCGACAACCGCCGCAACACGCAATAGGGACGGGAATCATTCCATCCATGAAAAATTTCTTCGCTTGTTTCTGCGCATTATCCCTCGCGCTCTGGTGCGCGTGCGGACAATGCGCCGAGGTGTTCCGTCTGTCACAAGTGGTCACGCGGACAATTGAGCCTGGCAAACCAGTTCTCAAGCTGGCGGAATTTCCCGCCGTCATGGGGCGCATGTATCAGGTGACGCTGGAAACCTCCCTGCCGGAAAACATGACACCGCCGGTGCTGCGCATCCGGTTCTACGAGAAAGACGGACGAGATCTGGCTGTCACCGAAAAAGCCCTCGGCTTCGAGCCGTCCGAACGCAAGATTCTCCTGCAGAACGGAAAAACCGTTCTATCCGCAATCGCAGGCCGCAACCAGACGACGCCCAGCAAAGGCGTTGTTTCGCTGGAAGTGCCTCCCGGTTCAGGGAAATACGCGCTGACGCTGCGTTCGCTCCAGGTCGAGGAAAATCCCCCGATTTCAGAACAGGGAAGTGCTTCCGGGATCGAGATCGCCACCCCCGCACCGGGCAGTCGCCACACGCGCAATCTGGCGTCCAATCCCTCCTTCGAAGAAGGCGCGAACGGAATGATTTCCAACTGGAAGCGCATCGGCGCAGGTTCCAGCGGTCCGATCGGCGACTCCTACACGGGCGCACGTGCCTTATGTATTCCCTCCGGCTGTCTCGATCAATGGGAAATGGAACCATTTCCGATTCGGGAAAAAGATTTTTTCACCCTCGTTTATCGCGCAAAATTCAGCCGCTACGCCACCCCGTGCGGGCATCTCGATCCGGTGCAGATCGTCTGGCTCCGAATGAATTCCGCCAACCAATGGCAGGAGCTGCGGTCCCGCAGCCGCCGAGAATTTCCATTTGGTAATTTTGTGGTGAAAAATGCCTACGGGCAATATCAGACCATCGTCGTCCCCCCTCAGCAGCCGCCCGTCGGCGCAACCCATGTCAAACTGCGCATTGCCGTTCAGGAGACCTACCATCACGGCCTCGGCGACAACTTCGCCCACTGGGGGGATGTGAAAATCGATGATCTTCTCTTCTGGGCGCAGCCGGAGAATGCCCCCAAGCTGGATGCGTCGTTGAGCAGCACGATTTTCGCGCCGCTCTTCGCAGCGGGGAACGATTTGCCCCCATTTTTGCCCGTCGGCGCAAAAAAGGAAAATTCCGCCGCGCTTTATCAGCTTCGAGGCCCGAACAGCAACTTTGTGTTCACCGCCGGAGTGGCCGGAAAAAAGCAAGAGGTCTCCTTCGCCATCGGCAATCTTCTGGCCGTGCCTCGCAAACTGCGCCTGCAGGGAAAACTTCTGGACGCCCGCGGAATCGAATTCGGGCGAGTGGACCGCACCTTCGATCTGGCGCCTTACAAGACCGGCACATTCTCCATTCCAACCCAACAGAATCTGCCGTTCGGGGCCTATTCCATCGACGCGGAACTCACCGAACAGGGACGGCAAGTCGGCGGCGGCGTCATTCGTTTCGCCCGGATCGCGCACCGTCCGAACCTCGACGACAAAGAGCGATTCCACCGCGATTACATGTTTGACCTGCACCCGAGCGCTTTCAACGGCGGCTGGCCCATCGATGATCCCGACGCGGCGGAGTACGAGGCGCGCACCATGCGAATGCTCGGCGTTCGCGGCGTCCGGTTGGCGTCGCATCTGCGCTATCTGGATTACACCGACCCGGAGAAGAATGCCCAAACTGCCAGAACCCGCGCCGGAATCTGCCGCAAATATGCGCTCGCGCTGATCCGCAGACACAATCTGGACGGATACGTCACCTTCACCGAACAGGGAAGGCACAATCTGCCGAAATTGCCCAAGACGGAAAAAGAACTTGCGGCGTTCGCCCGTTTTTTTGAGGTCTACGCAGCGGAACTGGCTCCCGAAATCCGCTTTATCATTTTCGGCAACGAAGGAATCGGCGCACACACCATGCCGGCGGGAACGCAAGGCAATCTTTTCTCACGCAGCAGCTTCTGCGGCAACGCGGATGATTGGGTGAGAATCTATCTGGCCGCACGCAAGGGGGCAAAAAAAGGCGCCCCCGCGCTGCCGTTCGGCCCCGGACAAGCTTGCGACGAAAATGCCGAAGTTCCGGCAATGCTGCGTAAAATCGCCGGCAAAGATTTTCCCGCCGACTGCTGGGCATTCAACGCCTATGGCGACACCCCGCGAATGGCGCGCAATCTGGCAACCGCGACCGCCGCATTCTCCGTCCCCCCGAAATTTGCCGTGATCCCCGAGCGCGGATTTGTAGCTCCCGTTCGCGGCCCCGGACGGATTTCAGGGGAACTGGAACAGGCGATCCAATGTCTGCGCATCTACACGCAAACCCGGGCCGAAGCGCCCAATGTCAGACATCTGGCGTGGTTTATTTTTGACGGCTCCAACATCGGGACTTCCGATCAAAGCCACGGTCTCTTCGAAGGCAACGGCCCCCGGCCAATCGCAGCAGCTTACGCGGTCATGACCGATACGCTCGGCGCCGGGAATGTGGTGGCGGACCGGAAAATCTCCGGCGGACGGTTCCTCGTCTGGGAGCGGATCAATCAGAACCCGTCGGGGAAAGCGACCCGGATCGGCGTGGCCTGGAGCGATTCGCCGCGCAAACTTCTGGTCTGCTGCAATCCTTCGGAAAAACTGGTTGTGCAGGACATGTTCGGCAACCGGAAAACCATTCCGGCCACCGGCGGTCTGGCGGAGATCCAGCTCGACAGGATGCCGGTGTATCTCCTCGGCTCCCATGAAATCGCCATTTCCGAACAGCTGATTCTTCAGGCGGAAAATGTTTCCAGCGCCCCCGACCGGCAAATGGTGCGTCTTACCGTACGCAACAACAGCAAACAGCCCGTCCGGTTCCGCCTCAAGGCCAATCCCCCTCCGGCAATGAGCATCGAACTCAACCGCGAATGGACGACGCTTGCTCCGGGAAAAACCATCCGGTATCTCTGCCCGGTTCGGTTTCTCAAACGGGATTTCCGCCGGAAAATACAGATTGACTTCACTGCGGAACTGGAAAACAATGTGGCATACCACACCGTGCTTTCCAGTCTCTTCGCCGGAGTCGGCGCCGCGCCCGAGCATTTCCGACCGGAACTTGATTCCGACGCATGGAAAAACGCGGAATTGTTCCGCGCCGATCAGCGGCGCAATGTGGTGATCTGCGGCAAGAGCCGCTGGCAGGGGCATGCCGATCTGAGCGCGAAGGTCGCGCTGCTTGCCGATGAGCGCAACCTTTATGTGCGCGCGGTTGTCCGGGACGATGTTTTTCAGAGCGGACGGACGAAGGAGACGTTGTTCCTTCAGGACGCGCTGGAACTGGGCTTCCAGTTCGACGACGGGCCCGACTGGCAGTTTCTCGCCGGAAAATCCGATTCGGGAGACAAAGTTTACCGCTGCCGCCCGACCGCGGGCGTTCCAGACGGAGCAAAAGTCACCGTCCGCCGGGATGAAAAAGCGAAAACAACCGTTTATTTTGTGACGCTGCCCTGGAGTGATTTCGGATCGTTCCGCCCGGAGCCGGGAAAATCCTTCCGGTTCGGCATCATCATCGACGACAGCGACCGGCCCGACATGACCGACCGCAAGTTTATTCACTGGTTCGGAGACGGGATCCATTTGCGCGATCCGAAACTTTTCTCCGAGCTGACAATCTATGAAAAAGGAAAAGAAAAACGATGAACCCGACCAGGAATTTCAGACGCATTTGGGAATGGAACGGAAAAACCACTCTTTGGATTCTTCTTGCCGCCATCGTCGCGCTTCCGGTGCTATGCGCTGCGGAACCCGCACCGAAAACCGAGCGGAAAAATCTGGTCGTCAACCCGAATTTTTCGATCGCGGACACCAGAGCTGCGGGAGGACTCAAAAATTGGACCTGTCAGGTTCGCGGGGATCGCGCGGGCAATAAGCCACATGCCGATTTCAAGGTGGTGCCGTCCGGGGAGGAGAACGTCAACGCCATGCGCATAAGCGTCCCGCTCCCGGGCAAAACCGGAAAAGCCGCGGCCGTCTGCTTTCAATTGATTAAACTCAAGCCGGACACCGAATACTATGTCTCCTGCCGCCGCAAGAAGAAAGCGACTTGGGCGCCGGTTTTTTTCGATCTGCGCGATCAGAATAAGAAGTTCGTTTCCGTATTCGGGCTGACGCAAACCGAAAAGTCCGAGCCGGACTGCTTTGAACTGTGCGAAAAGAGTTTCCGCACGGGCAAGGAGATCCATTACGGACAAATCATGTTGACAATTCAAAATCTGGGCGCGGGCGAAGCAGAATTTTGCGAACCGGTCCTGATGGAAGTACGCTGACCGCTTTTTGGGGAGGTTGAAAGGATTTTTATGTTTTATAGAGAAGACGCCTATTCGCGCTTTCGCGCGGAAGAACTGCATCCCGAGGGCTGGTTGCGCCGCCAGCTGGAAATTCAGGCGCGGGGACTTGCCGGCAATCTCGACAAAGTCTGGCCGGTCGTCGGCGACAGCGTTTGGTTCGGCGGCTCCATCGCCGAAGCGGAATGCGCAAACTACTGGATGGATGGATTTTTACCGTTGGCTTTGCTGCTGCGTACGCCGGAGCTGCTCAACCGGGGAAAAAATAGACTCGGATCGCTCCTGCGTCAAATCAACCAATCCCATTCGGACGGCTGGCTGCTGCCCGGAGTATTCCCGCGCACCAACGATCCGGCCTGCAGTTCCTGGTCGATCATTCTCTGCTGCAAGATGCTCAGCGAATACCATGCGTTCTCCGGGGACGACGAGGTTCTTCCTTATCTGGAAAAAGGCGTCAGTGCCTTCGCCGCCCATCTCCAAAAAGCTCCCCTCGGCGGTTGGGGAAAATACCGCTGGTTCGAACTTCTGATCCCGCTCTTTCACCTGTTCGAGACAACCGGAAATCCGGCATATCTGGAAATCGCCGAAACCGTCCATCGGCAGGGCACAAATTATCGAAGTCTCTTCGAACCGTTCCAGATGAAAGAAATCCAACGGACATGGAGTCAGGATAGCCACGTGGTCAATCTGTCCATGGCGCTCAAGGCCGCTGTTCTTTACAGCAAAATCGACGAACGCTGCTCGGCTGCCGGCAAGTGCGACGCGTTTTCGGAAAAAATGCTCGCCACCCTTCAAAAGTATCACGGTCTTCCCTACGGGCATTTCACCGGCGACGAATGCCTTGCGACTTATCGGCCGAATCAGGGGACGGAGCTTTGCGGGGTGGTCGAGGCAATGTATTCCGACGAATGGAATTTTATGGTCTCCGGCAATCCGGTTTGGCTCGACCGTTTGGAGAAGATCGCCTTCAACGCCCTCCCCGCGGCGCTCACCGCGGACATGTGGGAACACCAATACGATCAGCAGGTCAACCAGATCGGCTGCGTCCGCGAAGAGCATCCGATCTGGAGCACCAACGCGCCGGACTCCAATCTCTTCGGACTGGAACCGAACTGCGGATGCTGCACCGCCAACCACGGGCAGGGATTTCCCAAATTGGCAATGTGCGCGTTTCTTCACTCCAAAGACGCGATTCTCTCCGCCTTGCCCCTGCCGGGAACGCTCACGACAAAGTTCTCCGGAACGCAACTCAAAATCAAATTGGAAAGCGATTATCCGTTCTCCGGCAAACTGCATTATACCATTGAATGCGACCGGCCTCTGGAATTTACCTTCCAAGTCCGCATCCCCTCCGGCATCCGCTCCGCCGAAGCCGAGGGAAAAAACCTTATGCCGGGTTCCATCGCCGCGTTCCGCCGTCGCTGGGAAGGCCGAAGCACGCTCGATGTGACGCTCGATCTGGCCGAAGTGTGGGAAAGCCGCCCCACCGGAATGCACTGTCTCTTCCGGGGGCCGCTGCTCTTTTCGCGGCCGATCCCCTTTGAAATGAGCGGAAGCGCCGCCGCCCACCAGACCTTGACGCCCGAATTTCCTCCGGTGTGCGACTATGAACTGCGCCGCACCGGCGAGTGGGGCTACGCCTTCGCCTCCCAGGAGGTCGCAGTCATGGAACACGGCAGCGGCGACGTTCCCTTCTCTCCGGAGAATCCGCCCGTGTCGCTTCGCACAAAGATGGCGCCGATCCATTGGAATCTGGCGCCGGGATTGGATCATGTCTGCGATGTGCTTCCGGTCACAGGGCACGCGAGCGGCGTTGCCGGGGAAGAGACGCTTATTCCCTACGCCTGTGCGAAATTGCGGATGACGGAGATGCCGTTGCTCGACGGAGAATCCGAAGATCCGCCGGAGGAGAGCGCGAAAACATCAAGCACTGACAAATTGGTGTGATACCCCGGATCGATATCGGGGACGGCGGGAATGCAATCGGAGACGTTGCCGGAGACATCGCGTGTCTGGCAGGCGAATCCGCGGCTTCCCGCCGCGACAAACCCGTCTAAAAACGCGTCCACAGCCCGCTGCACCCGCGTCTCGATGCCGCGACTCCGGCTCGGAAAAAAGTGAAGAAGTTCCTCTCCCGCGCGGATTGTTTCGGGCAAACTCCACCACGGCATATCGCTATTTTGCGCGGTTCGCGAGGTGAGATTGAAGCATTTCATAATCCCTCCCGCAGGCTGAAATCCCAGATCGAATATATGCCGGAAAAGTTCCGGAAGCGTAAAGTCGATGCGCCCAAGCAGCTCTGCGTACTCCGGTTTTCCCCGCAGGAGCGGCAGACATTTCCCTGTAAGTCCGATCCATTCCAACGCATGTCCCGGATCGCAGAAGATCCCCTCCCGGTCGCGCCACGGCCGCCCTTCCCGGTCAAGCGCTTCGACAAAATCAAAGCGCTCCATCTGCGCCCACTGCCCCAAATTGACGTGATGCGTCAGCGTTTCGTTGATGAATTCAGCCGCCTGCGCGTCCCATCCGAACCGGGCCAACCCGCCCAGCGCGATCATCCGGGGCCCCTGGGGAAATTTGCCCGACACAAAGCCGCCCTGGTTTTTGGGATCGAAAAGACGCTGATCGGTTCGAAATTTTCCGGTGCGGATGTCGGAAATCACCCGGCGAAACATCGATTCGGCTTGCGTCCGCCACTGCGCTTTCCCGAGCCGCAGCGCCGCCGCATACAATCCTTTGGCGTAAAATAGATCGGTAAAATTGGCATTTTCCGATTCCAATGGCGTAATCGCGCTTCCGTCCGGGCGCATGGCGAAATAGAGTCGGTTGCCATTCTTCTTCCGACAATCCTCGAGCGTCTCTCCCAGTTGAAGCAGAAAATGATCCACTTCTCCGGCGCGTCGCGCGTCGCCTGCGGCCTCCAACCAGGCCGCATGTTCCGCAAGGCTTTCCAGCCCCCGCCCCTGAATCCAGCCGTAGACGTATTCCCGGCGTTTGAACAGGGCATCCCCGCTGTCAAAGTCACGATCGGCGGACGCACTGAATTTAGTGTCGAGAAACAAATAAGCCGACCCGTTTTTTTGGAACCGCGCAATCATCGTGTCGATGGAACGCATCAACAGGGCGCGAAACTCCGGTTCCCGTTTCATGACTTCGGCTCCGAAGTGGTCAAATTCAACAGCTTCAATGCGTTTTCCCGCCCGACTTTCCGCAGCTCGGCGTCGGAAAACCCCCCCAGTTTCCGCAGGAAATTCATGCAATCGGTCATCGTGGCCACCGAAGCGACCAGACACTTCTTTTGCGGATTGTAAAGTCTTCCGGAAGGTTCCAGCACCGCATCGTTGCCGAGAATCCGGTACCGCCCCGGCGCATACCCGGAGGCGGAACAACTGTCGCTGGTGACAATGATGCGATCCGCTGTTTTGAGACGGCAGATGATCCAAATTAATTCCCCCGGAAGATGAAACCCGTCGGCAATCACCATCGCGGTCATTCTCTCCTCCGCCAATCCCGCCAGCAGCGGGTTTTCATGCCGGTCCAATAAATTGGGACAGGCGTTACCGAGGTGGGTCAGCACCCGGCAGCCCGCGTTGGCCGCACGGCGGATCGCCTCGTATCCGGCCAAATGATGACCGACCGAAGGGACAATCCCGAGGCGGAGCGCCTCCTGAATCCCCTCTTCCGCGCCGGGGGCGTCGGCGGCGAGCGTCAGCAGACGGAGGAATCCGTCCGCTTCGTCCATCAGACGGCGAACCGCTTCTGCGGAAACCGGACGCAGCAGCGCCGGATTGTGCGATCCCGGGGCGGTCAGAAACGGCCCTTCCAGATGCAGTCCGGGGACCAGGGAAGTCAAACCGTGCCGCTCGACGGTGCGACGGATCAACGCGGCGTTCCGGCGATACAGCTTCGGAGCGGAGGTGACGATGGTGGGCAGAAAAATTCCGGTTCCGGCCCGGAACAGTTCCTCGACCGAACGCAGGAAGCCGTCTTCCGTCAGCTCCGGGGAGGAATAATCGACTCCGTTGTGCCCGTTGACCTGAAGATCGACCCAGAGCGCGTCACTTGGCATCACGCGCCTCCAGCAGGGAAGCGGCCTCACGATCGAGAAACAGCTCGCAAGCCGGATGGGTTTGAAGAATCGAGGCCGGACAGTTTGGCGTCACAGGTCCCAGTACGGCATTGCGCACCGCCTCGGCCTTGCGCAAGTCGGGAACCGTGTTGACAATGAACTTCGCGCGGAAGATTTGCGGCACACTCATGGAAATCGCCGCTTTGGGCACCGCGTCCATCGTCGGGAACCATCCTTCTTTGAACTGTTGATTCCGGCAAACCTCGTCGAGTTTCACCGGATTGTAGGCGTTGGGCGAATGAAAATCCGCCGGCGGATCGTTGAATGCGATATGGCCATTCTCGCCGATGCCGATAAACGCGACATCAAGTTCCATGCCGCGAAGCAGTTTGCCCAGTTCATCACATACCGCCACAGGGTCTTTCCCCTCTGCGCGAACCGGATGAAAACAAAGCGGCGCCTCCGGCAGACGGCTCAAAAAACTTTTGTTCAGATTGAAGCGAAACGATGCCGGATGGTTCGGCAGAAGCCCGATGTATTCGTCGAGATGAAAAATTTCGACCTTCCCCCACGGCACCTCCTCGCGCACCAGAGCATCGTACATTTCGTTCTGGCTCGGCGCAGTGGCCACGACGATGACCGCTTTTCTTTTTCGCGCGACCGCGTCCCGGATTTGTTGCGCCCCGCAGCGTGCGGCGGCGCGTCCCATTGCAATTTTATTCTCACAAATATGCAAATTCATTTCAAATCCTCCTGCTCCGCCGTCCCGATGCGGCGGCGATTGTGTTTGAGATTCCGCAGATAGGCGAAGAAGCCGGAAATATCTTCGCTTCCCCCCAGAAAAGAGTCCTGCTCGAGCAACAGATGAATCCCCTGCTGGTTCAGCAGCGTCTGAAACCCGTCCACAACCCAGTTGTAACCGAATGGATGGATCATGCCCTCCAACACCGACGCGCCTCCTTTGCGCAAAATTCCGCCGAATTGATCCATCGCCGGATTCTTGCACTGATCCAGTCGCAGCGCCCGGACGGCGCGTTCGGCGGCGCGTTCAAATTTGCGCTCCCCGGTCGCCAGTGCCAGCAAATGAAACGTGCCGCCCAGATAGCCGTAAGCCCCATTGGTCGTATTGGGGAAAAATTCTTCGATCTCACGGGTAATCGGAAAAGTTCCGTCCGGCCGCTGGGCGTCAAGAATCAATTCTCCGCAACGCACCGCCTCCCGGAGATAAATCTCCTCCCCGCCGCAGAAGAAACAGGTCCCCAGCAGCGTGTGAATCAGATATCCCGTGTAACGCGGAACCACCTGCCGTGCGCCGAAACCGAGCACATGGTCGCCTTCGCCCTCCGGCGCAATCTCGATTCCATTGGCGGAGGAAAGAATTTCCCCATGATATTCCCGGAGCAGCCAGTCGTAAGACCGCCGCACCGCGGTCAGATACCGCTTGTCCTTTGTCGCGGCGTATCCGGCAAAAAGCGAGAAGGCGAAGCAAAGCGGCGAATGTGCGCACCGCTGCGGCTCCCCCCAGCTTTCAAACCGGTTGCGCTCTTCACTGAAAAAGTCATAAAACACGCCGGTCGGTTCACCGGAAGCGTCGCACTGGCAATGATGCCCCAGGATAAAATGATCCAGGCAGAGCAAGGCGCGGTCCCGGTAGCGGTTGGCCCCGGTTTGCGAACACTCCGCGAGCCGCAGCAGCGCGTAAGGCAGCTGATGGGCACTGTCGTTGAGCAATTCGCCGGAGCCGAAGCCGCCCCAGGTGCGGCGTTTCCGGTCGAGAATCTGAAATTTGAGGATATGATCGGCCAGTTTTTCCGCGGTTCGGAGGAACCGCTCGTCGCCGCTTTTGCGGAAGCGCCGGACAAATTCTCCGATGGCGAATCCATAGGTCATCGCATTGGGATTGCCTCCGTCGTGTTCGCGGCAGTACCAGTTCCGGTGCGGGAAACGCGGACTGGCGGCGTAACTCTCATGGGTGAAATATTTGGCATCGGGATAGCAGGAGTCGTTGAGCACTCCGCCTTTCCCGACGAAACCGGAGCGGTCGAGAAAGGTCTCAATGCGTTCTTCGGTTGCGCAAATGTCATGCAGCAGATATTGATTCATTTCGTTTCGGTCTTCTCCGGCATAACCACTTTGATCACGCCCATTTGATCGGCTGCGGCATCCAACGTCGCTTCATATCCGGCTTGCGCAATGTCATGAGTCCAGATCTCCAGGAAATCCGCATCCATCGCGTCGGCATTTTTGAGCGCTTCGATCAGCGGTCCATTGTTTCCCCGGTCGAGACCGGCGCTCGACCAGGACTGTCCGAGCATCTGATAGCCGATGGCGGTGCGGTTTTTCTGATCGGCGATGTATTCGCTGTTGAGCTGCCAGCCGTTGAGTTTCCATTGCACGCGCATCCACGGACGCCCGTTCATCCCCTCGTTGAAGAGAATCACTTTCGAACCGTACCGGCGCAGCGCCCAGTCCGCCACCGCCAACGCGGGACCGATTTCGTCGTTCGTAAAATGAATGTCATAGCCCCAGCGCAGATCGGGAAAGTTTTTCTCATAAAAATGGAACTGGGTCTTCCACGCTTCGATGTGGCTTGCGATCGTGTAGTTGAATTTCCGGCTGAGCAGTTCAAACTGGCGCGGCTCCGGCTGGACGTTGTTGTGCATCCCGGAACTGCCGGAAAGCGTGACCAGAATGTAGGAGACCGCCGGATTTTTATTGTAACGTTTGGCGATGGCGAGCAGATGCTGATTGTATTTTTCGATCAGCTTCCGGTCGAGAGGATACGGGATCGCCGTCTTGGTGCGCGTCTTGTCCATGTCGTAGGTGGCAATGCCCTTCATCCACTCCGGCAGCCACGGTGCCGGCAGGTAGGGCCACAATCCCACGGTTTTTCCGCGCTTGGCCGCGGCCGCGACCAGATCGTCGAGGTACTTCCAGTTGAAAGTTCCTTCGACCGGTTCGAGATCTTTCCAGAAGAAGGAGACCGTCACGCCGGAGAGGAAGGGTTTGTCCAGAATCCTCTCCCATGCGGCGATCGGCTGAGTGCTCTGGTAACCGTTGTAGGCGTAGATTCCCGGCGTCGCCGAGAGGCGTCCGGCCTGATTGACGCTGCGGACAATGTAGCGATAGGTTTTGCCCGCTTCCACCTTGCGATCGCGCCAGGCGCGAGCGTCTCGTCCACACTCGGCAACCAACTTGAAATCGCGGAAAATCCGATAGCCCTTGATGTCCCGGCTGTCATAAGGGGGACGCCAAGCGATGATCACCCCGTCTTTGAGCGTGGCGCTGATTTTTTTGACCGCGCGCGGCGCAAGCGGATACGGCAGCGGCGTGTCGGTACGGTTGCTGTACAGGAAATCGCGGCCCTGGGGCTGCCCTTCCATGAGCTTTTGAAAACTTTCCCCGGCGGAGGTGTACTGCGCGAGGCCGATGGCAAATGCCATAATCCAAAATCCTTTTAAGAACATTTTATCAATCCAGTTTTTTGGACCACTGGCCCTTGTAGTTTTCAGGAAGTTCTTCCTTTTTGAATTGTGCGGTGCGCAGATCGAGGGCGACGGTTGTCACCTTCTGGTCATGGCCGTAGATCATGGGTCTGCCGTCGATCACGCAGGACGCGGTGGAGCTGTAAAGATTCTGTGCGCTTGTGGTTCCCCAGTTTTCGATCAGGATGAAGGTGTCCGCCGCGATCTGGCTGACTTTGGCGGTTTTCTCGCCCCACTGGGAACAACCGGTGACCCCGTGGTATTTCGCGCTTGCCCCGGAGCCTTCCCGGGAACGGTTCAGAGAATAGCTCCGGCTGTCGCCGGATGACCCGTCGGCGGAGCAGAAGATATGTTTAAAATCGCTTTTGCGAGCTTGAAAATAGTTTTTCTCGCTCAGAATGGCATTCCACGGATAGTTTGCCGCGCGTCCGGCGTCAATAAAGTAGCCGTCCGCGTCGTCCATGTACTGAACAAGGCACAGCGCGATCTGACGTGCTTTGGAAATGCAGGCGGTGTTGCGTGCTTTGGCGCGCGCCTGGTTCAGGGCGGGCAGGAGCATTCCGGCCAGAATCGCGATGATGGCGATGACGACCAGAAGCTCAATGAGCGTAAAATGATTTTTCTGCATGATTCGGCAGACTCCATTTTTCTTGTCCGGTTCAAAATGAATCCAGTTGTAACGCATGAAAAAAACCTTTCTTTTTTTGTGCTTATGAATACATGCCGAATGCAACGGCAAGGTCCCTTCGGAATGATGGATCTATTCTTACAACCGTCTCCACCCGTTTTCAGACCGGGAGGAGGCAAAATATGCTTGCAAAAGAGTTGCAAAAAAAGACAGGAAAGTGTTACAAGGACTCCCGGCGAATCAGCTCGCCCTGAAAGATCTCGCCCTTCGGCGGAGTTCCGTTTTCAATGGCCTCGATCAGGTGGCGGAAGGCGCAGCGTCCCTGTTCGCGCCGCCGGACATCGATGGTCGTCAGGGACGGAATGGTATATTGACCGCAGCCGAGGTTGTCGAATCCGAGCAGGCTCATCTCCTGCGGAAGCGAGATTTTGAGGTCATAGGCCGCGCGGCAGACCGACGGAGCCAGTTCATCGGAGAAGAGAACCACCGCGTCGGGAGTACATCCTTGACCGAGCATCTCCTTGAGCATGCGGTATCCGGCGTCGCCGGAGGAATAAGTTTTCCGGATATAACTGCGATCGGGCATCAGTCCGGCTTTCAGCAAGGTATCGCACACGACGCGGGTTTTGAACGCGTTGATTCCGTCCAGACTGGGCATAAGATGGGGATCTGCGTAGAAAAAGGCGACCTTCCGACGTTTTTTTTCTTTGAGCAGCCGGACTGCCTCCTGAAGGGCGGCTTCGCAGTTGACCGTGACCGCGTCGATTCCGGAGGCGCGGTTGAAATCGTGTACACAGAGCAGAGGGATAGCGAACTGCTGAAGCGCATTCAACGCTTCGACCTTGGCGGTGCCCAGCACCAGCGCGCCGCAGGCGGAGACCTGTCGGAATGTTTCCAAGAACGAGGCCATGTGTTCTGAAGAGAGTCCGGAGACGTGAAGCGAGTATTGCGGATAAAATTCCGCCTCTTCGGCGATTCCCCGGTAAAACTCGCTCCAGAAATCCTGCTGTTCCAGATTGCCGTAGCCAAAGAAGAGCAGTTCGATGCGTTTCCAGCCTGGATTGCTCCGCACCCGCGAGGTTTTGCCGTGGGCGACCTCGATCAGTTGGAGTTCCTTGAGATTGGAAAGCGCCTGAGAAACCGTATGCTTGCTGACCTGATATTGGAGACAGAGCTGGCGGACCGAGGGGATCGCGTCACCGGGATGATAGACTCCCGAGCGGATGTCTTCGATCAACTGTTCTTTTAACTGTTCGGTTTTGGATGCGGAATGCGGAGGCATAAGTGGGTTCCTCTTTGTTCTTAAACTGTCCTACCTACCAATTATACAACAAAATTCTTCGAATGTCAAGAGCTGAATTCGTTTTTTCTGATTCATTTTTACACTGCAACCTCAAATTTCGCAGCAAAAGCACAACTGAAATTCTTGTTCCGAATCGCAACAGGAGCAACTGAAACCTAAAACATAGAGCGTAATCCTGATAAAAAAAGAAAACCCCTCTCTGTTTTTTTAATTACTCAGTAGGACAGTTACCCGCCCTCTTGCTCCCTCCTCCGATCCGATCCCCGCAGTGCCGTCCAGTGACCGCCGTCTTTGCAAAAAGATCACAGATTTTTTCGCCGGGTATTGACTTTCTTTTCGTTTCGTGGTATACTTTATCAGTAGGCTGATGGTAGGCCGAAAAAAAACGAAGGCGATCCATTCCATGAAATCATCCGGCGCACAAAATATCTCCGAAGTCGAAAAAATCTGGTACTACGTCATGTCGATTCTGTACCGCGCCGGAAACCGGGCCGTGCGGATCCCTTCCTCGTACGAATTGGCAAAAGAGTTCAAACTCGCACGCTCCACCGTGCGGATCGCACTGGAAAAACTGACCCGCGAAGGTTATCTGATCACCCGGCGCGGCACCGGCACTTACACCAACCCGAAACAATCCGTCTGCAGCGAAACACCCCGGAAACCGTTGATTGGACTGATGCTCCTTTCCGGCAACCTCTTTTTCTATCCGACCGATCTGCAAAACGAACTGGAATGCTTCTTCGGAGAGTTTAAGAAAACCAACTGGAACTTCCGGCTGCTGACTCAGCGAATGGATTCTCCGGAGGAAGTCCGCACGATTTTGGCAAACTCCTATCTGGACGGCTTGATTACCTTCGGATCGCCCAGTTTCATCCCCGCGACCGCCACAGAAATCCTGCCGACCGTGCACATGGTTTATCCCGAAGACGGCGTGACCACGGTCTACCCATCCTACCGGAATATGCTGCCCAAACTTCTGGAACTGACCGGACGCGACAAGGATATTCTCATCTGGAGCGCCGCCGCGGAAAACGCCAAGGAGAATTTCATCTTCCGCGACTGGACACATCCGGGACTTCAAATTCACTGCAACCGCGAGGCCCCTAGTTTTCACGCGACGGAATCGGAACAACTTCTGGCGGAAGAGTTTTCCGACCGCTGCCCGGATTGGTTTGTCCTGCATCCGACCCTGCTGAACCCGATTCGCAAAGCCGTGATCGCGCGGTACGGAGAGGCGCGCGCCAGACGCAGTTTATGGCTTTTCACCGGAGAACCCGCAGGCGACCGGAATTGGCCATGCTATTTTCTGCAGGCCGACCGCCACGCCGAGATCCGCAAGGCGTTGGAATACCTGAAACGAAAATTATCCGGCGACCCGGGACCCTATCCGAGTTTTTGCGTCGATGCTCATCTGATTCGGGAATACGATCATAACAATCCTTGATTTCTAAAACACAACAGGAGGCTTTCTCATGAAATGTAAAAAATCCGCATTCACACTGATCGAACTCTTGGTGGTCATCGCGATCATCGCCATTCTGGCAGGGATGCTGCTGCCGGCCTTAAACCAGGCGCGCGCCAAGGCGCAAACCATCCGCTGCGTCAACAACCTCAAGCAGATCGGCACAACCATGGTCTTCTATCAGGACGATTCCGACGGCTTCATCGTCCGCGCACGGCTCAAGGAAACGGGCGGAAACCGGCTCTGGAACGATCTCTTGGTCAACAACAAGTACATCGCCATGAATATTCTCTCCTGCCCGACCTCGCTGCCCCGCTCCGAGGCCAGCGATTACTTCAAACAGAACAAACCGCTTCCCGCGTATAACGCCAGCTGGTGGAACGGCGGCTACGCCATCAACCACACCGCCGGAGATGACCTTTACACCGCGGACAACCTCTACTATGCATCTAAAAAGAGCAATCACATCAAACGCCCGAGCAACTACATCTACGTCGGCGACGCCGCCAAGGGAACCGTCGGCGCCTACGTGCCGCAAGGCTTGATGTACACCAAGCCAAGCCAGCCGGCATGGGCGCATCCGTGGCATCAGGGAGTTTGCAACATCCTCTATTTTGACAACCACGTGCAAGGCGTTCACGGGGCCGACAAAACCGCCCTCTACGCCAACGAGCTGATGGCAATGCAGGACGACCATACGCCCGAAGACAGCCCGTGGCGTCCCTATTAAAAGATTTTTTTTTGCAGAGCCAACCGGCATTCGTTTCTCTCATCCCCACACAAGGACAAACGCTTTTATGATTCGTAAAATTTTTCATTCGCTGCTGCCATCTCTGCTGCTTTCCGGCGCGCTCAACGTCGCTGCGGCGGGGCAAAACAACGCCGCGCTGCTTCCCGCTTACAAGCCGGATTCCCAAGTGAAAATGGAGCGCTCCGCAGACGGCAAGACAGAGACCCCCGATTGGATCAAAAGTTTGATCCTTGTGGAAGTGCGCATCGACACCGCCTCCACGGACGGCACAATCAAAGGACTGGACAAGGTACTCGACCACCTTGCGCAACTCGGCGTCAACGGCGTATGGCTCACGCCGCCGATCAACGAAGGCAACGGGTACGGGAATTTTGGCGCACATTCCGTCAGCGCCCGGCTCACCGGCGAGACCGATCCGGCCCGGCAATGGCAGGCGCTGAAGGATTTTGTCGACAAAGCGCATCGCCGCAACCTCCGGGTGTTCTTCGACGTCGTGACCTGGGGCGTAACCAAGCACGAAGGGGGAAGCGAATTAAAACAGCTCAAGCCGGAGTGGTTCGAGGAGTATTTCGCGCCCTATGCCGGATGGCTCTTCAACTGGAAGGACAAGGAGTTGAACGAGTGGTTCGCCTCGCGTCTGGTCGAATGGTTTCTGCTCACCGGCGTGGACGGATTCCGCTGCGACTGCGCGCCGCAATACGCGGGGTTTGCCCCCTACAAGACGGCGAAGGAGCGCATGCGTAAATTCGGACGCAAAGTCATCTTCATCGCGGAATGGACCACCAGCGGCAAAAATGTTTTCGATCTGGATCAGCTGACCTTCTGCTACCGGACGGAGAAAGGGCGCCGGGAAACCCATTGGGTCGGAGACTTTTATCTCAAAAACAACATCGTCGACATGATTCGGAACGGTCAGGAGCTTTGGGCTTACGACGACATGGCTCTTGCGCCCGGGAAAAAACGTTTTTACACGATGATGCTCGACTGCCACGATTCCCGCAGATATGCCGTCAAAGGTTCTCGCATTGCCATTGGCTATCAGGCAATTCTCGCACC
>JAQUYX010000220.1 GCA_028691615.1 Victivallaceae bacterium
CTCACCATGGCTTCGACCGAAGCTTCGTCGGAAATATTGACCGCCACGCTGGACGCATTGGCGCCCAATTTTGCGGCGGCCGCGGCCGCACCGTCGGCATTCATGTCGGCGATCACCACGTCCGCGCCCTCGGCGGCAAGCACTTCGGCAATACCGAATCCAAATCCCTGCGCCCCTCCGGTAACCACCGCGACCTTGCCGGCCAGCGGCTTGGCACCGCCCGCTCCGGCGGAGACTTTGCGGCGATAGGACTCGACTTCCCAGTTCTCGATAAATGAGCGCTGCGCGTCGTCCAGATAATGCACTCCGCCGAACGCTTCGGCCAGTTTCTCCACCCGCGCCGCGTCCAGCGCCAGCGTTTCAACGATCTTCGCGCCTTTGCCGTCGCTTCCGCAGCAGAACACCGCTTTCCCGGGAATCTCCACGACCTTGGGCTGATAGCCGCGTTCGGCGACGAACGCCGAAACCGCCTCCGCGCTGACCGCCTCGCAGCGCAAACTGAAGCTCTTGGCATAAACCATGTGATCCGGCGTCAACGGCCCGGACGCGGTCCGGAACGCGCCGACGGCACGCACATTGGGCAACAGATTGCCTTCGGCGAGAATGCCGCGAAGAAGCGGCGCCTCCGCGAGCACAGTGGCCGGAGCGAGCGCTCCGGGAACCACCGCCGAAGCGTCGACCTTCGCCGCCGCATAGTACGCGCGAAGCGTTTCCATGATCGCGCAATAGGTATCGCGGATCTGCCCGTCGGTGTCGCCGCCGACAAACACGCCGTGATTCTGCAGGAAAATCACCCGGGCCGAACTTCCATGCGCCGCCTTGTACGCTTCATTGGCCTGATAAACCGCTCCGGCCAGCGTGAACCCCGGATCGACATAGCCGATCCACAGCGCATCCGGAAAAAGTTTTGCGCAAACCGACTGACCATCCCGGCCGCAAGTCATCCCGTTGACCAGCGCGGGATGCACATGGACGACGTACGTAAAATCCATCAGTTCATGCAGCGGAGCCTCCACCGAAGGACGCCCGGAGCTTCCCGGCACGACCGCGTAGGCCATCAGTCGTTTGACTTCGGCCTCCCGCAGATCCTTGTCGGAAAAATCGCCGAGCGAAAAACATCCGGCGACCACCTTGCGGTCCAACTTCACGAAATCCGATTCCTGAATCTCCGCCAAACGCACGCCGCTGGGTTTGATGTAAAGATACTTTTCATCTTTGAACGACGTGTTGCCGCCACCGGCAAGCACAAATTCAGGATCTTTTCCATAGAGATGCGAGAGTTCCACAATGGTCGCCAATGACATTTCTTTCGTTCTCCTTCGCTCCGGGATTGATCGATATACAGTCGGATGGATTGTTGATTATTCGGGAAGTTTGAAGGCTTTCACCAGTGCTTTGGTCTCCTCGTCGGTGATTGCTTTGAGGCCGCCGAGCGTCCGGGCGGAGAGCGCCGCCTTGGCACTGAATTCGGCCACTTCCATGCGGTCATAGGCTTCCAGCAAAGTTTTGCCGGAGGTCAGAAGGCATTCATTGCGAATGATGATCACCGGCTGGCGCGGAGAAATAACCTTGGCCACATCCTCCACGTTCCGATAATGCGTTCCGTATTCGAACACCGGCATCTCCCGCAGCAGAATGTAGCTTTCGGGAATCAGACGCGGATCGAACGGCTCATTGGCCACTCCGTACGCCATCACATGCGGCGCATGGGAGATGATCAAGCTGTTGATCTCGGGCTGACGGTCGAAAATCGCGCGGAAGAACCAGGCGGCGCGACTGAGCGGCTTGCCCTTCTCGTAGCTGTGTCCGTCAACGAGAATAAGATCTTCGGGCTCGAGATTGTCCCGGTCCTTGCCGTAAGGAGTCACCAGGAAACGTTTGTCGTCCAGACGCACCGCGAACGAGCCTTCCGTACTGGTGAAAAGCTGCTGCCGGTAGGCGCGGCGAATCAAATTGCACATGTGATACCGCAGCTCCAGCTCCTGACTGGAACGCACCGAGTCATCGGTCGCGTGGAACTGACTATTGCGGTCGATCAAACTGAATTCGATTTCAGCCGGTGTCAGCAGCGTGGGTTTCCCCAGCAGATAGGCGTGATTGAGCAGACGCGCGCAGAAGTCAAGCGTTTCGAAGCGCTTGAACGCATGAAACAGACTCGAGCCGATCGTGACCGCGCCGTGGTTTTCCAGCAGCACCGTCGAATGACCTTTGGCAAAAACCTGCGCAATGTTGCGGCCCAACTCCTCGCTGCCCGGAATCGCGTACGGGGCGTACCCGACTTCTCCGCAAACGCTGCGAGCATTGGGCAGCACGGAGGTGTCCGGGATTTTCTTGGCGATGCTGAAAGAGACCAGGGCCGGCGGATGTGCATGGAGAATGCCGCGCACATCGGGGCGCATTTTGTAAATTGCACGGTGAAACGGAAATTCCGAAGACGGCTTGTGACGACCGATAATCGTGCCGTCCGCCTTGACACAGATAATGTCTTCCCGCTGCAGCGATCCCTTGTCAATTCCGCCGGGGCTGATCCACATATTGTCTTCATTGTCCAGAATGGACAAATTGCCCCCGCTGGTGGTCGTCATCCCGTAACCGTAGATTCGCCGCATAATTTCGACGATCTGATCCTTGGGATGTTCGATTGTGATGTCCCTCATGAAAAACCCCTTCCTCCGAAAAAAATAACCTGCCCGTCCGATATTGAACGGTTGCATCTAATATACATCGCTCTCGGGAAAAAGCAATCCCGAAGCCGTGCCGAATCGATGCCATTTCCGGCCTTTTTTGCGGAACCGAAAAAGGACAACGCAAATTTTGTCGAGTGGCGTCTCTTCCCCAATTTTTGAAAAAAAGCATCGGTTCCAGAGCCGGAGGGGATTGCGTCGGCGCGCTTTGCGTGCTATATTACTGAAATTATAGACAACAACGCATTTGTTCAACATAAAAACCACTATTGAACAGGAATTTGTAACATGTTCAGAACTCACACCTGTGCGGAAATCGACATTAAAAATGTCGGCGAAACCGTTACCGTAGCCGGCTGGATTCACAGCGTTCGCGACCACGGCGGCATCATCTTCATCGACCTGCGCGATCATTACGGCTTGGTTCAGGTTGTCATTGATCCGAGCAAGCCGTTCTATCAGGAGCTGGAGCGCTGGCGCGTGGAGACCGTCGTCCAATTCGTCGGACATGTCGTCGCCCGCACCCCCGAAACCGTCAATCCCAAGCTCGCCTCCGGCGCGATCGAAATCGTCGCGGACGCCATGGAAATTCTCGGAGAGGCCGAAGTGCTTCCGTTTCTGGTGGCCAAGGACGATCAGGCGCCGGAAGCACTCCGGCTCAAATACCGTTTTCTCGACCTGCGCAAAGACAAACTGCACAAGAATATCGTGCTGCGCAGCAAGGTGATCGCCGCAATGCGCCGCTACATGCACTCGATCGGATTCGACGAATTTCAGACCCCGATCCTGACCGCCAGCAGCCCCGAAGGCGCACGCGATTATTTGGTGCCGAGCCGTCTGCATCCCGGACAGTTCTACGCGCTGCCGCAGGCGCCCCAGCAGTTCAAGCAGCTGCTGATGGTTTCCGGATTCGACCGCTATTTCCAGATCGCGCCGTGCTTCCGCGACGAAGACGCCCGCGCGGATCGCAGTCCCGGTGAATTTTATCAGCTCGACATTGAAATGAGTTTTGTTGAGCAGGAGGATATTTTCAAGGTGGTCGAGGGAATGTTCGACAGTATCTTCGGGGAATTTTCGAAGAAGAGTTTCAACCACTCGCCGTTCCCGCGGATTCCCTACCGTGAATCGATGCGGCGCTTCGGCTCGGACAAGCCGGATCTGCCCAACCCGTTGGAGATGATCGATGTCAGCGATCAGTTCCGGGATTGTCCGTTCAAAGCCTTTGCCGACGTGGTCGCC
>JAQUYX010000221.1 GCA_028691615.1 Victivallaceae bacterium
GGCGACCTCGGGCGGGCACACCGGGTATCCGGAAAAACGACTGACGCAGGATGTCATGCAGCTGACCGGGCAATCGGAAGAGACCGTTGCAGCGGGGCTGGAAAACGCGCTGCGTCAAAATCTGTTGCGACGCGGGGAATTTCTGATTTACACGCCGGGGCTCTTTATGGCGGAGCGCGAATTGGCGCGTCTGGTCGTCAATCTGAGCGGGACGGAACGCTTCGCGGGCGAAAAACTGCTGCGCTTCGCCCCCCTCCCCGGCTCCACTTTGAGCGAAACGCAGCTGCAAGCGGTCGCGAATGTGGCAAAACATCCGCTTTCAATTATCACCGGCGGCCCCGGCGTCGGCAAAACAACCGTCGTCGGGGAAATTGTCCGTCGCGCGCGCAAGGCAAATTTAAAAATTGCGCTGGCCGCCCCGACCGGCCGCGCGGCCAAACGGCTTTCGGAATCGACCGGGATTACGGCGAAAACCATCCACCGCCTGCTGGTGTACGACCCGGAGAGCGGTCACTTCGTCCACGGCAAACACGAGCCGCTGGAGGCGGATCTGGTCATCATCGACGAAGTGTCGATGCTGGATGTGATGCTTGCGCTGTCGCTTTTCCGATCCATTCGCGGCGGCACGTCGGTGGTGCTGGTCGGAGACGCCGACCAGCTTCCGTCGGTGGGACCGGGAACCGTGCTGGCGGATTTCATCGCGTCGGGACGGTTCCAAGTGACCGAGCTGGCGACGATTTTCCGGCAATCGCAGGGAAGCCGGATCGTCGAAAACGCGCACCGGATCAACCGCGGTGCGCTGCCGGCGGTGGAAGGACAGGAGAAGAATGAAACGGATTTCTATTGGATCAACCGGGAAGAGCCTGCGGAGGCATGTGCGATTGTGACGCGGCTGGTTTCCGAACGGATTCCCGAAAAGTTCCACTTCGATCCGGTCAATGACGTGCAGATTCTGACCCCGATGAACCGGGGAGAATGCGGGGCTTTCGCGCTCAACCACCTGCTGCAAAAGCTGTTGAACAAAAATCAGGCCGAACCGATCGTGATCGGCGAACGTCACCTTCGCATCGGCGACAAGGTCATGCAGGTGGTCAATAATTACGATAAGAACGTTTTCAACGGCGACATCGGGCGCATTCTCTCCATCGATTATCACGAACGGAAGTTCCTCGTGTCCATGGACGCGGACCGGATTGTGGAATACAGCTACGACGAGGCCGATCAACTGCATCTGGCGTATGCGGTCACGGTACACAAGTCGCAAGGGTGCGAATTTCCGGTGGTGATTCTCCCGCTGCTGACCCAGCACTATGTGATGCTGCAGCGCAATTTGCTGTACACGGCGGTGACCCGGGCGAAGAAGCTGATGATTCTGGTCGGCAGCGTCAAGGCCGTGAAGCTCGCCGTCGCGAACAACCGTTCCTTTGAGCGTTACGGGATGCTGGAGAAACTGCTCAAGGCGGACCACGACGAAGACGCCATGCTGTAAAAACAGCGCGAAAATGACACGCCCGGCCTCCTGCAATATCCCGGTCGAGTGGTCAAAGACTTTGTCGCAATTTTTTCCGATAACGCAATGGCGTCATATAATTGTATCGCTTGAACATCACAATGAAATAGGCGGTGTCCGGGAAATGCAGCCGACTGGCAATTTCATTGATCGACAACTCCTGATTTTCCAGCAAATAACAGGCCTCCTCCATTCTCGACTTCATGAGGAATCTGGCCGGAGAAAGGGGGAAATATCGCTTCCAGCAGCGATAAAAACCGCGGCGGGAAAAACCGTTTTTCCGGATGATCTCATCCAGATCGATCGGATCGGAATGGTGGCGCTGAAAATAGGAGGAGATCTTCATAATCCTCTCTTCCTCTTCGCGCGAACCGTCATCCATGTGATTCTTTCTGGGGGAATTAAAAATTGTGCAGAGCAACGTGTACGACAGGATGTCGATTTCATCGGCGATCCCCGGCAGACGCACATCCGGCAAAAGCGACGTAATTTCCGCAATCAGTCTCGTAATTTTCCGGTTGAGTTCAAACGCTACGGCACACTCCGTCATAGGCACGCCAAGCGCAGACAGCGCTCCCTTCGCTTCCAGAGGATAGATGATAAAAAAAGCCTCTCGGTTGGCCGAGAAATTATATTTATGAACCAGCGGCGGCTGTTTGATGAAGAGATGCGGGAACAACGTCGAATAGGTTTTCCCGCCAACCGTATCGATGGCTTTGGCCTCCGGGGATTTCAGGCGGATGCAAAACTCAATATTATGCGGGTGCGTCCCATGATACCTGTCGCCGGTCAACCGGATCGTCCCGACATTCTTGACCTGAAGCGGAAATTGAAATCTGCGTTTTAATCCTTGCAGACTGGTGATGTCGATCGTTTTTGACATGTCATGCCCCGGGGTAACATTCCTTCGGTATTATAACACATCTTTGCGGATCGTCAAGAGGGAGAATCGTTATTTTTGGCACAAAGACAATATTTTATGGCACACATTTATCTTGAGAACTCGCGCTTGGCACAGTATTGTATTTGCAACATCAAAAACACTCTTTGGAATGAGGAATTATGCTAAATCTAACCGGGAAAAAAGCTTTGATTACCGGCGGCTCCCAAGGGATTGGCCGGGTTCTCGCAATGGAATTGGCAAAACAAGGATGCGAGGTCGTCGTCAACTGCGCACACCATGTGGAAAATGCGGAGAATGTCGTCTCCGAAATTTGCGCCGCAGGCGGCAAAGGTTCGGTTTTTTCCTGCGATGTCAGCGACGAAACGGCGGTCAACGCCGGTTTTAAGGGACTCGGAAGAATCGATATTCTGATCAACAATGCGCGCCTTGATCCGTGGTTGCGAGACAAGGAACGAAGCGAAGGTCAATGGTTCAGCCGCGTGATCGATGTCAATTTGAAAGGCGCTTTCCTGTGCTCGTGGGCTTTTCTGGAACAAGCCAAGCCTCTGGGGTGGGGCCGGATCGTCAACATGGCTTCCGTCCGCTCCTTCCGCCCAGCCGAACTCAATACCATCGCATACAGCGTGTCAAAACTCGGCATGCACGCTCTGACTCGCGCATTCGCCCATAACGGCGCCCCCTTCGGCATCACCGCCAACACCATCTGCCCCGGAATGGTGCTTACGGAAAATATCGACAAAAGGCTTTCCGCCGAGAAAAAAGCCGAAGAGGAAGCCGCGATTCCACTGGGACGCGCCGCCACCAGCGAGGAAATCGCCGATGCGGTTCTCTTTGTGCTCCGAAACGGTTATGTTACCGGAGAAACCATCAATATCAACGGCGGAATGTACTACGCGCCATAGAAGGATTCTTGCCCATGAAAATCACCAAAGTAAAAACTTTTTTATGCAATGCGTTCCGAACCAATTTTGTTTTTGTGAAAATCGAGACCGATTCCGGCTGTCACGGCTGGGGCGAAGCGACTCTGGAATACAAGGAGTTGACGGTTCAGGCCGCAATTCACGATCTGGAATCCTATCTGATCGGCGCCGATCCGCAGCAGATTGAAAAATTCCGCCACGATTGTTATCGCGACGCCTACTGGCGCGGCGGACCGGTTCTGATGAGCGCTCTGGCCGGAGTTGAAATGGCGCTCTGGGACATCAAGGGAAAAACGCTCGGCGTTCCCGTCTACCAGCTTCTCGGCGGCAAAGTCCGCGACAGCATTCCAATCTACGTCAACGGCTGGTTCTCGCCGGCCAAGACGCCGGATGAGTTTGCGGAAAAAGCCCGGGAGGTTGCCCGTCACAAATTTCTCGGCTGCAAATGGGACCCGTTCGGAAAAGCGTGGCAGCAGATCGGCAAAAAAGAATTGGCGGAGGCGTTGGAGTGCATCCGCAAGGTTTCCGATGTCGTCGGCAATGATGTCTCTCTCTTCATCGAGG
>JAQUYX010000222.1 GCA_028691615.1 Victivallaceae bacterium
CGCGAACACCCGGCCGGTGACCATGCTGGTCGATGGATATGTGACGGAACTGAGCATCCAAAACAATCAGGAAGTCAAAAAAGACCAACTGCTTTTCCGCGTTTACCAGCCAACCTACGCCCTTCAAGTCAAAGCGCTTGAGAAGAGTCTCGATGCTGCGCGCCACCGCACCGAAGCCCTTGCAAAAAAAATTCTGGCGGCCGATGCGCAAGTCCGTTCGGACAGTGCCAAGCTCGCCAATCAGAAATACCTTTCCTCCCGCGCCGACTTCATGTATCAGTCCGGCGTCGCCGTATCCCAGGAATACGCCCAGATCAAACTTCGGGAAATGGAAAGCGCCGTCGCAAATCTGGAAGGCTCAAAACACAATGCCGACGCCGCCCGAAGCGAATACGAGGAGTCGGCGGCCACCGTCAAATCCCTCGAACACAAGCTCGCGCTCCAGAAAATTTATCTGGAATGGACGGAAGTACGCGCCCTCTCCGACGGCGTCGTCACCAACATGTCCGTATCTCCGGGCGGGTATTACAACGCCGGAACCGTCCTGTTCGGATTCGTCGATCACAGCGTCTGGTTCGTTCAGGCCAACTTCAAAGAGTCGGAACTCTCCACCATCCGAAAGGGACAGCACGCTGAGATCTGGCTGTGGCAATATCCAGGAAAAACTTTTCACGGCATCGTCGAAGAGATCCACTGGAATGCGGAACGACGGCGCAACGCCTCCTCAGGACTCTCTCAAGTCGAAAAAGAGAACGAATGGTTTTTGCTTCCGCAACGCTTTCCCGTGCAAATTCGGATTCTCGACCCGGACAAAAAATTCCCCTTCCATCTGGGGGGAAGCGCATTCGTCCGGGTCAACACTCCGGCACACCCGATCCGTCAGTTCTTCTGGGAACTCTTTCTGATCTGACAACACGCGGCAAACGTCGCCGCGCAGGAGTTATCGATCCACCCGGGCGCTTCCGCCTCCCATCAGTTTCCGAACCTCGGCAAGCGTCGCCATGGAGGTGTCTCCGGGCGTGGTCATCGCCAATGCGCCATGCGCCGCTCCACAGTTGACCGCGAACTCCACATTGCCTTCGGTCATCAGCCCGTAGATCAAGCCGGAGGCAAAGGAGTCGCCGCCGCCGACCCGGTCAAAAATCTCCAATCCCGGACGGTTGACCGCCTCCGCGAATTTGCCATCCATCCAGGCAATCGCGCCCCAATCGTTGACCGATGCGGATTTGACCGCGCGCAACGTCGTGGCAACCACCTTGAAATTCGGATAATTTTTGACGGCCTCCTCGATCATCGCGCGAAAACTTCCCGTGTCGAGTTTGCTTAAATTCGCATCCACTCCTTTGACCTCCAGCCCGAGGCAAGCGGTAAAATCCTCCTCGTTGCCGATCATGACATCGACGTAACGGGCAATTTCGCGGTTGACCGCGCGTGCGCGCTCCACCCCGCCGATGCTCTTCCAAAGACTCGGACGGTAATTGAGATCATAACTGGTTACCGTGCCGTATTTTTTGGCCGTCTTGAGAGCCTCGATGGTCACATCCGGCGTCGTATCCGACAACGCGGCAAAAATTCCACCCGTATGGAAATGACGCACTCCGTATTCCCCGAAGATGGTCTCCCAGTCGATCTGGCCCGGCTTCAGCTGGGAAACCGCCGTATTTCCCCGATCCGAACAGCTCCGGGCACCCCGGCATCCAAATCCGCGCTCCACAAAATTAAGTCCGTTGCGTACCGTCCGTCCAACTCCGTCAAACGCGACCCAGCGAATCAGGGACGTATCCACTCCGCCCTGAAGAATAAAATCCTCCACCAGACGTCCCACCGGATTGTCCGCGAAAGCAGTGACCACCCCCGTGCGCATCCCAAAGCAACGGCGCAGACCGCGCGCAACATTGTATTCTCCGCCGCCTTCCCACACCTGAAAGGAACGCGTCGTATGAATCCGGCTGTCGCCGGGATCCAACCGCAACATGATCTCTCCAAGGCTCACTTCATCAAAACGGCAATCTTCCGGTGCTTTATACTTGAGCATTCTAAAATTTCTCCCTTATGAGACGACTCGATCTAAATCAATCACGATTCCCATTTGTTTTTAATATATCCGGGACCTTCGCTTTTTCAATCGTTTTCCCGCCGTTTCTATTCCATTTTTTTCGCGTCGGATGAATCCGACTCCTGCTCCTCGGAAACAATTCCCATCTTCGCTTCCAGCGCCGCGAAACGAGCCTTGTCCGACAGCGACACATGCCCGTCGACCACCCCGTTATCCAACGGGTTGGCCACTCGCGCCTCCAAATCCCGGAAGAGTGCGCGCAGATCGATCAGCCCTCCGACCAAAAACCATACCGTCGACACCGCGCCAACCACAAGCGCAGTCGCAATGGTCGTGATAAAGAAGTAAATGCTCCAATACTTCGCCGGCCACGGAGCAATGAGATTCCAGACCGCCACTCCGACAAACATAATTCCAAACATATAGACAATCGAATAGATAAACACACTCCACGCAATCACCTTGTCACCGGTGGTATATTCGTCGTCAATTCCGATCAGCTTGGAATACAAATTCCGCCAATGCCAGAATCGTTCGGGGCGCGCCGCCCCATGTTGCTCATTCGGGTCGTCCGAATAGATGCCCCGGTGAAACAGCCGGTCAAGATTGTACGGACGGCGATATGTCAGCACCGAACCGATGACGTAGGCCGCCACCCCGAGCACCATCGACATGAAATAAATCTCCAAGGAGTTGATCGGAAATTTGATCGGGTCCATCTTCCACACCACCAGCGGATTCAGCGGAGCGGAAATCGTCTCCAGAAAATACCCGACCGGCTGCGCGTAACCGTTGGCGTCCAGCCACGGATAGAGAAAATCCGCCCAGCTGCGCTGGCAAACCAACCCGACAACCGAAAGCCCCGAGCCGAAGATCAATGCACACCATGCGCCGAATGTTGTTCCAAATTTCGTATACAACCCGCCGACCATGATGGGACCTGCGCCCCCCAGCCAAACCGCGCACATGATTGTCACAAACATGCTGATATAATCAAGCTGCGCGAAAAAGAGCGACACGAAAAAGAAAAAGATCGTCACAAACAAAGAACAGAGTTTCAAGTATCTCAAATGTTGATCCAGCGTCAGCGGCGACTTCCGAAACGGCAGAATCACATCCTGAATGATCGTCGATGAGGCATTGAAAATCCGGCTGTCGTCCGTGGAAAGCAAAAGCATCAGCATCAACAGCGAAAAGATCCCCATGAGCACCGGCGGAAAGAGTTTCCGCAGCATCGTCGGCATCATCATCTGAAAATACAAAGAGCGAAATTCCTGAAAGTAACGGTTCCCGGCATCCATTTTCGACTTCTGCACCGTTTCCAATGCTGCAGCCAGAAAGGGTTCGTCAGGATTATGCACCCGGCTGTACGGTCGATCCACACCGATCGTATGCTGTGCGGGCGGGAGTTTCGATACATTCTCGACAATCGCCTTCCCGACTTGCCGATGGTCGGAAAAAACTTCGCCGGCCACCTTGTCCGTCAACCGAATGCGTATCTCATGTGATTTGTCGGCAAAACGCCCGTGAAGCATGAAGGTAATCACAAAGAGTCCGATTAACGTCATCATCGTCAAGGCGAACCCATTGCGCCAAGTGCCGAGGATTCCGGCCATCTTCTGCTCGTGCGGCGTGCGTCCGGCATTACTGGTGTCGTTGCCGATCCACGCGGCCCGGTTGAGAATCGACCCGGTCAATGTTACCAGCAGCGCAAAGAAGTTGAAGTCGCGCAAGTTTGCGATATCCATGGGGTTCAGAAAACTTTCGCCCGGCGCACGGTCAAGCATCACCGGCGCAACCTCCCCGAACCACGACACCTGCGT
>JAQUYX010000045.1 GCA_028691615.1 Victivallaceae bacterium
GCGATGAATCGGAAAATCAGCGGAATCAGGATCGGAAATCAGAACAAAAAACACCGGGAAATCCGGCAAAAATCAACATGTGAATCCGAATGAAAAATACATCAACAAAAATTCACGGATTCAGGTTTTACTTTGGAATTGACGCCGAATGATGAGATAATCCCTCGGATTGATGAGATTCGAAAAATGGCGATTGAGCGTGTCGGTGCGCCTTGCCATCTGACGATCGCCCGGAATGACCGGGTGTGGGAACAGCCACGCCTGACAGCACTGCCATTGCGCGATTATAATGCGACATGGAGCGTATTTCAATCTAATTTATTCGCATTTAAAAGTACGATTTTTGGCGTTCCTCGGCGAGAATTTTGTTATGCCGGAGATTGGTTTTTTTACTTGGATCTGGGAACCGGGATCGCCAGTCAATGTTACAATGGGGGATATATCGGACACCTCTTCGACGACGTGGATCGACCGATTGCGTTCCGCCCGATCGGTTATCAATGTCCGCTGGCCCATTGCTATAATGGGCACGCGTTTCTCTCGCTCGGCGTGATCCCGGAGTTGCAAACTCCGACGTATGCGAGTTTGCGCAATCGGGAGTGTCCCGACGGACGCGAATGGTTGACGGAGCCGATGAAACGATTCCTGTCCGGCAAACTGGCGGAAACCAATTCGCAGCTGTCCGCCGAGGAACAGGCCAAGGCGTGTTATCAGAATCCGAAGCCCAGTCGGTTCAAACTATGCAAATATGCGCTGCTGTCGCGGATTCTCTGGAAGAGCAAACGCGAGCATTACCGCGAAAAACTGGAAAAATTGCGCAATCCATCCAAGCATTGACGCGACACAAGTGTCGCATCAATCTTCAAGTTTACCGAAGGCTGCAGCGGAATGGATCCGCCGGGCCTCTTGCGGTTTCATCGTTGGGGGGTCACTTCTTTCGGAAGAGGACCGTCCGTAAATTCACATCCGCAAAAGCAGTGGCGGCTCGCACAATCTGACGGTATTCCTCCTGCGAAATCATCCCCGGGAAAAGACGGATTTCCGCCGTCACCGTAACCTGCCCGGTTTTTTCGTCCGCCTTGCGCGTGCAGCGCAGGAATCCCGCCTCCGGCGCCAGATCGATTTTCTGGTCCAGCGGTATTTTCCCGGCCGGGACATAGTCCGGCGGCGGCGTGATCGTCCAGACAAAGTGTTCTGATCGCCCCGCATACCGCAGCATCGGATTCTTACGGGTTTTCTCCACCGCGGTCACGGCGTTGGCGAACGCCAGATAATCCGGCAGCGGAACTTGCAGGTACTGTGCAGTTCCGGCGGCATACTCCTTGGCCGTCACCGTGAGCGTCGTGCGCCCCGGATAGGTGTCAAAAGATTCCGCCAGCGCAGTCACCACACGCGCGGAACGGGAAATGGTATTCGCTAAGGTCTGCTCATGGCGTTTGCGTTCCTCCGGGGTGCGCTCGAGCGCCGCGCGTTTGTGGTATCCGTAGGCCGAGCCGCGAGTGGTGATTTCCAGCGCAATGCGGGCGGAACGATCCTCCTGCAATGTGATCTGAAATGCGGTATTGGAGTTGTCTGCCAGCTCCGACGCCGGTTCCGCAGAGCAGAATTTCCCGGTCGTCAGATCCAGCAGAAGCGCCTGTTCGCGGTCCAGCACCCCCGCAGGGTGATAGATGGTTCCTTCTCCGAGCCACAAAGGATGATTTCCTCTGGTGCGCAGCAAAATTCCCTGCACTCCCGCTTCGGAAAGCGCCAGCGGCAGCGACTCCGTCGCACGGTACGGCGCGCCGAATTGCAAATACCAATCGGTCGGGATTCCGACTGCCGCAAGCATGGTGTGCAGGAGAATGGCTCGATCCGCAGCATTGCCATAGCGATCACCGAGCGTGCGGTCGGCGGGAAAGATCCGCTCCATTCCTGCCGACAGCAAATCGGGACCGGCAAACCGGATTTCCCGAAGAACAAAGTTTTTGATCCGTTCGATTTTCTCATTTTCATTGGCAGCTGTCTTGCAGAGATCCCGGGCGAGTTTTTCCGCTTCGAGCTGATTCTTGCTGCACTTTCCCAATTGGTCGCGCAAGCGCGCCGGCCATTGACTGTCGGCGAGATTATCCACCCGGATCGCCGGGCGGAAGAGCGCGGCCGAAGGCGTTGCCGGTTCCCGCGCCAGCTGCGCGAGGTTGGTTCGATGCCATGACAACTTCTGCACGCCGGGCGCATTGTTCTCTCCGCGATCCGGCGGAAGCCCTGAATCCAGACGCAAGGCGGCGGGCGCTTCGACGGCAAAGGTGAAATCCTTGACCGGGTAGAGGTGCGCCAGCGGCCGGACGAAAAGATGGAACGGAAGTTTTTTACGCCGGGTCTCCACGGTATATTCCAGCGTGCTGCCGGGGCGAACATTCGGGAAACTGACCACGAGAATTTTCCCTTCCCCGTAACGCGGAGCGCCGGCCACCCACGCCTGATCCATCACTGTGCGCTCGAGCTCGCGGATCGGGGTGGATCGCCCGTCGGGAGAGATCACCACGCCGCTGACGGTCACGCTTGTATTGTCCGGATTGTAGGCGATTTTCAGCTCGGAATTGGCTTTGACTCCCGCGTAAGTGAGGATCTTTTTGCGGATCTCAAGACGGTCGATCTCTTCGCCCGGAGCGGGAATTGAAATGGATTCGTTGTGCAGAAGAATCTCCTGATCGGGCGCTTCGATGCGGTTCGGATTGTGCAGAATGGGACGGTTCTTCTCCGCGTTTTCGATCGTGCGAAGGCTTTCTTTGAGCAGCGCATACTGTTCCGGCATGATTCTGGGACTGGTCAATTTCCCTTCGCGATGCCAGGTCATGGTGCGATCGTGCCGGGTAACGCTGAGGAGATACTGAAAAACCGGATTGTTGATCTTAATTTCCCCGGGGAGACTGGCGAAATTCGCTTTGTCGCGCAACTTGATTTCCCCGGATTCCACGACTTCGGCGGTGGAATCCAGTTCCAGAGGAAATTCCCGTTTCTCCAACGCCATGTCGCCCAGAAGCAGCGCCAGAGCGCCGATCTTCTGGCCCAACAGCGGAAGGTCGAGAACCAATTCCTTGCCGTTGCCCAGATAGTCCGGGACGGAAAAACTCAAATGGATGCGAAGCGATTCTTCCGTGTTTCTCAAATTGCTTGGACGGAAGGAAACTTCGTCCAATTCGGCGCCGGGAAGGATTTTACGCAGCAGCATTGCGAAGAATTTTTCCCGGGCCGCTTCCGGCATGGAGGCGAAGGCCCCCCGGTAGATCTGGTCGTTGAATCCGAGAAAGACCAGCGAATAGTTCATCTTGAGCGTCCCCTTGTTCACGGAGCCGAAGCCGGTGATCTCAAGTTTATTCGCGGACGACGGGCGCACCGGAGATAGCTCCAGATCGCTGCCTTTCGGCGAGGCGACCAGATAACTGGAATTGTCCAGATAAGCCGGGAAAATTTCTTTGGTGTTTTCGTTGGTGGGGTCCATCAGGATGGTTTTGCCATCCAGCGCGACGGCGACCACCGCGTGATTGAAGTAGTTGTTGGGGACGGCCTTGTCCTTGGGGTAGCCCGCATAGAAGAGCACCATGTTGGCGTCGAATCCCGCGAGGCGGAGCATGGCGACCAGCAATGCGGCCTTGTCGCGGCAAACGCCATAACGGTTTCGGAAGGTCAGCGACACGTCATGCGGTTCATAGCCGGGAGCTTCCTTTTCGGCGGTGACGCCCATATAACGGATTTCCTGCGATACGAAACGGAAGATCCGCTGGATTTTTTCGAGGGGAGTTTTGGCGTTCCGAAGGAGGGTTTCGACTTCGTTACGCATTCCCGGCGTGGTTTGGGCGATGCGCGGTTCGCACAGCTTGTAATACCAGAGCGAGATCTCCGGCCAATCCGCCGCGGTGCTGGCCAGCAATCGTTGCGTGACCGCATACATCGGCGGCATATTCGGTTCCGCGAAAGCGCGCGGCACGTTGCGGGCGCGCCAGCGATAGAGAATGCGTCCGTCTTTCTTCTCCGGCGCATCGGCGGTGATGGTTCCTTTCACTTCGTCGAGAACCGCGGACGATCGCAGCGGCAGTTCTTCGGGAGCGTCGACGGTGATGCGGTAATCCAGGATCGGCTGGTGGCTGCGCAAACTGTAATATCCGGCCCAAAGGTTGGGGATTCTCGGCTTGAACAGCACGGTTTTGACCTCCAGATGCACGATGTCGCCAATGGCGACGCCCGGAAAATTCACCGAGACGACCCGGTGATCGGGATCGTAGATATTGCTGCCCATCTGCCCGGAGTCGGCCGCTTCGCGGACGAGCTTTGCCGGATCGAGGGTGAGGATGGTTCCGTCCGGTTTGCGAATCCCGAGGGAGAGCACTTGAATTTTTTCATAGGCGCGGGAGTAGCCGAAGCGCTGCTCGCGAAATTCGCGGCGGCCCTTTTCGGTGAGAATTTTGACGTAATAATTGTCAATCTCGACGGAGGTTCCGTCTTTCTGAAAGACCACGCTCTGGTCGTCGTCGAGCAGCACGGTGTCGGCGTCGGGGTATTGTTTCGAGGTGACGTTTTGCGCACGCTCGACGATCGAAGCGGGGAACGGCGGAGCCGCAAGGGCGGCGACAGCCAGAAGCACGAGAAGAGAGACCATTAATTTTTTCATCGGCGTACAGCTCCTTGCGTAACGGTTGGACGGCGCTGCCAAAATTCATCGGCGGGATTTTTGGCAGTGTCGTCTGGTTTTCTTAACCTTAAGATACCCTGTTGCAGAAAAAAAACCAGAGAAAGCGGCGGAAAAATTTGAAAAAAGCACAAAGTTGTGTTATCTTACCAAAAATAACAGCACTGCCAAAACTCGCGCCGCGTTATCGACGGGACTTTGGTCAGCGCCGTCCAAGATCAACAACAAAAACATTCATGGAGTATGATATGGGACAGCAGCATCGCAAGGTCGTGAAACGTCAGCGTCGCAAGAATTATCTGGAGCGCTGCAAGGCGAAAGTTCGTACGGCCATGGCAAAGAAATAACGGATTTTATTCCGTCATTTCGCAAGAATCCGGGCGCGGCGTTCTTTTCTGCCGTGAGCCGGATTTTTTTATGGAAAACGGTTGCATTTTTTGAACGGAAATGATAGATTGTCGGCAACGGTGCGCGATGACGGTAAGATTTTGTCGCGCCCGATTGGAACCCACAACCGGAAAAGAAAGCAGTTCGGTGCCATAATGAAGAAAATTGAGCGTATTCTTGTTCTATGTATCGTCGTCGCGGCGTTTTTGTGCGCGGGCGGATGTGGCAAAAGAAATCCTGCCGCTCCTGCCGCTGTGATCCCCATCAAGGCCGGTGCGCGCGCGTTGAGTCATCTGCAGGAGGCTTACAACTCCGAATGCAACGCGGCCGCCCGCAGCAAACTCTTTGCCGCAAAATGTACCGAGGAAGGTAACTTCCGGCTGGCTTTGCTCTTTAATTCCCTCTCCCGGGCGGAAAATGTCCATGCTTCCTTTCTGGCCGCTCTGATCCGGGGCGCAGGAGCGGAGCCGCTGGCGGAGATCAATCTGCCTTCTTGGATCGGGCCGCGCGAGGCGCTGCTGACCGCATTCCGTGCGGAATCGGGCAATGTGCTCAGCGTCTATGTGAATTTCGTGCGGGAAACGACCGAGGAAGAGACCTCTGCGGCAGTGCCGGAGGCGTTCAGCCGGGCGCTTGAGGCAGAGAAATCACACGCGCTTTTGTTGGGCGACTATCTTCAGCGCTCCGAGCAGTGGAAATCCTCCGGCGGCATGATTGTGGTATGCACCGTGTGCGGTTTCGCAGCGGAAAAAGCCGATCCGCAGATCACTTCCTGCCCGGTTTGCCATGCCGAAGGGGCGAAATTGGAAATTTTCCAATAACCCTTTTGATTGCATCGCCGGAACGGCGCTCCTACGGAAGCTTGATGGTTTGCTCCAGCGCAGGCACTTTGTTGTGCGCCCGGTGGCGGACCAGAGCAAAATTGATCTTCTCCAGATAATACCAGCCGAGGGTTTGAATCCGGATGAAGAAATAGACGTGCTTGTCGCCGTGTTCGATGGTCGTCAGGTAGCCGTGCTGCCGGTGCAGAATCGTTTGCAGAATATCTTCCTGCGGGAATTTGTGGAACTGCAATGCTCCGGTCTTTGGGTCGGCGATCTTCGGGAAAACTTCATTGTCCGTAATGATGAAGCCATGCTGATCCAAAAGATACTTGTGTTCCACCTGGGGGCCTTGCGAACCGAGTTTTGCCACCAGATCGACCACTTCGGAGAGCAGAATATCCGCGCCGACAACGCCGAGAATCTCTCCGGTTTTTGAGTAAATCGGCTTGGAACCGGTTATGACGATCTCTTTGTTCGGCCCGATGTCCGCATAAGGCCGCCCCCAGAACACTTCCGGAGTTGACAACGTGTCCTGATACCATCCGCGTTTGCGCGGGTCGTAGTCTTGGGTGTAATCAAACTGGCACGGGTAGCACAGATATAACCCGTTGGTCAATCCCAGAAATCCCCACGAAATCAGAGGCCGCCGCTCGTTGAGAAAAAATTCTTCGCGCTCTTTCGGCGTTTTCGGCAAGACCACCAATCCGTGAAAAGAGTGATCGATCGCATTGCGAAAACTCGACTGCATGGGCGCGAGTTTTTCCAGTTGCGCTTCGAAATCTTTGCGTTTTCCTCCCGCGGGAAGGAGCGCGACGAAGCGTGCAAAGTCCATAGCCTGCCCGTAAGTCTTGGACGGCCGGCGCGTGGCTGGCTTCGGATCAATCCCGAAAATATAAATTTTCCCGGCCTCCTCCGCGCTGCCCCGGGGGATCGGACAATCCAGCCGCACCGAACACTCCTCGGCCAGCCGCGCCAGTTCCCCTTCCTGCGTTTTTAAGAAAAGATCGAAAATGGAGGCGGAGTGGATCCCGCGGGAGACGATTTCTCCGAGTGCCGCCTCTTCGCGGCGAAGCCGCTCCGACCTGCGATAATCGCGCCAGAGCACAAGCGCGCCGAAACTTACAAGTGCAAGCAGCGTCAGCACGAAGAGAAACAGCAGCAGCTTATACCGTCTTCGGATTCCCAGAAGAAATCGGGAAAGTTTCGGATGCGGGTCCACCGAGATGACTTCTCCGGCAAGATAACAGCGTAAGTCCGCTTCCATTTCGCGCACGGATGCGTAACGCTGCGCCGGTTCCCCTTGCAGTGCCTTGTCGATGATCCGCTCCAAGTCGGCGGCGACGCTGATGCCGAAGCGGTTGTGCGGCGGAGCAATTTCCACACGCATGGCCTGTCCGATCAGCTCCTTGTCGTTCTTGCCGTCGTAAGCGCTGTGGAGGTAGACGATCTCGTAGAGAATCAGTCCGAGCAGAAAAATGTCCGCCCTTTCCCCATAGGGTTCGCGGCGGATAATTTCGGGGGCGATGTACCGGAGCGTGCCGACTGCATTGGCTTCCGGGGGGCAAAACGCTTCGCCGCGCGGCAGGGTCGCGGCGATGCCCCAATCCATGATATACAGTTCTCCGTTGCGCCCGAGCATGATGTTTTCCGGCTTGAGGTCTCGATGGATGACCCGCTTGGCATGGGCGTAGGCGACTGCAGCGCTCAGTGTCAGAAAGTGTTCCAGCCGCTCGGGGAGGAGAAGTCGCTCCAGCGCGGCGATCTTTTTGGTGGAAAGGCGGCTGTAACGGGAGACCAGCATTGCGAGATATTCTTTGAGCGTGCGCCCCTTGACAAACTTCATGGAGAGGTGCAAATTGCCCTGCGGGTCGGAAAAAATGCCGTGGACGGGAACCACCGCCGGGTGTTCCAGCTGTGCGGTAATGCGTGCTTCCGTCAGAAAGGCTTTGCGGTGTACCGGGTCGTTGCGAAATTCTTCGCGAAGGGTTTTCACTGCGACGGTGCGGTGAAAGAGTTTTTCGTTGGCGGAGTGGACGATCCCCTGTCCGCCGATTGCGATTTGGTCTTCGAACTGAAGAATCTTGTCGACGGGGGGGTATTCGTCGAAGCGGTCGGGAGGAAGCGAACCGTCGTTGTTGTTGGGATCGACGGCGCGCGTGTTGCTTGTGGCGTTGCGCGGCGGCGGCATGGCGGAGGTGCGAGTCAGCGGGATTGCCTGATCGGAAGGCGGTAAAACGATGGTTTTATCGGAACCTATGTCAGTACCGTCCATGTACACTGGTGATCTGTTTGTTGATTGCTTGTTTCCCATATTGCACTAATATACAGCGGAGTCGGAGGATTTGCAAGAAATTCTTTTGGGGGAACCGGACGGATGGGATTTTTTAGGAATTTTAGGTTCGATGCGATTTGCCAAATGCCTGATGATGTGTTATATTATGCGATCTTTAACTTGGTTCAGGCTGTGTCAGGGGGATTTTTCCTATCCGGGGATCATGTTCGGCAGTCGGGTTGAAGGTATAAACTTTGCCGTTTTTTTATGCGTAATATTTAAAAGAAACGCGGGGACGGCATGCCCAGAGAAAGGGAGAGATTATGTCGGTGAAAGTGAGATTGAAACGCGCAGGAAAGCGCAACGCTCTGAGCTTCCGCATCGTGGTGATGGACGATCGTTCCAGCCGCGATGGAAAGGCGATCGAGGAGCTCGGCTACTACAATCCGAAGACCAAAGAAGAGAAGGTCGATGTAGCTCGCGTGGAGTATTGGGCGGGCGTTGGCGCACAGGTTTCTGATACCGTTCGCGCCGTCACCAACCGTGTTAAGAACGGCAAGAGCCTCAAAGATGTCGTCCGCAAGCCCTCCCTTTCCAAGAAGGCTGTCGCGCGGATCAAGGCCGAGGAAGAAGCCAAGGCCAAGGCTGCTGCTGAAGCCGCCGCAGCTGCGGAAGCTGCGAAGGCTGCCCCCGAGGAAGCTCCTGCCGAAGCCCAGCAGAATTGATTCTCCGGTGTCGGAGGGGAAATTCCATCGATAACTTCGAGTAGGGAGTATAGATTATGTTCAGTTTTTTGAAGGCGCTGTTCGGCGGATCCGCGAAAACGGGCTGCGCATGTCACGGCGGTTCCGGTTCGCTCCGCGAGCTGGAGGGATTTGTAGATTATGTGGTGCGTGCTCTGGTTGACGATCCGTCGTCGATCCGGGTTTATTCCGAAGAAGGCGCCGAGGCCAGCACGATCAAGATCGAGTGCAAGAAAGAGGACATCGGCAAGATTGTCGGCAAGCGCGGCAAAACGATCATGGCAATCCGTTCGCTGGTTTCCGGCGCGGCTGGCCGGATGCGTCGCCGGGTTTCCGTGGAAGTGGTCGAGTAGGCCGCATTCCGAAGGTTGAGAATGAAGATCGATATTCTTACATTGTTTCCGGAAATTTTTCCGGGTCCGCTGGGCGAGAGCATCGTCGGGCGGGCAATGAAGAATGAGCTGCTTGAGATTCGCGCGTTTGATCTGCGGAATTATACGGACGACGCGCGAGGAACCGTGGATGACAAGCCTTACGGTCCGGGGCCGGGGATGCTGATGAAGCCGGAACCGTTGACCCGGGCGGTGGAGGATCTTGCCACACCGGATACGTTTGTGGTCATGACCAGTCCGCGAGGGGTGGTTTTTAACCAGCATCTGGCGCGCGAGTTGAGCAAGCGGGAGCATCTTCTGATTGTTTGCGGGCACTATGAGGGCGTGGATGAGCGGGCGTTGAGCACACTGATCGATCTGGAAGTTTCGATCGGGGATTATGTGCTGACCAGCGGCAATCTTGCCGCGATGGTGATGTGCGACGCGGTATCCCGACTGTTGCCGGGGGTGCTCGGTGCGGATCAGTCCAGTGAGGACGAGTCGTTCACCGAGGGGCTTTTGGAGTATCCGCAGTATACCAGGCCGCCGGAGTTTCGCGCGATGAAGGTTCCGGAGATTTTATCTTCGGGGGATCACGCGAAGATTGCGGCGTGGCGGCGCGGCAAAGCCGAGCAGTTGACGCGTGAGCGTCGGCCTGATCTTTGGGAAAAATATTGTGCCCAAAGATCGCAAGAGAGTAAGTAGACAGAAAAAGCTTTTTTTCAAGGAGGCATAAAATGAGCAATGTAGTTGACCAGATCCGCAAGGAGTCTCTCCGCAGCGATCTGTCGCCGTTTGTCGTGGGCGACATGATCAAGGTTTATGTGAAGATCATCGAAGGCGACGCTGAGCGTCAGCAGATGTTTCAGGGCACGGTAATTTCCCGTCGCGGCAGCGGTCTTGAAGAAACCTTCACGGTTCGTCGTGTGGTTTCCGGCGAGGGCGTGGAGCGGATTTTCCCGCTGAACTCCCCCCGGATTGCGCGGATCGAGATCATCCGCAAGGGTTCGGTTCGCCGAGCCAAGCTGTATTATCTGCGCAATAAGATCGGCCGCGCCGCCCGCGTCAAGGAGCAGAGCGCAAACTGATCGGAACCTGAGGCTTGTCTCCGGATGGGATTTTTGCGAGCGTGAAAATCTTTTGTGTTCGGATGACGAGCCTTGCATGGTTTGAATGCGGGAGCGGGAGAGAAAATCTTCCGTTCCCGCGCTTTGGCATAAAGATCGGGACTTTTGTCAGTACCGTCTGAAAGGAAGGCCGCAATGAATTTCGACAGTGATCTATTGGAATTCGAGCGGCGGAAATATGATCAGTCGTTCCGCTTTGTCGCCGGAGTCGATGAAGCGGGAAGGGGGCCGTTGGCCGGTCCGGTCGTCGCGGCGGCGGTGGTGCTGCCGCGCGAGGGAACGACGGTGACGGAGCTGCCTGACGTTTTTGACTCCAAGCAGTTGAGTGCGGCGCGCAGGGAAGTTTTGTACGCGCAGTTGTGTGAATTGCCGGGAATCCGGTTCGGGATTGGCTCCGCTTCGGTGGAGGAGATCGACCGGATCAATATTCTGCAGGCGACCTATTTGGCGATGCGAAGAGCTTTGGCACAGGTGGAATGCTGCGATTTTATTCTGGTGGACGGAAACCGGGTGCCGGGATTGCCGGCGCCGTCGCTCTCGATTGTCAAGGGGGATGCGCAGTCCGCTTCGATTGCGGCGGCAAGTATTTTGGCCAAGGTGACGCGCGACCATCAGATGATGGAATTGGATCGCCAGTATCCGCACTATGGATTTTGTCGGCACATGGGGTACGCTACGGCGGAACATCTGGCGGCGTTGAAGCAGTACGGGGTGTGTCCGGCGCATCGGAGGAGTTTTGCTCCGGTGCGGGAGATTGTGCATCCCTCGCCGGTGGAACAAATGGAATTGAAGTTATAAACAATCGGATGCCAATGAGAACGTTTCGACAGCTGACAAGGAGGTATCCCCGCGCAACCGGCGCGGGTGATACTAGCGCTTGGTGAAAAATCCTGATCTCTGACACAAGGAAATGGCATGGCGTCCCGGTGGCGGGAAGTGTCGTTCGAATGCGCAACAGAGAGTCGGGATTTACGGCGACGGATCGCCGGGGGTCTTGGATAACGGCAGTGAAAATATTTTTTTCCTATATAACAACATACATCAGGATTGCAGAAAAATGAGTCAGTACGATCTCCAAACCATTCGCCACAGCGCGGCACATTTGATGGCCGCCGCGGTCAAACAACTTTATCCGAATGCCAAGTTCGACATCGGTCCCGCGACCGATAACGGTTTTTATTACGATTTCGACCTCGACGTGCGGCTGGCGCCCGAAGATCTCAAGAAGATCGAAAAGGCCATGAAGAAGATGTTGAACGGGCATGTCCGGTTCGAATGTTTCGAAATGAACCGTCCCGAGGCCGAAGCGATGCTCAAAGAAGCCGGACAGCCTTATAAATTGGAGCGTCTGAAGGATATTCCGGACGATGCGAAAATCACTTTTTACCGCAGCGGCGAATTCGTCGATCTTTGCCGGGGACCGCATGTGGCGGATACCAGCGCGATCGGCGCGGTGAAGCTGTTGTCGATTGCGGGCAGCTATTTCCGCGGCGATGAAAAAAATCCGATGCTTCAGCGCATTTACGGAACTGCGTTTGCCACGCAGGAGGAGCTGGACGCGTACCTCAAGCAGCAGGAGGAGGCGGCCAAGCGCGACCATCGTAAACTGGGGCAGGAGCTGAAACTTTTCACTTTTTCCGAGAACGTCGGCCCGGGGTTGGTGCTTTGGCAGCCGAAGGGCGCGTTCATCCGCAATCAGATCGAAACGTTCTGGCGCAAAGAGCATTATGCGAACGGATACGATCTGCTCTACACGCCGCATATCGGACAGAGCATTCTTTGGGAGACGTCCGGGCACTTGGACTTCTACCGCGAATCGATGTACTCCTCGATGAAGATCGACGATGTCGATTATTTCGTCAAGCCGATGAACTGTCCGTTCCATATTGAGATTTACCGTTCGAGTCTGCGCAGCTATCGGGAATTGCCGTTGCGCTGGGCGGAGCTTGGCACGGTGTACCGTTATGAAAAGTCCGGGGTGTTGCACGGGCTGCTGCGGGTGCGCGGCTTTACCCAGGACGATGCGCACATTATTTGTACGCCGGAGCAGATTGAGGACGAGATTGCGGAGGTGCTGCGGTTCAGTCTGTCGATCTGGAAGGCGTTCGGCTTCACCGAGATCAAGCCGTATCTGGCGACCCGTCCGGCCAAGGCGGTCGGCGATCCTGCGCGCTGGGAGAAGGCGTTGACTTCGCTGGAAAAGGCGGTCAAGAAGGCCGGGCTGGAGTGCGAGGTGGATGAAGGCGGCGGCGCGTTCTACGGGCCGAAGATCGACCTCAAGGTTCGCGATGCGATCGGACGGGAATGGCAGACGACGACCATTCAGTTCGACTTCAATCTGCCGGAGCGGTTTGACATGACGTACATCGGCGAGGATGGCAAGAAACATCAGCCGTTCATGGTACACCGGGCGTTGTTCGGTTCGCTGGAGCGTTTCTTCGGGATTCTGGTCGAACAGTATGCGGGCGCGTTCCCGATGTGGCTGGCGCCGACGCAGATCAAGATTCTGCCGGTGGGCGAAGACTATCTGGAATATGCCAAGACGGTTGCCGCCGAGATGAAGCAGCATGCGTTGCGTGTGGAAGTCGATTGCCGCAGCGCGAGTCTGGGCGCGAAGATCAAAGACGCCCGGAACGAGCGGATCAACTATATTCTGGTGGTCGGCGAAGAGGAGGCGAAGAATGGAACCGTATCCGTCCGGAGCCGTCGCGAAGGGGAGCTTGGCACGAAAAAGGTTGCCGAAATCATCGAAAAGATGGTTTCCGAAGTTGACAACCTGACTGTTTAGGCTATAATATAGCTGTGGATTGATCGGCGCCGTCCTGTGGGCGGCGCCAAAAAAGCGAAAAAACCTTAAAGGGAGGGATTTCTTATCGCTAAGCTGCTGAAACCGAATGACAGGTCCTTCACTGCGGATCGGGTGCGTCTGATCGGCGCCGAAGGAGAACAACTTGATGTCGTTCCGTTGTCGAGAGCGCGGGAGCTGGCCCACGAAAGCGGGCTGGATCTGCTGCTTGTGTCCGATCGTGCCGAACCACCGGTGGTCCGGCTGATGGATTACGGGAAACTTCTGTACGAACAGAAGAAGAGCCTGAAGACCCAGCGGAAGAACAATCAGGCGCAGAAACTCAAGGAAGTCAAGTTCCACGTCAACATTGATGGCAACGATTATCAGTGTAAAATCAAAAAAGGACTTGATTTTCTGTCAAAAGGATGTAAATTAAAGGTCACGCTGGCTCTTCGGGGCCGCGAGATGGCGCATCAGGAGCTTGCTCATGAGCTGATGAAGAAGGCTATGACGGAGTTCGCCGTATCGGGAGATGCGGAAGGAACGCCGAAACTTCTGGGGCGCAATATATCGGTGACATTCTCGCCGAAATGATTCCATATCGGGAATCGTGAACGCGATGATGTGTAAAGACAGGGGGCGAAAGCTTGGCTTTCGTCTCCTCCCGCGTATCGGCTGGCATCTGCCGTACCGGGAAAAAAGCAACCTCTTAATACAGGAGACAAAACGATGCCCAAACTGAAGACCAGAAAGTGTGCCGCAAAGCGGCTCAAGATGACCGGAACCGGGAAGTTCCGTCACAACAAGGCGGGTGCCCGGCACCTGATGTCCACCAAAAATGCAAAACGTCGTCATCGTCTGAGCGTTGATGCTCCGATTTCCGGTGCCGAAAAGCGCCGGATTCAGGCCGCGCTTCCTTACGGACTTTAATACGGGAGAATTTGAATTATGTCCAGAGTTACCTGTGCAGTCGCGTCCCGTAAGCGTCGGAAGCGCGTCTTGGAGCGTGCCAAGGGTTTTTATGGTTGCAGCAGCAAGAACATCCGCACCGCTTATGATGCGGTGGACAAGGCGGACAGCCATGCTTATTCCGGCCGCAAGCAGAAAAAGCAGCAGTATCGTCAGCTGTGGATCGTGCGAATCAATGCGGTTTGCCGCGAGCTCGGCGCTAATTACAGTGTTTTCATGAACGGACTGAGAAAGGCCGGAATCGAACTGAACCGCAAGGTTCTCGCAGATATGGCCGTGGCGGATCCGGCGGAGTTTAAGAGTCTGGTTGCTCAAGTCACCCAGAAGTAAGCTTTCGCATAGATTACACAAAGATCGATAAAGCAGCTTGAAAGGGGACTTGGGTCGCTTTCAAGCTGTTTTTCTTTATTTTCAGGACGGAATCGAGGCTGCAAATCAAAATGAATATCATTGGGAAAACCATCTCTTCGGCACTCGCGGGCGCGCAAGGTCCCATCGAGGCGGGAACCGGACTGTTCACAAAGATCACCGAGGAGCTGACCGGCGGGGCGGCGATTTCGCCGGAAGAGCTTTGCACCAGAATCAATCGCGCGGTGACCGAGGCGCAGACCCGATTGGCCGCGGCGGCCGACGCCGACGAGGTGGAGGCGGTCCGGATCGCGCTGATGGGCCGCAATGGTTTGTTTCAGGCGTTGAGCAAGGTGATCGCCGATGTGCCCAAGGAGGCCAAGCGCGAAGTGGGCAAGGCGTTCAACTGCGGACGTGCGCAAGCGCAGAAATGGTTGGACGAGGCCGGGTTGCGCATCGAGCGCGCGGCGGATGCGTCCGAATCGATTGATGTGACGCTGCCCGGACGGATGCGCACGGTGGGTCATAAACACCCGATCAATATCATCGTTGACGATTGCGTCGAAATTTTCCGTCGGATGGGGTTTGTGGTGGCTTCCGGCCCCGAGATCGAGACTGTGCGCAATAATTTTGATCAGCTCAATACCCCCGCGGATCATCCGTCGCGGGATCGCGGCGATACTTTTTATTTTGCCGACGGACGCATTTTGCGGACGCAGACCAGCCCGGTTCAGATCCGCACGATGGAAAGTCACGAGCCGCCGGTGCGGATCGTTGCGCCCGGCCGGGTTTTCCGGCGCGACACGCCCGATGCGACGCACGGAATGAATTTCCATCAGATCGAGGGGCTTTATATCGACCGGAATGTTTCGATGGCCGACCTCAAGAGCGTGCTTCAGAGTTTTGCTTGGGAGATGTACGGCAAAGAGGTGAAAATCCGGCTGCGTCCGCACTTTTTCCCGTTCACCGAGCCGAGCGTGGAATATGATTTCTCCTGCATGATGTGCAAGGGCAAGGGATGCCCGGTCTGCAAACAGTCCGGGTATATCGAGATTGCGGGGGCGGGAATGGTGGATCCGAACGTGCTGCGCAATGTCGGATACGATCCGGCGATTTGGAGCGGGTTCGCCTTCGGAATGGGGATTGAGCGGTTGGCCATGCTGCGGTATCGCATCGGCGACATCCGTTATCTATACGAAAACGACGTGCGTTTCCTCGAACAGTTCTAATCAGGCGGGCGATTGAATTATGATTATTTCACGGAATTGGCTGAAAAAATATGTTGCACTGAACTGCCCGGTCGAGGAACTCTGCGAAAAACTCACCGCCGCCGGAATTGAAGTGGAGGCGGTCGAGAAGCTCGGCAGTGTTCCCGCAGGGGTGATCAGCGCGAAAATTCTGGAACGGACCAAGCATCCCGACAGCGATCACCTTTCGGTGTGCAAGGTCACGGATGGAAGCAACACGCTTCAGATTGTCTGCGGCGCACCCAACTGCGACGCCGGAAACATTGTTCCGCTGGCGACCATCGGTACGAAGTTTCATACCGAAGAGGGCGATTTCACCATTAAGAAGGGCAAAATCCGCGGCGTCGAGTCGTTCGGCATGATGTGCTCCGAAAAAGAACTCGGCATCTCCGAGAACCACGAAGGACTGATGCTTCTGCCGGAAAATACCGCGCTGGGTCGTCCTTTGGGCGAGTTGCTCGAAGAGGATTACCGTTTGGAGCTGGAGGTGACGCCGAACCGTCCGGATTGGCTCAGTCACTGGGGAATCGCCCGCGATGTCTCCTGCCTGCTCAATGAGGAGGCGCACTTGCCCGTGGTCGAATTGGAGGAGAAAACCGCGACGGTCGAAGGTTTGGTCACGGTGTCGGCCCCGGATCTTTGCATCCGGTATATCGGACGGGTGATCGACAACGTGAAGGTCTGCGACTCCCCGAAATGGATGAAAGATGCGTTGCAGGCAGTCGGAATCCGTCCGATCAACAATATTGTGGACATCACCAATTTTGTCCAGATGGAACTCGGGCAGCCGATGCATTGCTTCGATCTGGCGAAACTTGCCGGCGGACATGTGATCGTGCGCCGGGCAATGCCGGGGGAATCGATCGTCACGCTGGATGCCGGGCGCAAGGTCGAATTGAATTCCGACAATCTGGTGATTGCCGACGATGAAAAGCCTGTGGCGCTTGCCGGCGTTATCGGCGGAGAGTTCAGCGGCGTCGACCGGAATACCACAAGCATCCTTCTGGAGAGCGCGGTTTTTCAGAGCTCCAACATTCGCGCAACCAGCCGGAAATCCGGCATTTCGACCGATTCGAGCTATCGTTATGAACGCGGCGTCGATTATGACATGGCCGAGTTTGCTTCCCGTCGTGCGGCGCAGTTGATTCTGGAGCTGGCCGGCGGTCAGCAGCGGTGCGCGCCGGTGGATGTCAATTCCGGCCGTCCCGAAGAGAAGACGATCGTCTGCCGTTTTGAACGCATTCGGGCGCTGCTGGGAACGGGCGTTGCCAACGGGCGGATTGTGGAAATTTTCCGCAAACTGCATCTCAAGGTCGCTGATGTGACCGACGAGAGCTGTGTGGTGACTTGTCCGCTGTTCCGGTTGGATTTGGAGCGGGAGGCGGATCTGGCCGAAGAGGTTGTGCGCATTGACGGGCTGGATACGGTTCCGTTGATCGCCGTCGCGGCAAAATCGGTCGCGCCGATCTGCGAAGACGCGATTTATACGGAACAGAAGCTTCGCGATCAGCTGGTCGCGCTGGGATTGTTCGAGTGTATGCATTACAGCATGGTCGGAGCAAAATCCGCGCTCAGCGACACGCGTTTTACTGAGAAAGATTTGGTACGTCTGGACAATCCGCTCAGCGGGGAGCTGGCGTATCTGCGTCCTTCTTTGTTCGGCGAGATGCTGGCGACTGTGGAACGCAATATTTCCCGGCGCAATCTGGATTTTTCTTTCTTCGAGCTGGGGCGGGTTTTCTGCGGAAACGCCGGGAAGCACCCGGAAGAGCGTATGGAACTGTGCCTGATGATGTCCGGCCGCAGGGCCCCCGAGCAATACGGGCACGCGCTGGCGCAGAGCTATGATTTTTATGACCTCAAAGGCGCAATTGAGTCGCTGTTCCGGAAGAGAAGATATGCAAATTGGTCGATAGAACCGGCCACGGACGGCAGGTTCATTCCCGGTTGCACTGCCGTAGTGAAGCTGGACGGCAAGGAGATCGGATTTTTGGGCGAACTGCCGACTGAGTTGACGCAGACGTGGCGGACTCCGTACAAGGTTTTTGGCGCGGTGTTGGATGCGGACGCGTTGCTGGCGGGAAAGACCCGGTCGGATTTGTACAAGGGGTTTTCGCTTTTCCCGGCGAGTACGCGGGATGTCGCGTTTGTCGCGGAAAGCTCGCTGACGAATGCGGCGGTGCTGGAATTTATCCGCAGACTCAAGCTGCCGAATCTGGAATCGGCGGCGCTGTTCGATATTTTCAGTGACGAGAAGGTGCTCGGCGCGGGGCGCAAGAGCATGGCCTACAAGCTGACCTTCCGGCGTTCGGATGGCACGCTGACCGACGCCGAAGCGAACAAAGTCTATGAGACGCTTCGCAAGGCGCTGGCCGAAAAACTCCATGTCGAGCTGCGTTGAAGCCGTGCTCGGCTGCAGAATGGAAAATCAGGAGGATCGTGATATGAAAAAAGAAGTGGGCAGAGTGTTGGAAGGCGCGTTGACGGCGGAAGGTCTCAAATTCGGGATTGTCTGCGGGCGATTCAACGATTTTTTCGTGAGCAAGCTGCTGGACGGGGCCGTCGATTCGATCGTGCGTCACGGGGGCGACGCCAAGGATATTTGCGTATGCCATG
>JAQUYX010000223.1 GCA_028691615.1 Victivallaceae bacterium
CCGCGTATGGGGTGCAGTTCCACTCGAAAGAGTTGCCGGAGTTGGCAGGACTCCCGGAAAATGTGATTCCTGCCGGAAGAGATGCCGCAGGAAACTGGTGGTTTTTTGAATGCGCCGGCGAAGAAACGGTCTGGACGGAGCGTCATATCCGTTTTGCGCCAAGACAAATACGGAAGGCGAATTTGAATGCTTGAACCAATGAAAGAAATCCTTTTTGTTGCCGCCGCAAGCGGTGAAGGACAATTCCGGCAGATTGTCGATCCCATGCTTGCCGCGGAATTGACAAAGGCCGGATTCCGTTGTCACAGCTGCTATCTGCCGCAGTTGAGACAGGTGCATCTGCAGGAATGTGCGGCACTGGTAATAGTGCGCACGCCGATGCCCGGTCACGCACAGGATGACAGTGAACTTTTCCGCAAATGGACGCCGGAAATCCTTGATGCCGTGCAGAACGGCATGGGGCTGGCGATCTTTTTTTCCGAATCTTATGGCCGCAGCGAAGGGACGCTGCGTGAATTTACCAGACCTTTGGGGCTGAAATGCTTTTTCAACCGCATTGAGGAACTGGATCCGGAACGACGCGGGATGATCCCTAATCTTGACGGAGGGGAAACCGTTCTGGCCGAAGTTTCAGGCATTGCGGAACTCGACCGGATGGAGATTGTAACAGGCGGCGGACACGGAACCCAGCAGTTGAGCTGTGTTGCCGATGACCACTGGGAGGTATTGCTTCGCGGGAGCAGCAGCTGCAGCAGCCAGCCGTTTCCGCTCGGATTTTACAGTAATGGCAGTTCTGAGCCGCTTGCATCGCCGGTATTTGCCGCCGCACGGACATGGGGCGAAGGCAAAATCGTTGCATTTCCCGGCTCTGCTCCTCTTTGGATCGCAAGCGGATATCTGCCGCGTTTTGAAGGATATTTGCTGCGTCAGCACAACAATGCGGGATTGCTGTTCCTGACCTCGATTTTTAATCGTATTGCCCGGAACGGCAACACGGACAGCCCGGCTTTGGAGGAGTTGGACCGCGTATGGCAGGCGGATCGGACATTTTCATTCCGCTATGTAACGCCGGTTGAACAGCAGGAATTGCGCGATCGCAAACCTTGTCGGATTTTCATCGGCACGATTCCAGACGGAATGACGCCGGAAGCGTTCGCGGCTGAGGCGGAGTCTTGCGGATGCGACGCGGTGATCCCGATACATGATTACGATGCGCTGACGCCTGAATCTTGGGTGAAGCTCAGGGAGCAACTTGCCAGGATCGAAGGCATTGACGCACTGCCAGGTTACGAGCAGATTGATGATGAGGGCAATGCAAGCGTTGTCTTTTCAGTTACGGATCTGCCCAATCAGCGTCGCAGTTATCCCAACTCCAATCTGCTGGAGGATCTTTTGGTAAAGCTCAGCGGCTATGTGGCGATTTACGCCAGGCCTGCGCAAAACCGTTACCCTCTTTGGCGATACGGCGGCTACAACGCCGTTGAATTCGACAGCCCGGAGTCGCTGGCGATGTTCCGGGAAAAAGTCGCTTCGGCCAGCGCGCTGAGTCTGATGACTGTCAATCGCGGCGTTTCTCCGCGCGAAGAGATCTTTCATACTTATGTTCTTGCACCGAATGCGACAGCCTGGCGACGCAATCTGACGGAGAATTTTCATCACACATTCGTCGCATCCGGTTCGCTGATGCTGACTGGATTTGCCCTCTTAGGCCCGACTCTGATGCTTGACGACTGGGAAGGGTTCTGGTATGAGTGGGATAATGGCGCGAGAGCGGAACTGTCGATTTCACTGGAAGCGGACTCGCCGATCGTCGAGATGACGGTATGGGATGGCGCTGATGTGTTCCTTAAGTTCGAACCGGGCTCATTCTCGGTCGATTTACGGGAGCCTGTGATCTTTGACCGTGATCTGCGCCTGACTGTATCGGCCCGTTGCGCGGATGGAAGCGAATTGATTTCAAGTTTTCCGCTTTACACACGCAACCGCAGGTTCTGGGCGCATGTCGGCAGCGATCAGATGAACGATTACCACAATGTTTTCGTCGAAAACTCCAACGGGCTCATGGGGATCGGTGATCGCTTTTATGAACCATACGGTTTTGTGACTTGCGGATTCGCATGGGGCGATTATGTCCGCATCACCTCGCCGGTTCCGTGGGCGGATCTGATGCCCTCGGGAATCGAAGTGTCAAGTATGACCGCGAACTTCAAATCTTACCACCCGAGTCCGTTTGTTATCACCGAAGACGGCGGCGCGGATTTTCTCAATCACCATCAGAGGCGGCTTGGATTCTGCGATGCCGATGTTCATATCGTACATTCGCGCTCCGACGGGATGTGGCTCGAACGCTCTGGGGCGACTTGGACCGGACACGGCGGGCGCGTGTTCCATCCGACGCGGGCAATTGACAAAAGCAGCCTCTGGACATGCAGCGGAACCTATGAGATTCCTCGCTGGCAGCCTTATGCACCGACGGAAGTGAGATTTCATCTTATACTGCAATTTCTCAGGTCGTTCCGGCTAACCGCCGGACGCATTGTGATCGGGCAGTCAATTCATGTGTTGAAAGATGGGTTGACTCTGAATGGCAAGCCGCTCTCTGAATTTCTGATGGACGGCACTGATGTCGCATCAGAATGGAAAGAGTGGGACAATCTCAACGCATTCGAGCTGTTCCGCAGTCATCCCGATTCCGGTCCGGCTCTTGAGATCCCGACTGGTTTGACGGTTGGCGGTGATGCTTCCGGCACTTACCGCTTCTGTCCTCCGGCAACAATGGGGCGCTGGCTTGTCCGGGCATGGCGTTGGCGCAATGACGGATTCCTGCTCTCTTATGAGTGGGAACCGGAACGCCGGCATTTTGCCGCCGCTGAGGAAATCGCATTGGAATATTCAATAACATTAGGAACAGAGGTGACGCAATGAAGCGATTTTTGATGGTGTTGACCTTCATTTTGTTCGGTGCTGTCGCGTGGGCTGCGGAGCCGACACCGGTACTCTGTCTGGTTTCGGAGGATACCGCCAGTCAGGGATTGACTTACATTGATCCCAAGGCCACAGAACTTTATCGCAGGATGGGGTGGGAGCTGCATTTCGGTTTTTACCAGAAGACGACCCGCGACGAACTGATGCGTTATCCGGTGGTTGTCGGGATGATTCCGCAGCTTCATGCCGGAACACGGGCGATATCTGAAGCGCTGGGCAGGGATTTTGACGAATACATGCGCCATGGAGGCGGACTGGTGCTGATTCCAGGGCCGAGCTACTATGCTCCAGACGACTTTGAACGTCAGGTCAACCCTTTTCTGACACCTTACGGGGTCAATGTCAAAAATGATATTCCGATGGATTCCAATCCGGCCAATTTGCTTAAGCAGGTGCGCGCCCTCGAATACCGCTATCTCAAGACCGCCAATCTCAAGAAGGATCATCCTGTAACGCAGGGTATCCCGTTCCTTTATCTTCCGCTGGATTTCAGCTATAACTACCTTCGCACCTACACCATGACAAAGCCTTCGGCGGAGTGGACGATTCTGGCGGCCGGCGAGCCGACTTGCGGTTCGTTTCAGCGCAAAAGCGTAGCTTCAGGAGCACCTGTACCGGGAATATGGGAAGGCGAACCGCCGTTTCTTGCTGTCCGTCCGGTCGGCAAAGGGTTCCTTGCACTGTTCACGACAGCTTCGCGTTACTTTCTCTATGATGCCTGCCACTGGGCGTTCGGAGAAGGATTTGTGCTCAAGGAAGGCAATGGTCTGCGTTTGATGTCCCAACTTTTTGACTATGTTTCGCAACATCGCGGAGAACTTCCAACGTCTGCTCCCATCGTTCTGAAATCCGCATCTGTGCCGTATGTAATCGGCAATA
>JAQUYX010000001.1 GCA_028691615.1 Victivallaceae bacterium
GATTGCTTTTCTCCGGCTCAATCGCCTTGAGAAACTCAAATTTCTGCGGCATATTTTTTCCTTCCTCCAGGGTTTAGAAAAGCATTCGCACGACACAAAATGTAAATATTTTTCGACAAAGGTTGTAATATAGCATCGATTAAGTTGATTTTCAAATCCTTCTTTCCGTCGAAAACCGACGACGGCGATCGGGTGCAAAGCGGCAACGCGAGGATCGACGCGGCCAATCAGGAAAACAAAGACCATAAAAAATTTTTGAAAATAACTTGCTTTTTCTTTTCTCTCCTTTATATGTATAGCGCCGGGGAGAAAAAATTGTCGGCGCAAGCGGAGGAAAATTTTATATGCTTTGTGACATCTGCAAGAAAAATCAGGCGACCGTCCACCTCAAAGAGATCGTCAACGGCAATCAGAAGGTTCTCAACCTCTGCGCCGCTTGCGCCGAAGCCAAGGTGACGGAATTGGCGGTGACCAACTTCAATCTAACCACAGTGCTCTACCACCTCTCCGAAAACCTCTCCGCACAGAAAAACGCCCCCGCCTCCGCCGACAACAGCGCCGAACCGTCTCCCCCGGTCGTCTGCCCGTCCTGTCACTGGTCGCTGGAAAAACTGCGCGAGAGCAACGGCAGACTCGGCTGCCCCCAATGCTATCAGACCTTTGCTCCGATGATCGCCGACGCGCTCAAAAACGTCCAACGCGGCCCGCGTCACCGCGGCAAACACCCTGGCTCGGAGGGCAATTCGGCCAACTCCGACGCCTATCTGGAGCTTGCGCACCTGCAGCACCAGCTCGACGAAAAAGTCAAACTCGAAGAGTTCGAGGAAGCCGCGAAACTGCGGGATCGGATCAACGAACTCAAGTCCTCCTCCGCGCGATAGCCATTACAGGTCAAGGAGATTGCCCATCATGCACGATTCCATTGATTCTCTTCTGCAAAACCAGTTCGGCTTTCTGGGGCTCAGCGTCGACAGCGCGGGGCCGGTGGCGGTCTCCAGCAGAATCCGGCTGGCGAGAAACCTGCGGGACTTCAACTTCCCGGTCGCGGCTGGCGAAAGCGAACGGGTGAATCTCCGCGATCTGGTCGCCCGCGCCGTCGGACGCTCCGGGATTCTGGGTTCCGACTACCGAAGGTTTGACATGGAGGAACTTTCCGATGTCGAAAAATCATTTTTGCTGGAACGGCACCTGGCCAGCTGCGATCTCTTCGACCGTCCCGAAGGCGCGGCACTGCTGGTAGACGCAAACGAAGGCATTGCCGTGATGATCAACGAGGAGGATCACCTGCGCCTTCAGGTGCTCGCACCGGGATTTCATCTGGAAAATCTGTGGGCCAAAATCGACCATCTGGATTCGCTTCTCAATCGCGAACTGGATTTCGCTTTCGACGAAAAACTCGGATTCCTCACCAGCTGCCCGACTAACGTCGGCACCGGAATGCGCGCCTCGGTCATGCTGCATCTGGCGGGACTCTCCCTCGCCGGAGAGATCCCCGCGCTGGAACGGGCGATGGCGCGGCTGGACTTCACCGTCCGGGGACGCCACGGCGAAGGCACCGAAGACGACGGCGGAATTTTTCAGCTCTCCAATCAGAGCACGCTCGGGGAGAGCGAGGCGGAAATCATCGACCGGCTGTCCGGCGTGGTCGCACAGGTGATCGCGCAGGAGCAGCGCACCCGGCAGCTGCTTCTGGAAAAGCGCCAGTATGACATTCTCGATCACGTTGGCCGCGCCTACGGATTGCTCCGTCACAGCTACAAGCTGACGCAGGCCGAAGCGCTCCGCCACCTCTCCGCGGTTCGCATGGGCGTGGATTTCGGGCTTTTCTCCAACCTCACGCTGGGGCTGGTGGACGAATTGATGTTCACCGTCGGCGACGGACACCTTCAAAAGCAGATCGGCCGCCGTCTGGAAGAGCAGGAGCGCAACATCATGCGCGCGACGATGATCCGCGACCGGCTCCGGCAGCGCGTCTGACCGGATTTTTTGCCGGAAAAAGTCCGATTCCCGGCTTGACGCGGAGGCGTTTCGGGCGTATTGTGTCTGGCGATCAAACACAAAATCAATTCCAGACACGACGTGACTTTAGGCAGGCGGCGTTTGTACTCTGCCCGAAATCCGTTTGGACACACGAGGAGAGTTATTTCCATGACCAAAGCAGTCATTGCCGTCGTCGGCCGCGACGCGGTCGGCATCATCGCGAAAGTCAGCAATATCTGTGCGGAGTGCAAGGTCAATATCCTTGATATTTCCCAGACGGTGCTGCACGACTATTTTTCCATGATTATGATTGTGGACATCACGGCGATCAATCTGCCGTTCCCGGACTTCGTCGACCGCATGAACGCGCTCGGACAGGAGAACGGACTGCAAATCCACACCATGCACGAAAATATCTTCAACTCCATGCACCGGATCTAGGCGGGAAAATGTTTGACACCAGCGATATCCTTGAAACCATCAGCATGATCCGCGACGAAAAGCTGGACATCCGCACCATCACCATGGGGATTTCCCTCTTCGACTGCCGGGACGAAAACGACGCGAGATTGGCCGAAAAAATCTACGAAAAGATCGTGCGCCACGCCGAAAAACTGGTTGAAACCGGATCGGAGATCGAGAAGATTTACGGCATTCCGATCATTCACCGCCGGGTGGCGGTCACCCCGATTTCCCTGGTCGCCGGAGGCGCGACAAAAGACGGCATGGTCAACATCGCCAGAGCCCTCGACCGGGCGGCGAAAAATATCGGCATCAATTTCATCGGCGGCTACGGCGCGCTCGTGCAGAAGGGCTTCACCGCCGGCTCCAGAACCCTGATCGAATCGATCCCGGAGGCGCTCTCCTCGACCGAACGGGTCTGTTCGTCGGTGAACGTCGCCTCGACCAAGACGGGAATCAATATGGACGCGGTGGTCCGCATGGGCCAGATCGTCAAGGAGACTGCGGCGGCGACCGCAAACTCCGGTTCGATCGGCTGCGCCAAGCTGGTGATCTTCGCCAACGTGCCGGACGACAATCCGTTCATGGCCGGGGCGTTTCACGGCTGCGGAGAACCCGAAACAGTCATCAATGTCGGCGTTTCCGGCCCCGGAGTGGTCTCCTCGGCAATCCGCCGGGCGGGGGAATGCGACCTGACGGCGCTGGCGGAAGTCATCAAAAAAACCGCGTTTAAGATCACCCGGGTCGGCCAGCTGGTGGCGCGGGAGGCCTCCGAACGGCTCAACGTGCCCTTCGGGATTGTCGATCTCTCGCTGGCGCCGACGCCGGAGATCGGCGATTCGGTCGCGGGCATCCTCGAAGAGATGGGGTTGGAAAAATGCGGCGGCGCCGGTTCCACTGCGGCGCTGGCCATGCTCAATGACGCCGTTAAAAAAGGCGGCGTGATGGCCTCCTCGCATGTCGGAGGCCTGTCGGGCGCCTTCATCCCGGTATCGGAGGACGCGCTGATGATCGAGCGGGCGCAGGAAGGCGTGCTGTCGATTGAGAAGCTCGAAGCGATGACGGCGGTCTGCTCGGTGGGGTTGGACATGATCGCCGTTCCCGGCGACACGACCGCGGAGGTGATTTCGGGGGTGATCGCCGATGAAATTTCCATCGGCGTCATCAACAACAAGACTACGGCGGTGCGGCTGATTCCGGCGGTAGGATATCACGAAGGGGAGATGGTGGATTTCGGGGGACTGCTCGGCAGGGCCCCGGTGATGTCGCTGCGGACAAGTTCTCCGGCCAAATTTCTCCGGCGCGGCGGACGCATTCCGGCGCCGATTCACAGTTTGAGAAACTGATCCGGCAGAGATGCGGCAGGCGCAGGCGTCCGCGAACGGTGGGGTTTTTTATTCCTTGTCGGAGAGCCGGTCGCGCCGTTCGAGCGCGTGGGCAATGGTCGCGCCGTCGGCATAGGAAAAACTTGCGCCCGCGGGCATTCCGAGCGCGGGCGTCGACACGGTGACTTCACACGCCTTGAGTTCTCCGGCCAGATAAATGGCGGTGCCCCGCCCCTCGACGTCGGAACTCAATGCAAGGATCACCTCCTGCACCTCCGGAGCGGAGGCGCGGCGGATGAGTTCGGCCACCCGAAGGTGTTCTCCAAACTCGCCCGAAGCGGGCGAAAGTTTGCCGCCGAGGATGTGATAAAGTCCGTGGTATGCGCCGGATTTTTCGATGGAACGCAGCTGGGCAAAGTCCTCCACCACGCAGAGACAGGAGGCGTCCCGGCGAACGTCGGAACAAATGTCGCATAGTTTTCCCTTGTCGGCCAGTGCGCCGCAGCGCGGACACGCGTCCACCTTGTCATGAAGTTCGGAGAGCATCCTTCCGAATTCGGCCAGCTCCTCGGGTTTCCACTTCCAGACGGCGGCGAGCATGCGCGCGGCTCCGTGGCGGCCGATGCCGGGGAGTTTACGGAAACGGTCGATCAGTTCGAGCATGGGTTCCGGGTATTCCATTGTGAAAAAAGCTCCTCCTGAATGGTCTTTTTTGCTCCGTCCGTCCGGCGGGACTTTTTGCAGTACCATCTTTGCTGAAGCAATATACCCGGAACAATCCTCTTTTACAAATCCAAACCCCGGAATTTTTCCGAACGCGGCGTGACAATCCGGCATTTCGAATGCCGGATTTTACATGAAAAAAATCTTTCGTCCATTGACTTCCCCTCCCCCCTCGTGCTATTGTATTTCCCGTGGCAAGAAATCACCATCCGAAAACGGGGAGACTCCGCTTCATGAAATTCATCCGCATCCAAAAAGAAAATCTTCATCTTCTCTTCGCACAAGACCCCGCCGGCCCCATCCGGCTCCTGCACTGCGCGGCGTTTCCCTGCGCCGAAGACGCGCTCCCCACCGATGAAGAAAAACTTCGCCGCTTCGAATTGAGCATGATTCACCTCGCCGGCAAAGATCGCTGGGAACCGCACGGCAACAAACACTCCGCATGCGATCCGGGCGGAACCTTATGCTGCACGTCGCTGGAGGAACAGGAGGATTCTCTGGTCATCGTCGAACGCAACGAATGGATCGAAGTGGTGACCCGGTGGCAGTTTTTTCACGGCATCCGGGCGTTTCGCGCGACCAAGAAGATCCGCAATCTCTCCGAACAGGCCATCCCGCTGGAATACGCCGCCACCTTCGCCCTCACCGGCGCGGCCAAGGAATCCCCCGCATGGGATGCTCCGGACGTGCGAATCTCCTTCGCCCGCTCCGGATGGAAAACCGAGCATCGCTGGGAATCTCACACGCTCCCGGAGCTGGGACTCTCCCACTTTCACGCCGGAGAATTCTGCATCAACTCCATCGCGCTGAACAACACCGGAACTTTCGCCTGCAAAGAATATCTTCCAATGGGCGTACTCGAAACCGCGTCGGGAACCACCGCATGGGAAATTCAAACCACCGGGTCCTGGCACTGGGAACTCGGGGATGTGGCGTCGCTGCTCTATATGCAGCTTTCCGGGCCGACCTTTCTCGACAACTTCTGGTGCAAACATCTCGCCCCCGGAGAAACCTTTGAAACCGTCCCGGTTCTGCTGGCCTTTGCCACCGGGCGGCGCGACGACGCCCTCCGCGAACTCACGCGGCTGCGGCGCGCAATCCGCCGTCCGAATGAGGACAATCTCCAAAACCCGATCCTCTTCAATGATTATATGAACTGTCTCTTCGCCAAGGCGACTGAGGAGAAACTTCTCCCCCTGATCGACCGGGCCGCATCGCTCGGCGCGGAGATCTTCGTCACCGACGCCGGCTGGTACGCCTCCCGCGACGAAGACTGGTGGCCGACCGTCGGGTTGTGGCAGGAGTCGCCCGACCGTTTCCCGCACGGACTGCGGTTCATCACCGATTACATCCGTTCCAAAGGAATGCGCGCGGGGCTGTGGCTGGAAATCGAACGCATGGGCACGCTCTGTCCGCTGGTTCATCAATGGCCGGAGGAGTGCTTCTTCCGGCGCAACGGCGCGCCGATTATTGAAAACCGTTCGCTTCAGCTCGACTTCCGCCACCCCCTGGTGCGCGAATACGCCACCGAAACGGTCGAACGGCTGATTCGCGATTACCAGATCGGGTTCTTCAAATTCGACTACAATATCGATCCGGGGCCGGGCACCGAAGTCGGCTGCGCGACCCTCGGCGACGGACTTTTGGAACACAAACGCTGTTACAAAGCCTGGCTCGCCAAAGTCTTCGAGCGCCATCCCGATCTGGTGATTGAAAACTGCTCCTCGGGCGGCAACCGGGCGACCAGCGGACTGCTGGATTTGCACAGCCTCTGCTCGACCACCGACAATGAATGTTATCGGTCCAACGCGAAAATCTCCATAGCCTCCGCCGCGGCCTACCCCATGGAACAGGCCGGCGTCTGGATGTATCCTCTGGCCTCCGCCGACGACGAAGAGGTCATCATGAATATGGTTTCCGCAATGAGTTGGAGAATTTTCCTCTCCGGCGAAGTGATGGCTCTCTCAGAGGAGAAGCTCGAACTGATCCGGGAAGGCTGCCGCTTCTACCGGGAACACATTGCCCCGAAACTCTCCGAAGCTCTGCCCCGCTGGCCGCTCGGACTGGGGCGGCCCGAATCAGAGGAGGGAGCCTTTCTTCTGGATTTCGGTCCCGACTGCGCGGGGGTGCTCTCCGTATGGAACTTCACCGATCAACCACGCGTCGTGACCGTCCCGGTCGCCGCAAAATCCTGTACGCAAGTGTATCCGGAAAAACGCCCGGTTCCGGTGGAACTCGGGCAAAACTCCGTCGCCGTGACCCTGCCGGGACGCAGCGCGCGGATCTTCCAGCTGGAAAACTGATCTCCGGCAGAGAAAGAAACTCAGCGGCCGCTTCCGCGCGATAGAATGATCGCGTCGTTGACCCGGCGCGACCCTTTGGTGTCGAAGCTCTTGTTATCACAGGGATGGCTGACCACGCCGAGGGGGTCGACCCACATGGCGGAACTGCCGCCGCCATCCAGATTGATCGCGTCGACGCAGCCGAACTGACGCATAAGATTGGCCAAATCCTTGGCCGAGAGGCCGCGCGCCTCGGGCATGCGACCGTCGACGACGACCCAGAAAGTCACGCCTTCATCGGTCACGCCCACTGCGGTGCGGGGATTGCGCAACCGCAAATATTTATCTTTGCTGTAATCGCGGCTTTCCCCCTGATGCAGCAGCAGCGGCCAGGATTCCACCGCCTCCGGCGCAGGATCGCGTTCCGGAAGGTAATCCCCGGCCTTCTCCATCGGGTGGATCGACACGGCGCGACCGCTGCCGTCAAAGGAGAGCACCACGCGCGCGGGGCTTGGCGAACGGAACGCATTGACGACCTTGCCGCCAATGCGACGCCCCCACGCCGAACGCGGCGGTTTGGAAAAAGCGAAAAATCCGGCGTTGATCACCGCCAGCGCGCCGGGCGTTTCCCGGGCAAATTCCGCGACGGTCTTGCGGCGGTCGCCGCAAAGTTTGAAGTCGAGCTTGAGATCCGGATTCTTGCGCCAGTCGATCTTGAGCACCGCCAGATGCTGCGGCGCGCCGAAAAGCTCCTTGTACTGCTGCAAACTGAGCGTCACACCATCCGCGAGTTTTTCCTCCCGGTGGGAAAGGACAGCGTCCGGCTTTGCCTCGGCAAGCGGAATCTCATAGCTTGCGCACCCAAATAGAACAAGAAGAAGAAACGTCGCGGCAACCGCCTTCCCGGTACAAAAAAAGTGTTTCATCTGGAACAGGCCTCCTCTTTATGATTTATTTTCGCATGCCCGGAACGGATCTTGTCGATCAGCAGAAAGAGCCCCGCCAGAAGCGTTCCCGAAATGGAATGCCAGACGCAGCTTACCGCGGCGGCGACGGCCGCCTCCGGCAGATTGGTGAAGTGCTTCATGGCCAGATTGGTGGCCAGCCCCGCGTTCTGCATTCCCACCTCGATTGCGATGGTTCTGCGCTTGGCCGTCCCCATGCGGGTGCAGCTGCCGACAAAATATCCGAGGAGATACCCCAGTCCGTTATGCAGGAAAATCGCGCCGAAAATCGTCAGTCCCGAAGTAAAGAAATGTTTCCCGTTGTAGCTTATGACGCTTCCGACGATACAGGCGAACGCGATCACCGAAATCCCCGGCATGACCTTGCAAAGTTCATGATAGCTTTCGCTCTTGCCGAAGCGGAAGTTGGCCGCCGCGCCGATTGCCACAGGAAGAATCGTCACAATCAGGATCGACCGGAACATTCCCCACGCGTCAACCGCAATCGATTCCCCGGAAAGGTGAAGCACCAGAAGCGGCGTCATCACCGGCGCAAGCAGCGTCGACGCGGTGGTCATTCCGACGGAAAATGCCAAATCCCCTTTGCAGAGGAAACTGATGATGTTCGAAGAAACCCCGCCGGGACAGCATCCGACGAGAATCAGTCCGGTGGCAATCCCCGGCGGGAGGTGGCAGATTTTGACCAAAGCCCACGCCAGAAACGGCATAATCGTATATTGGGCACATGCGCCGATGAAAATATCCAGCGGCCGCGCTGCGAGCACCTTAAAGTCCTCGGTGGAGAGCGTCATTCCCATCGTCAGCATAATCACGCCGAGCACAACGGTTTGCATATCCCCCTTGACCCACCGGAAGAGTTCCGGGAAAAAGAAGGTGAGCACCGCCACGCTGATGATGAACACGGAAGTCTGGCGTGCGAGAAAACCGCTGATCGCCTGCAATTTTTTCATATCCAATGCCTTTGAATTCGATTAAAAACGCTTCCCGCCCTCGGTTCTCCCCGACGGAATAAGCAATTAATATATCGTGAAAGACACTTTTTTTCAACTCCGTGGCAAAACAATCCTCAGCACCCCGCCGAAAAAAAGGCAAAAAAAAGTCCGCCATCTTCCGATGACGGACACTTTAGACGACGCAGGGTTTATTTCCCGGCAAGCGCCTCGGTCATCAGATCGGTGACCCGCGCGGTGAACGCCGACGGATCGTCGATGGCGCTGCCCTCGGAGAGCAATGCCTGATCCATCAGCAGATCGGCGAACTTGTCAAGACGTCCGGCGGATTCCTCCTTGCCGACCAGCTGCGCCATCGCGGCAATCAAAGGATGATCGCAGTTGAGTTCCAGAACCCGCTTGGTCTGCGGGAAACTCTGGTTCATCGCCTTGAAAAGCTTTTCCATATAAGGACTGATCGAACTGTCCGTGCCGACCAGACAGGCCGGGCTCTTGGTCAGACGCGCGGTGAACCGCACTTCGGAGAGTTTCGCATCGAAGTGCTTGACCAGATAATCGGTCAACGCCTGATATTTGCCCTTGGCCTCCTCGATTTTCTTTTCGGCGGCCTCCTTGTCAGCGCCGTCCAGCTCCAATTCCCCCTTGGCAACCGATTTGAACAGCTTCTTGTCGAACTGGAAATTCGAATTCATGACCCACTCTTCGATCGGATCGATCATCAGCAGCACATCATAACCTTTGCTGCGGCAAAGTTCGAGCGCCGGATTGCTTTCCACATTCTTGCGGCTGTCGCCGGTGATAAAGTAGATATCCTTCTGATCGGGCTTCATCGCCTTGACATAATCGTCCAGAGAGATCAACTTGCCCGGCTCGTTGTTCAACGTCTCGTACATCGCCAGATGCTGAAGTTTCTCCTGATTGCCCACGTCGGTGTGCATGCCCTCCTTGAGAATCTTGCCGAATTCCTTAAAGAATTTCGCGTAAGCCTCCGGCTCGTTCTCCTGCATCTTCTTGAGTTCCGCGAGAATCTTGGTGACGATGGCCTTCTGAATTTTCCCGAGCAGCGGATTCTGCTGGAGAATCTCACGCGAGACATTCAGCGGCAGGTCGCTGGAATCCACCACGCCGCGCAAAAACCGCAGGTAATCCGGCACCAGTTCGGCGCACTCGTCGGTGATGAACACACGCTTGACATAAAGCGCCAGCCCCTTTTTCTGCAGCTCCGGCATGAAAATGTTGAACGGCACCGATTCCGGCAGAAACAGCAGCGCCTTGAATTCCGTCACGCCCTCGGCCGACAGATGAATCGCCTTCAGATATTTCCCGGCATTCATCTTCGAGAGATGCGAATAAAAACTCTGATACTCCTCCTCGGTGATCTCCGAGGATTTCCGCAGCCAGATCGCCTTCTGGGAGTTGACCACAGTGTCAGTCACCGTCTCGGTCTTGTCGTCATTGACCTTGACCGACGGCAGAATGATCGGATACTCGATGAAGTCCGAATACTTGCGGATGATGTCCGAAAGTTTCCAGTTTTCCAGATAAGTTTCCGCGTCCCCCTTGAGGAACAGCCGCACGGACGTACCGATCTCCGCACGGTCGCACTTGCCGATCTCGTAAGAATCCTTGCCGTCGCTGATCCAGCGGACGCCGGACTCCTCGCCAGCCTTGCGGGTCTCCAGCTCGACCTTGTCGGCAACCATGAAGGCGGAATAGAAACCGACGCCGAACTGTCCGATCATCTCCGGCGCGGCGCTCTCCTTCTTCTCCTCAAGCGCGGCCAGAAACGCTTTTGTGCCGCTCTTGGCGATCGTGCCGATGTTTTCAATCACCTCAGCCTCGCTCATCCCGATCCCGTTGTCGCTGATCACAAGCGTTTTTCCGGTCTTGTCCGGGATGACGCGGATCTCCCACTTGCGCACCTGCGCGGGATCGGTCAGGCTGCCGAATCTGGCCTTGTCGATCGCGTCGGCGGCGTTGGCCACCAATTCCCGCAGGAAAATGTCCTTATTCGAATAAAGACTATTGATCATGAGGTCCAAAAGCTGTTTGACTTCTGTCTTGAATTTCCGTTCGCCCATAATTGCTTGGAATCTCCTATTCTTGATTTTTCATGACTTCGGGTAATGTAGCGTGGTTTTGTGTTTTTTCAAATCACTTCCGGCTCGATCACTTCCGGCTCGACGACCGTGTCGAAGACCAGTTCCCCGTCCCGGAGCGAAACTTTGAGCATCGCGTGCGGCGGAATTTTTCCGCCGATGATCAGACGCGACACCGGAGTTTCCAGCAGCCGGATGACCGCCCGCTTGAGCGGACGCGCGCCAAACGCCGGATCGTAACCCTCGTCGGCGATGAACGACTTGGCCTCGTCGGTGATTTCGAATCCGATCTCCTGCGCCTTGAGCCGCGCGGCGAAACGTTTGAGCTGAATATCGACAATGGACTTGAGTTCCGCGGCAGTCAGACTGCGGAAAATCAGAATCTCGTCGATCCGGTTCAAAAATTCCGGTTTGAAACTTCTGCGCAAATCCTCCATCAGCACGTCTTTGAGCTCGTCCGCCGCGCCTTTGTGCTCCAAAATCGTGCTGCTGCCCAGATTGCTGGTCATAATGATGATCGTATTCTTGAACGATACCGTGCGCCCCTGCGAATCGGTGATGCGCCCGTCCTCCAAAATCTGCAGCAGAATATTGAACACATCCGGGTGCGCCTTCTCAATTTCGTCAAACAGCACCACCGAATAGGGTTTGCGGCGCACCTGCTCGGTCAACTGTCCGCCTTCGTCATATCCGACATATCCGGGAGGCGCGCCGACCAGACGCGACACGCTGAATTTCTCCATGTATTCGGACATGTCGATGCGCACCATCGCGCGTTCGTCATCAAATAGCTCCTCGGCCAGCGCGCGCGCCAGTTCCGTCTTGCCCACGCCGGTAGGCCCGAGGAAGATGAACGAAGCGATCGGCCGGTTCGGGTCCTGCAGCCCGGCCCGGGCGCGGAGCACCGCGTCCGAAACCGCGCGCACGGCCTCGTCCTGACCAACGACCCGTTCATGCAGACGGTCGTTGAGCGCCAGAAGTTTGGTTTTTTCGCTCTGCATAAGTTTGGAGACCGGAATATGCGTCCAGCGGCCGACGATCGAAGCGATGTCCTCCTCGTCGACCTCCTCCTTGAGCATCTTGTTTTCTCCGAGATCGCGTGCGGTTTTCTCCGCTGCGGCGATCTGCTGTTCCAAGCCGGGAATGATCCCGTGACGCAGCTCAGCGGCCTTTTCCAGATTGTAATCGCGTTCGGCCTTGTCCAGCTGGGTCTTGGCCAGATCCAGCGATTCGCGCAGCGTGCGGATCTTGCCGATGGCGGTCTTTTCGTTGTCCCAATGCGCCTTGAGGCCGCGCCCTTCCTCGCGCAGCTCGGCAACCTCTTTTTCCAACGCTTCAAGCCGTTTCTGCGACGCGGGGTCCTTCTCTTTCTTTAAGCCGGCAATTTCGATGTCCAGCTGCATAGTCCGGCGGTTGTTCTCGTCGATCTCCACCGGGCAGCTCTCGATTTCGGTGCGCAGCGTGGCGGCCGCCTCGTCCACCAGGTCGATGGCCTTGTCGGGCAGAAAACGGTCGGAAATGTATTTGTCGGAGAGCACCGCCGCGGCCACCAGCGCGCCGTCGCGGATCTTGATCCCGTGAAAAAGTTCAAAGCGTTCCTTGAGTCCGCGCAGAATGGAGATGGTGTCCTCCACCGAAGGCGGATTGACCAAGACCGACTGGAACCGCCGTTCCAGCGCGGCGTCCTTCTCGATGTACTTGCGGTATTCGTCCAGCGTGGTCGCGCCGATGCAGTGCAGTTCGCCGCGCGCCAGCATGGGTTTGAGCAGATTTCCTGCGTCCATGCTCCCTTCGCTTGCGCCCGCGCCGACGACCGTATGCAGTTCGTCGATGAAAAGAATGATGTTGCCTTCGGCCCGCGTCACCTCTTTGAGAACCGCCTTCAAACGCTCCTCAAATTCGCCGCGGTATTTGGCTCCGGCGATCAAAGCGCCCATGTCGAGGGCCACGAGTTTGCGGTTTTTGAGGCTTTCGGGGACGTCGCCGCGAACGATCCGGCGCGCGAGTCCCTCGACGATGGCGGTTTTTCCGACGCCGGGTTCGCCGATCAGCACGGGATTGTTTTTGGTACGGCGCGACAGAATCTGGATCACGCGGCGAATTTCATCCTCCCGCCCGATCACGGGGTCGATCTTGTCCTGCGAAGCGAGCAAAGTGAGGTCTTTGGAATATTTTTCCAGCGCCTCGAAGGTGCCTTCCGGGTCGGGGGTGGTCACGCGCTGACCGCCGCGGATGGAAGCAAGAGCAGTCATCACCTTGTCGAGCGTGACACCGGCGTCCTTGAGGATTCGCTGCGCGGGGGATTCGACCTCGAGCAGCGCCAGAAAAAGGTGTTCGACGCTGACATAGTCATCCTTCATTTCGTTGGCTTTGCCGACGGCGGTGTTGAGCATGCGGCTGAATTCTCCGGCCTGATAAAGCTCTCCGGAGGCGTTGCCGCTGACCTTGGGAAGCCGGTCGAGTTCGGCGGTGACGTCGGTCAGGATCAACTGTTTATTGATATTGATCTTCTCGAGAATGCTTGAGGCGATGCCCTGATTTTGCGTCAACAGCGCATAGAGCAGGTGAACACAGCAGAGCTGCTGATTGCCGCGCGATTGGGCATCCTCCTGCGCGGTGATGAGAGCGGCTTTACTTTGATTGGTGAATTTTTCAAGATTTGCCATAATAAGCTGTCCTTCTTTTAGAAGTTGATTTTTTTCACGATTCGGGAGAGAAGAATAACAGAAATTCTCTTCTCTCCCGAGTCGTGAAAATCTCCGGCCGCATGACAGCGGCCGGAGGATTTTTTGCCTTGATTCACTTGACTTCGACTTTGATCTTCCGGGGCTGCGTGGATTTCAACCTCGGGATCGAGAGTGTCAGCAAACCGTGGCGGCACGCGGCGCTGATGCGCTCGGTGTCAAAGACGTCGGAAAGCTGGAAACTTCTCTGATAGCGCACCTTGCGTCCGCCGCGCTCAAACGGGGAATCGGCGACGATCTTGAGAAGATTCTCTTCGACGTCGATCTTGATCTGTTCGGCGGCGACGCCGGGGACTTCCATGACCAGCTTGACCTGATCGGGCTGTTCAATAATGTCGGTGACAGGACTGGTAATCAGCATATCCTCGACGGCGGATGCGGTTTGCGTTTCCGGTTCGGCCGGGAGCTTGGTGGGCTCGGCGGCGTTGTCTTTTTTCGTGTTTGTATTCTCCATCATGATGAAAATCCTCCTCTATTTATCGATGGCATTGACTTTGACGGAGCGCTTCCGGGCTTCCGGCGAGCGCGGCACGGTGATTTCCAGCACGCCATTCTGGTACGAGGCCACGGCCTTGTCGCCATCGACCTTGCCGGGCAGTTTAATCATCTCCTCGACCGATTCAAAGGAGCGTTCCCGGTGCAGATAGCGTTCGTTTTCGGCCAGCGGCCAATCGCGGCGGCCGGCGCGGATGGTCAGAATATCTCCGGCGATCTCGCTTTCGATTTCATCGTGTTGAAACCCGGGCAGCGCGACTTTAATTTTGATCTCGTCGGCGTTCTGGGCAATGGACATATCGGCCCGACCGGTTTTGGACAGCGGGGAAAGCACCCCTTCGGCGATCGCATCGACCCAATTTGCCAGTTCGCTGGTGATGTCATTGACGCCCCACCAGGATTGTGCGGGAAGCCAACGGTTTTCAAACTTTCTCATATTTGCCTCCTTTTGCCGGTTCATCCGGCCATTTTTGTGTGACACCTCATGGAATAGCATAAGGCGTGCCAAAAATTTGACGGCGCTCCGCCCCGGAAAGGCCGCCCTCCACAACGACAACAATTTAATGCAGAGTCGCCGCAGCGCAACCGTCGGAACCTCTCGGGGAAGGAAAATAAGAGTGATTCCTGTTTTGCGACAGAATGACGCAGCACCCCGGACACACCGCGTCAGATTGTCCCGTTCCGCGCGTGCCGGCAGTACCGGATGAACTCCTCGGCGAAGGCGAATTTCTCCTCTCCCGGCAGATAGAGAAACTCCAGTTTCCGCAGAATCCGCCCCTCGGTAAACCGCGCAGTCATCAATGTCCCGGCGGCCACCTCGTCCGCCACGGCCAAGGGAGAAATCACCGTCATTCCGTAGCCGCCGCGCACCAGAAGTTTCACGGCGTCGAAGTTGTTGACCTCGATGACCGCCTCCGCCGCCGGATCGGGAAGCTGGTTGCGCCGCAGGAAGAGGTCAAAATAAAACCGGGTGCCGGAGCCCTTCTCCCGCAAGACAAATTTCCCTCCGCCCTTCAGATACTCCGCCAGCGAAATCGCGTCTCCGCCGTCCGGGAGAAATCCCGGCGTCCACGCCGGAATTAATTCATCTTCGCAAAGGGTTTCACAGCTGAACAATTCCCGGTCGAACGGTCCTTCGACCAGCGCCAAATCCAGCTGCCGTCGTTTCAAAAGCGCGACGATTTCATCGGTGTCGCCCACCTGAATGCAGAGCCGCTGGCGAGCGTGTTCACGCATGTACGCGGCAACGAACGACGGCAGAACAAATCCGCCCGCGGTCATCGTCCCGCCGATCCAGTAGTGGCGAACCCCCTCGGCGGCATTGCGCACCATCCGTTTGAGATGGCGCTCCTCGTCGAAGAGCTTCTGACATTCGCAGAGCAGCGTCTCCCCGGCCGGGAGCAGCGTCACCCGGCGGCTGTCCCGCGCAAAAAGCTTCGTTCCCAATTCCTCCTCCAGCCGGGCGATCTGGCTGGTCACATTGGGCTGGGTCATTCCGAGCGCGTCGGCGGCCTCCGAGAAATGGCACAGCGTGGCGGCCATCCGAAAAATTTCCAATTTGCGGTCGATCATACAGAAATATCCTCCTTCCCCTGCGGCGACACAGGAACAAGTTCGATCGTTGGTCAAAGGGCGCAATCATACCTTACATCAATAATATTTAATTATCAAATGATAGTTATTAATAATTTTTATTTAAAAAAATCGGCAATATATTAATCAAATGCAAAACACAAGACGGCAATTCCGTCATCTGAAACGGGACTGCCATGTACACAAAAAATATTCAGGAAAGGCGTAGCTGTTTTCATGAACAATCTGATTCGAAAAACAACGTTTCTATTGTTGGCCGCGGGATTTTTTCTGGTTCCGTGGATCGTCCCGGCGGCGCGCGACTGGGCGCCCGGCATTGCCGTGATCGCCGGAATCCTCTTTGCGGTGATCTGGGGCAACCCCTTCGCCGGATTCACCTCCAAAATCACCTCGCCGCTGCTGGGCGCGACGATTGTCGGCATGGGCGCGGGAATGAATCTCATCAAGGTGTTGCGCGCCGGCGCGGACGGAATGGTCTATACCGTAATCGGAATTGCCGCGGGAATCGGGCTGGGGCTTTTTCTCGGGAAGAAGCTCAAACTTGCACGCGATACGATGTATCTAATCAGCATCGGCACTTCGATCTGCGGCGGCAGCGCCATTGCGGCGGCAGCGCCGGTGCTCCGGGCGAAAGCGCATGATGTGGCAATCGCGTCGGCGACAGTTTTTGCCCTCAACGCGGTGGCGCTGCTGCTCTTTCCGGCCATCGGACACGCGCTGAATTTTTCGGAAACGCAGTTTGGTTATTGGGCAGCGCTGGCGATTCACGACACCAGTTCGGTGGTCGGGGCCAGTTTTCAGTATGGGCCGACCGCGCTGGAAGTGGGCACGACCGTCAAATTGGCGCGTGCGCTCTGGATTGTGCCGGTAACGTTGTGGCTGTCCTGGTTTGTCGCGCCGGTGCCGGAGGGGGAGAAGCGCAAGATCCGTCTGAAGATTCCGTGGTTCATTCCGGGGTTTCTGGCGGCGGCGGCGCTGGTGACCTTTCTGCCGGTCACGGCACCGGCGGGCGGCTTTGTCAAAGAACTGTCGAAATATCTGATGATCGCCACGCTCTTTCTGATTGGTTCGAATCTCAGTCGGGAGAAGCTTATGGAACTGGGATTGAAACCGGTTCTGCACGGGATTCTGCTTTGGATCGTGCTGGCCAGTGCCTGGTGTCTGGCCATTTCTTTTGGAATTGTCAATGTTTGAAAAAGGTCTGGCGTGAAGATGTCCGACGGATTGCGAAACCCCGGAAAACACGGCGGGAGCAATCGCTGAATTTCCCGTTTTTTTGCACCAAAAAATTATGGATGCGATGACGCTGCAAATTAAGAGATCTCTTCACAAATCCCAATTAAAATGCCTTCTTTCCTGCGAAAGAAGGTTTTTTTTGTAAAAAATGTTCTTTTTTTAGTTCAAATGATTTGTTTTTTTAAAAATATCGATTATCATACCACCAGACAAAAAAATAAACTAAAAAAAACAATATTAAAACAAAACTGTTACTTTGTATCCATTTTAGCGATATTTTTCTCGGAGAATCACGCCTGACAGAAGAGAAAGGTTAAATAGCCTCATGCAGCAGCGAACATAAGAGAATGCGGGGAGGCATTTTGCAGGAGGAGGGATTTTCATGGTCCCAAAATGGATCCAGACGGTCAGAGAAAAAAAGAACGGTGGCCTTTTCATAAGGAGCAAAGCATGAATAAAACAGCACAACGGGAGGCAATCATTCAGGAGTTGCGCAAGATGCGCAATCATCCGACCGCAGATGAGCTCTATGATGTGCTGCGAACCAAGCTTCCACAGATCAGTCTCGGCACAATCTATCGCAATCTGGAACAGATGGTTCAGATGGGCATGATCCGCAAGCTGGAACTGACCGGACGCCAAAAGCGGTTCGACGGCGACCTGAGCGAACACTATCACATGCGCTGCCGGTATTGCGACCGGATTTTGAACATCCCCCAGGAGGAGTTGTCCGGTTTGGACAAAGAGCTGGTGCTGCTGCGGAACCGGTTGCAGCTGGAAGGATTCATTCTGGAACTGGTCGGACGCTGTCCTTATTGCGCAGAAGCGATGTCCAAGATGCAGGAAGAGTCCGTGCCGGACGAAGAGCAGGAGGAATGCACCGCCGGAACAACGGCGCAAGCCCTCTGATCGTACGGCCGGAAACGGTATAATGCAATCCCAAAAAGAAAAACACAGGGGAGGTGTCGTCATGGAAGAGAACCGCAGGAAAGAGATTTTTCGTTGCAGCCATTGCGGACTGGTCGTGGAAATCATGCACCCGGGCGCACATCCGGTTTGCTGCGGCGAACCGATGACGCCGATGAAGGAAAATACCGTCGACGCCGCCAAGGAGAAACACGTTCCCGTCGGAGAACTTTACGAAGGCAAGACGACCCTGGTCAAAGTCGGCGCCGTGCCGCACCCCATGACCGGGGAGCACTTCATCGAATGGATCGAAGTGAACAACGGCGATTACGTCAACCGCAAGTATCTCAAGCCCGGCGACAAGCCGGAGGCTCATTTCTATGTGCCTTACTCCGAGAAGCTGGAGATCCGCGCTTACTGCAATCTCCACGGACTCTGGAAGAAGAACTGATTCCTCTTTCTCCGGCTTATTTCGTGTGCCGGAGCCGGACGACCAGTTCGCCGGGAATCGCATTGCCGTCGGAAAGCGTCCGGCGGTAATCCCGACGCGCGTCACTGACCCAATGGAATTTGCCCTGATCGGAAATGACAGGGATCTCAAGGAGCTCACCATCCCGAAGAACAATCGGCATGGTGAGTTTTTTCATTCCCGGAGAGTCAAACGTCTGCGTCAGAAGTTTCCCGTTGAAGAGCAGCGACAATGTGCCGGGAGTTTCCGCATAGATGGTCAGCTCCGCCGTCGCGGTATGCTTTTGGGGGGCGACCGGCACGAAACGTTTGACCGCTTTCCGGCACTCCTTCATCGGCGTCAGGCGCCAGTCGCCGAAGGAGAGCGGGCCGTGGTCAAGCTGGACGACGTCCCCGTTGTACAAATCGTAAATGATTCCGCGGGGACGCACAAACCTCATCAGAAAGCGTTCGCACTGCTCCCGGTAGAGGTCGTTGGCGGAGAAGGTCACAAACGCCCCCGCCGCCAGCGCAGGAAGCGCCGCCAGCACAATCCGCCGCCGCGCGCGTTCGCGCAGCATCCGCCAGACCCAGTCGCAATAAAGTCCCGCGAACACTGCCACCGCAGGCAGCAGCGGCGCCCGGAACCGCCCGAGAATGTAAAAGACCGCCGTCGCCATCCAGTAGGTCAGCGCCGTATGATAGAGCATGCCCAGCGCAAAACTGTGACGGCGGTACATCGCCGCGACGAAGGCGAGCATCCCGGCCAATCCGAGCATCAGGATCGTTCCCGACCGGCCGATCCGGGTCGACCGGATGACAAGGGACTGTTCACCTTCGCCATACAAAGAGATGTTGTTGGGAATCTCTCCGCACTCCCAGAACAGCAGCGCCTTGCGGAACATCAACTCAATCACGGCCGCCGGTTCCTTTTGGAACCATGAAAAGAGCAACTCCAGGGAACTATGTCCCTGTTTCACCCGGGTCATGAAATCGGCGTAGCTCTCGGGATATTCCATCGGCCCCGCCGGCAATCCGTAGTCGCGGCCTCCGGGCGGCGCCTCGGGGGTATTGCCCAGCGCAAGCACTGCGGCGCCGGCGGTGCTCGGCCCGGAAAGCTTGCCTTCGACGCGCGTGTTATGGACAACGAAGGGCAACTGCACCAGAAGCATCAGCGCGACCGCCGTGGCGGGCACATAAAGGAAGGCATATTTCTTGCGGTTGCGATCGAGTGCATAACACCCGAACGCGGCAAGGAAGAGAAAGCCCGGCACCAGAAGCCAAATGTTTCCGCGCGTCAAAATTCCGATTCCCATCATTGCCCCGAAGAGCGGCGGCCAGAAATAATTTCTTCGCCGGAGCAGCATCAGCGACGCATAAACCAGAAATGTGAGATTCCATCCCTGAAGCGTATCAATCTCCCGGAACGGAGTCGCCAGAATCAGCGCCGACGAAATTGCGGTAATTCCCGCGCCGATCAGTCCGGCCCTGCGACTTCGCAGCATCGCGCCGATCAATCCAACCAGCCAGATGGTGGCGCCGCCTGCGAGGATCTGCAAAAATATCACGCCCCACGCGCCTTTGCCGAAGATCAGAGCCGCCGCGGGCAAAAAGACCGCATAGTAGAACGGCTGATAGTAAAACGGACCGGAAAAGGTTCCGGCAAGGATCTCCTCGGCCAATGCTCCGTAAGTACATAAATCGGTGGAGACCGGCGGCGACATCACGCTGTTGCGACCGTGGTTCCATGCCGCCAGTTCGATGCCGCAGCCGAGGCGCAAGCCCATGCCGATCAGCACGATTGCGGCAAGAATCAGCAGGAATTTTCGATTCTTCGATAAATTTTTCCGGGAATGTTGCCGCATAAAGAAAGAAAGCTCCCTTTGCTGATTTTTTACTGCGTTTTTTTGTTTTGTCATAAGCGCCGGAAGACTCGACGCGAATTATGTCCAGTGCCGTCTAACAATAGCACCGATATTTTTGTTTTTCAAGAAAGACGCTTCGATTTTCATGTGCCGGAAGGACTTGAAAAATATCGTTTGACAATGTATAATATACCTCTATTATGAACATACTCGAAAAAATCGATACTCGTACGGCGAAAATCGCCGTCATCGGACTCGGCTATGTCGGGCTGCCGCTGGCGGCGGAATTCGGGAAGTTTTTTCATGTCATCGGATTCGACGTCAAAGAGGAGCGGCTGAAAGAGCTGTCCGCCGGGGCAGACCGCACCGGGGAGCTTTCGCCGGAGGAGCTGGCGCAAGCAACTAAACTCACATTCTCCTCCGACCCGGATCAGCTCAAAGACCGGGACATCTTCATTGTCACAGTGCCGACGCCGGTGAATCTGCACAAGGAGCCGGATCTCACGCCGCTGGTCAAGGCCAGCGCCACCGTCGGCAAGGCGCTCAAGCGCGGGGCCATCGTCATCTACGAAAGCACCGTTTATCCCGGATGCACCGAGGAAGAGTGCGTGCCGGTTCTTGAGCAGCACAGCCATTTGACCTTCAATCAGGATTTCTTCTGCGGATACAGCCCCGAACGAATCAACCCCGGCGACAAAGTGCACCGGGTCGGCAGCATCCGCAAAATCACTTCCGGGTCAACCCCGGAAATCGCCGAAGCGGTGGACAGACTGTATCGCACCATCATCACCGCCGGGACGTACCGGGCCGAATCGCTGAAGGTGGCGGAAGCGGCCAAAGTCATCGAAAACTCCCAGCGCGATTTGAACATCGCCTTCGTCAACGAACTGGCCAAAATTTTCCACCTGATCGGCATCGACACCAACGCGGTGCTCGAAGCGGCCGGCACCAAATGGAATTTTCTGCCCTTCCGTCCGGGTCTTGTCGGCGGCCACTGCATCGGCGTGGACCCCTACTACCTCACCTACAAGGCGCAGTCGCTGGGGTATCTGCCCGAAGTGATTCTCTCAGGGCGGCGGATCAATGACGGCATGGGAGCCTACATCGCCACCGAAGTAGTCAAGCTGCTGATCCGCAACGATGAGAGAATTAACCATGCGCCGGTGCTGGTGCTGGGGATCACCTTCAAGGAAAACTGCAACGACGTCAGAAATTCGAAAGCCGCCGATGTGGTTCACTCGTTACAGGAGTTCGGCTGCGAAGTCACGGTTTGCGATCCGCTGGCGGACCCCGTTGAAGTGCGCAGGGAATACCAGATTGAAAGCAGGAACGATCCGCAGAATCTCGTGCTGGAGGATTTTTCCGCCGTGGTGCTCACCGTGGCGCATGACGCCTTCCGCACGCTGGATTTCTCGAATTTTTCCGGTGTGCTGTACGACGTGAAAGGCTTCTTTCCACGGGAAAAAGTTTCCGGGCGGCTCTGACCAAAAAATTCCAGCGACAGATTCCGGCTGCCCGCAAACAAGCGGAAAATATTTCCCGTTTGCAAAAGCGCGACAGCGAAGTTATATTACCAAGAAAAAAGGGAAATGGTTTTTCATGCCCAAACGCTATAAAATTCACAGATTTGTCGATCGTTACGGCGAGAGCGAAGGAGCCTGCCCGCGCTGCGGGGAGATTTTGTCGTTCGCCGATTTGGAAAGCTATGCGGTCTGTCCGTTCTGCGGATGTCTGCTGGAACAGGACGCCGCGCTGGAGGATTTCATTCTGACTCCGGTCATCCGCCAGTGGATCGGCTCGACCGGGATCACCCGATAATCTGCGACGGGCGCGTAAAACAGAATTCGCAGGGAAGTCTTTCAGAGGCAATCGCTTCCCCGTCCATTGCGCACAGAAGTTTTTCCGCCAGACGCACCCCCGCGAGACGGCGGGGAGCCGCCACGGTGTGCCGCGCCGCCGGAATCCCCGGCAGACTCAACCCGTCGCATCCCACCACAGGAATAGTCAACTGCCGTTCCGCAAGCAGCGTCAAAAGCTCCGGCAACTGATGATCGTAAGCGGCGATCAGCGCGTCCGGCGTCGCATGTTCGAGCATTTCACGCAATGCCGCGCGGCCATGTCCGACCAACGGACGGGCGTGCCCGATGATCGACGGAGTAAGCTGATAAAAATTCTGAATGGCGTCGCAATAGGCTTTATATTTGTGGAGAAGTCCGTTGTCCAGATAGCTGCGGGTCTCGCCGATGAAGGCGATCCGGCGGCACTGTTTCTGGCAAACAAGCCATCCGACAGCGTCGGCGATCCCCTTGCGGAAATCAAACGACACCTGCGGCACCACGCCGTCCTCAAGCGGATCACAGCCGGAAACCACCTTCTGCCCGGTCGCGACGACCTGATCGATCAAACGTTTTTCCCCGATGCCGAGAATGATTTTGCCGACGGAGGGCGCCATGGCGAAGCGGTCGAGTTTCAGCAATCCGGTGGCCCCGTCGCTGCGCAGCATATTGAGCACCACCAGACAATCGTGACGGCGCAGCGTCTCCACCAGTCCCGACCAGATTTCCCCCCAGTAATGATGCAGAAAAATCACCGGTTCCCCTTCGAAAATCACCTCGATCTGCCGGGGCGCCGGAAGCGTCGGAGGCGCCAGAACCACAGTTCCCGCCCGGCGTTTGCGTAAAACCTTTTTTTCCGCGGCGAGTTTACGCATGGCCTTGCCGACGGTTTTGACGTTGACGGAAAATTCCGCGGCCAGATCAAGATCGCGGGGCAGCCGGACGCCGGGGGCGATTTTTCCCGAAGCAATCCTTTGCCGCAACACGCGGAGAATTTCGCTCTGCCGGTCGATCATGGCGCAAAGGGGAGCTTGTCCAGATGAAACTCCCACGGTTGTTCCGGCTCGTAAAATACTTTCATCAGGAAAAGCCCCCGTCCCGGCGCGGTGTCCGGCGCGGCCAGACGGTTTTTCGCCTGCAGAATTTCCGTCACCGCGTCGGCGGAAAGACGACCGGCTCCGGCGAAGGCGAGCGTGCCGGTCAGACAGCGGATCATCTTGTAAAGGAAACCGTTGCCGATATACGTCAACGCCAGATGATCGCCGAACTCCTGCACGTCAATGCGGTAGATGGTGCGAATCGGGTCTTCGTCGAGTTTGCTGCGCTCGACCACAAAACTCGAATAGTCGTGCGTCCCCTCCAGACGTCCGGCCGCCTCCCGCACGCGGTCGGGGTCCAACGGGAACGGCGTCCGCCAGCTGTAACGGTTGGCAAACGGCGTCTCGTCGCCGCGGTTGATCACGTAGGTGTAGGCTTTGCCCAGCGCGTCGTAGCGACTGTGAAAAGTCAGCGGAACCGGCTCGATGCGAACCACCCGGATATCCACCGGCAGCAAACGGTTCAACGCGGACCGGAGCTTCTCCGGTTCGATTTCCGGCCGTTCCGGGATGAGAAAACTGGCCACAAACCCCAACGCGTGCACTCCGGCGTCGGTCCGGCTGCAGCCGATCAGATGGATCAACTGCGCGCCGCCGTAAAGACGGGTGAGCACCCGCTGCAATTCGCCCTGCACGGTGACGCTGTTGGGCTGGATCTGCCAGCCGCCGTAATTGCTGCCGTCGTAAGAAATAATCAAACGGTAACGGCCCGCGGGTGTATAATTGGTCTCTTCCAGCCCCATGTGCTAAATCAGTCCTTCGGCTACGGTGTTCCAGAACAGCATCCCCTCTTCGGTCAGACGGTAGTCGCGACCGAACCACGACAGCTGCTGCCGCGCAAGAGAACGATAATCGTGTAATATAGCACATTCGCGTTCATTCGTCCAGAGGGCGGGAAAACGTTGCCGCCAAAAAGGATCGTCGCCCCAGCCGTCGGAAGTTCTCAACTCCATCGCGGCGATTTCGCGAAGCCGGGCTTCGGGGGAGATTTGATCCACCTCCGGCGCGGCGCCGGCGAGAAATTTTTCGATCGATTCAACCTGCCGGAAACGGTTCCCCCCGTCGAAGGAAGCGGCTCCCGCGCCGAGTCCGAAATAGGTGTCGCCTTTCCAGATATTGGCATTGTGACGGCAACGATGGCCTTCACGGGCATAGTTGGAAATTTCATAACGCTCGAAGCCGTGCGCGGCGGCCGTTTTTCCGGCCTGTCGCCACATGTCGCAGTCAAGGTCATCGTCGCCTTGGAAGGTTTTTCCGAGCCGGGCGGCCAAACGGGTGTTCTCCTCGACGGTCAGCGAATACGAGGAGAGATGCGTCAATCCGGGCAAATTCAAAGCGCGTTCCAGTTCGTCCTGCCAATCTTCCAGGGACTCGCCCTGAGCATGGTAGATGAGATCGCAGCTGAATTCGGGAAAGTTATTGCCGAGGGCCAGAGCGCGGTCGATCGCCGCGTCGGAGCATTCGCGTCCGAGAAAACGGCGTTTGGCTTCCCGGAAAGATTGCACGCCGACGCTGAGGCGGTTGGCGAAGGAGGCGAGCGCGGCGGCTTTTGTTTCGTCAAGCGTTTCGGGGTTTGCTTCGACAGAGATCTCCGCGCCGGGCACAAGCGGCAGGGCGGCGATCACGCTCCCGAGTTCGATCAATTCCTCGGTCTCGAGCAGCGTCGGGGTGCCGCCGCCAAGATAGACGCTCTCAAGCCGCGCCGTGCCGGTGCGCGGGAAACGGCGCAGTTCCTCCAGCATGAAATGAAAGTAGCGGGTGCGCAGTTTTTGGGAAACGCCCGCTTCGGAGTAAAAAGCGCAGTAGTCGCATTTTCTGCGGCAAAACGGCCAATGTAAATAAAGATTGCGCCAGCAGGTCGTCGACGCCCCGGCCACGGAGTCCATATGATTCCCCCTCCCGGCGGAAAAAAGGCAAAAAAATGGCGAGAGAGACGGGACTCGAACCCGCAACATCCACCGTGACAGGGTGGTACTCTAACCAATTGAGCTACTCCCCCGCTTTTCAGCAGGCATGTCTTCGAAAATCTCCGGCGCGGCCATACTCTTGGCTTAAAAAGCTTAAGAAGATGGCGAGAGAGACGGGACTCGAACCCGCAACATCCACCGTGACAGGGTGGTACTCTAACCAATTGAGCTACTCCCCCGCGCGATTCGACTTTCTCGACAAGTCCTAAAGATACCTCCGATTTCCTTTTTTTCAAATCCAAAACCGGAAAAAAGCATTTTTTTTCTGATTTTTCATCAAAATCATATCGTAAAAGGTGGCGGACCGGATATATTATCGCAGCGAAGAGACGGCACTGACAAAAGTCCCGTCGATGGAATCCGGGTGGATCGGAACAGGAGTGGAATGGTGGATTTGAGCGTCGCTACTCGGAGAGTAACGACCGAAAAGCCACCGTTTCAGGCCTTTTTCGAGGCACCGGAAGACACGACGCGAGTTTTGCCGAGTGCCGTCCAGAGAGACAAGTTTTGAATCTTTTCCGATCCCGCATGATTATCCCAATGGGTTCGCCCGGAAAAAAAGGATTAGCCGACATGAAAATTTTCCCGTTCATTCCACTGTTCACGGCGCAGAATATGCGCAATCTCCAAATGCAGGCCGGCTGGATGGTTCTTTTCGGGGTGCTTCTGGCGCTGTTTCCAACGCAGACGGCGATGTTTCTGACGATGGCGTTCGGCTTTTTTCTTCTGGTCAACGGGATTGTGACGCTTTTTGCCGGGTTCCGCGGATCGATTGCGGTCGGGGTGGTGGTGCTGCTGATCGGCGGATTCTTCCTCTTCCGTCCGGGATTTGCCGATGTTGCGGCGATGGTGCTTCTCGGAGGGTTTCTGGCGGGGACGGGAGTTCTTCAGTTTCTCGCCGCGACCCGGATCAAGCAAGCGGGCGTGCCGGTGGCGGAGGTGGTGCTTTCCGCGCTGTTCTCGTTTGTGCTGGGAATCTTGTTTGTGGTGGCGCCCTTTGCGGGACTTCAGGCGTTGATGATTGTCATTGGGGTGCTTCTGGCGATCTTCGGGATTGCGGAGCTGGCGCTCTTCCGACAGATTGCCAAAGGTCTTGCCGCGACGCAGACGGCGGACGCGACGACGCTGAAAAACGTCACGCCCGATTCAGAGTCTCGCTAATCGGTCACGCTCATCGCGTCCAAAGACGGCGCTGGCAAAAGTCCCGTCGATGGCTTCCGGATGAATCGGGAAAGGCGGTGGAATGGCGGATTTGAGTGTCGCTACTCGGAGAGTAACGACCGAAAAGCCGCCGTTTTCAGGCCGTTTCCGAGACGCCGGAAGACGCGGCGCGAGTTTGGTCAGGGCCGTCCATTTGAAAAATCAGATCCGTCGCCGCCGCAAGATTGTCAACGACATATTTCGGCGGTTCGGCAAGCTTGGAGAGCGTCTTTTCGCCGTAACCGGTCCGAACCAGAATGGAGGCGCGGCAATGCGCGCGCTCGCCCGCGGTCAAATCACTGACACGGTCGCCGACCATATAGCTCCGGGAAAGATCGATTCCGTATTTTGCGGCGGCGGCCAGGAGCATACCGGGATTGGGTTTGCGGCATTCGCACGGTCCAGAGAAATCCGGGTGGTGCGGGCAATAGAAAAAATCGTCAATCCGCGCCCCGGAAGGCGCCAGAAGCTCCCGGATTTTCGCATGAACCAGGGCGATGGCGCTCTCCGGATAAAGCCCGCGCGCGACCCCGGACTGGTTGGTCACCACAATGACATAAAATCCCATTTCGTTCATCCGCCGGATGGCGGAGCCGACGCCGGCCTCCAGAACAGCTTTGTCGGGATCGGAGAGATAATCCACTTCACGATTGACCACGCCGTCGCGATCGAGAAAACAGCACTTTTTCATCGGGAAAGTTTTGTTCCTTCCTTTTTTTCCATAATATACTTGATATTTTCCCCTTTGCAATGTATCTTAAAAAACCGATGAATTTTTAATGTATGGATCAGGAAAATGAGTTTCACGTTTTCTCATATGTTTCAAGCGGGATTTCTTCCGATGATGTCCGGGGCGGCTCGACTTAGCCGTTCCGGCACTCTGCTGTCCGACTAAACAAGTTCGGACGGTCCCTGCCGGCGGCTTCCGGACCGTGATTGCCGGACTGATTTCTCCCGTTCCCGATTCCAAATTCAAGAGGAAAGCATTTGTGAAAAAATGGAAAAATATCCAAAATATATCGCATCGAAACCCATTCCGATTCAACACCGCCAATGGCCGAATCGCATTCTGACCGAAGCGCCGACGTGGACCAGCGTGGATCTGCGCGACGGCAATCAGGCGTTGCCCATTCCAATGTCCCCCGAGCAGAAACTCCAATATTTCAAGATGCTCGTCGGAATCGGATTCAAGGAAATTGAAGTGGGGTTTCCGTCCGCTTCTCAGGATGATTTCAACTTCGTGCGCGAACTCATCGAGCAGGGGCACATTCCTTCCGATGTGCGCATTTCCGTGCTGACCCAGGCGCGCAAGCACCTGATCGACCGCACCGTGGAGTCGCTCGCGGGCGTCAAGCAGGCGATTTTGCACTGCTATGTGGCGACCAGCGATCTTCACGGCAGATTTGTCTTCGACCGCAATCGCGAAGAGGTCGAAGAGATGGCCGTCGAAGGCACCCGCATGGTCGTGGACGCGCTCGAACACGCCAATATGCGCGATCGCGTCGCCTACGAATTTTCCCCCGAGGAGTTCACCGACAGCGATCTGGATTTTGTCCTCGAATTGTGCACGAAAGTCAAGGACGTCTGGGGACCGGCGAAGAAAAAAGATTTCATCCTCAATCTGCCTGCGACCGTCGAACGGCGGCCGCCGAACCAGTATGCCGATATGATTGAATCGTTCATCTCCCGGTATCCTTACATGGACGAGGCAACCGTCAGCATCCATGCGCACAACGATCAGGGATGCGCGGTGGCGGCAAGTGAATTGGCATTGCTGGCGGGCGCGACCCGGGCGGAGGGCACGCTCTTCGGCCACGGCGAACGCACCGGCAATCTGGACATTATGGTGCTGGCGCTCAATTTGAAGTCGCGCGGAATCGATCCGAAGCTGGACTTCTCGCACATGAACGACATCGTGCGCGTGGTCGAGGAAAATTCGAACATCGAAGTGCATGTCCGCCATCCGTATGCGGGACAACTGGTGTTCACCGCCTTCTCGGGGTCGCATCAGGATGCCATCCGCAAGGGATTCACCCGCCGCGAGGAGATTCAGGATTACTTCCATCAGGGCTGGAAAATGCCGTATCTGCACATCGACCCGGCGGACGTCGGGCGCGCGTATGAAAATCTGATCCGAATCAACAGCCAGTCCGGCAAGGGCGGCGTGGTTTACGTGTTGGAAAAGGAGTTCGGCATCCGCCCGCCCAAGCAAATGCATCAGGCGATCGGCAAGGCCGTGCAGGACGAGCTGGACAAGAACGGCGGCGAATTCGATTCCAAAGATCTGTTGAAGCTCTTCAACCGGGTTTTTGTCAATCTGCAGGGACCGTACTCGATGAACAACTACACCCGGGAAGTGCTCTCGCAGGAAGTCGGGGATTATGTCGGGGTGATTTTCAACTGGCGCTGCGAAGATCGGGAATACCGGCTCAGTTCGACCGGGAACGGACCGATCTCGGCAATGGCAAACGCGTTGCTGAACTCCGGCAAGACTCCGAAATTCAAGCTGGAAGATTTTTCCGAGCAGACGTTGGGCAGTCATGCCGACGCCAAGGCGCTGGCTTTCGTGGGACTGCGCATCGAAGGATGCCCCGATCTGATTTACGGAGCCGGCGAGCACTCTAATATCGACCGCGCGGCTTTCGCCGCACTGATTACGGCACTGAATCTGGCGGTGCGCCACCACAACGTCCCGCTGGTCGGGTAGGCGTACGGAAAAGGGAGACATCGGCATGGCTGGTGCGGAAAAAAATAAGATGCTGATCCTGCCGCTGATCATTTTGGTCATCGTCATCGTACACATGATCATTATTGTCGTGGTGATGGGACGCCGCAGCTCGGAGACGGACGGCTCAGGAGATTCGTTTCCGCCGCCGGCAGCATACGGGGAGAAGGTTTCTTTCCCCGAACCTGTGATGCTTCCATAGCGCCGACAGGGGAAACATCAGGGAAAGAATATGAACGAATTCACCAAAACCCGTCTCTCCATCCTTACCGTGCTTGCCGCAGGGATTCTGTTCGCGCTTCTGGCGCTGCTGTTTCTTCCCGGCGGCGCTGCGTCCGGGAGGGGCAAAAGCGGCAGAAGCGCCGATGGGGTTCCGGAGCGGGAAGCGCTTCCGGAGCCGGTGCTTGCGCCGGGGCGGGGCGAATTGGATTGGTCCCGCGCGGTGCGCGGGGATCTGAGCACGCTGACCATCGGAGCGGGCGCCGGGATTCTGGTGGATCTGAGCAGCGGCAAGGTGCTTTGGGCGAAAAATCCCCATCAGCCAAGGCCGTTGGCGTCGATGACCAAGATGATGACGATGCTGGTGGCGCTTGAGGAACTGGAGCGCAAGCCGAATATCGGATTTGAAACGCCGGTTCCGATTTCGCAGCGGGCGGAAAAGATCAATGAAGGGGAAATTTGGCTTTCGACCCGGGAAGTTTTCCCGCTGGGCGACCTGATGAAAGCCATGATGATCCGCAGCGCCAACGACGCGGCCTGGCAGGTGGCGGAATTTGTTTCCGGCGGCGACATGGATCATTTCATCGCGTTGATGAACAGCAAAGCCCGGTATCTCGGAATGCGAAACACAAAGTTCGTCAATCCGAACGGGTTGCCCGACCACAAAAAAGGGGATTCCCTCAGTTCCCCCGCGGATCTGGTGCTGCTGGTCGAACAGCTTCTGAACTATCCGGCGGTCATGAAATGGTGCGGAACTCAGCAGGACTTCGTGCGTGGCGGCAAAACCGAGCTGACCAATACCAACCGGCTGATCCTTCCCCATTATCCGGGCGTGGACGGGATGAAGACCGGATTTACACGAAACGCCGGATTCTGTCTGGCTGCCACCTGTATCCGGGAGAACCGGCGGCTGGTGGCGGTGGTGATGGGATTCTCGCAGCGGCGGGAGCGGGATTACTGCGTGCGCCGGCTTCTGGACTGGGGTTACCGGCAGACGCCCTGAACGGACGCTGTTTTTTCCTCCCGAAAAAAAAGCACTCTTTTGCCGTTGACATCGGAGCAAAACCATGTATTTTGTCTCTGCAATCCACGGGGAAGAAAGAATGCGCCGATTCCAAAGTTTTTTTTCGTCTCCCGTGTGACCTTCCAATTTATGTCAAGAGGAGATGTCATGAAGCATTCCAAGCTGCTGTGGTGGGCGATTACCTCCGCTCTCGCCGGATTCCTGTTCGGATTCGACACTGTGGTGATCTCCGGGGCGGAAAAACAGATTCAGGATCTCTGGTCGTTGAGCGGCGCGGTACACGGGCTTGCGCTCAGTTCCGCCCTGTGGGGAACGGTCTTGGGCGCGTGTTTCGGCGGCATTCCCTCAACCCGGTGGGGACGCAAAAAAACGTTGATCTTCAACGGCATACTCTATGTGGTCTCCGCAATCGGTTCCGGGATCGCATGGGATGCGACCTCGTTTTCGATTTTCCGGCTGATCGGCGGAGTGGGAATCGGCATTTCAACGATCGCCGCGCCGCTGTACATCTCCGAAATTTCCCCCGCGCGCGACCGGGGCAAACTGACCGGCCTCTTCCAATTCAACATTGTATTCGGAATTTTGATCGCCTATCTCTCCAACTTCGTCATTGGACGACTCTGCGTGCCGGAGGAGGCCTGGCGCTGGATGCTGGCGGTGGAAGCACTTCCGGCGGTGATCTACACAATGATGTGTCTGAGTCTCCCGCAAAGTCCCCGCTGGCTGATCGTTCATGCGGGAAAACGAGAGGAAGGCGCACGCATTTTCCGGCAGATCAACCCGGAAATGAGCGACGAAGAGATCGAAACGATGGTGCGGGAGGTGGAGGCGACGCGCGTCGATCACTCCGCACGCAGTTCGTTCTGGACAAGGAAGCTCTGGAAACCGATCTCGTTTGCGTTTCTGATCGCGTTTTTCAATCAGCTCTCGGGCATTAATATCATTCTCTATTTTGCGCCGCGCCTGCTGGGTCTGGCCGGGATGCAAAACGCCCTCGGCGCGGCGATCTGTCTGGGAATTACCAATCTGATCTTCACGTTTGTCGGGCTCTGGCTGATCGACAAGCTGGGAAGGAGGCGTCTGCTCTATCTCGGGTCGGTCGGGTATCTGGTCAGTCTGGGGGTCTGCGCGTGGGCATTCTTCTCGTTTGCGGATTTCAAAACCCTCTCCGCCGCTTTGGATCTCTCGGCCAGCGCCGACCGGATGACGCGAATCGAAGAGCAAAGCAAAGGCGCGTACCATCCCGACCGTGCCCGCATCGGCAAAGAATACGAGGCGGCGAAGATTCAATTCCGTCAAACCGCCCCGCAATCCGAATTGCTGACGCTGCCGGAACTCACACCGGAAGCGGCGCCGGAGGTCTGGAAGAGCGCGGCCGGGAAAATCCATGACGCCGCCGCCGCCCGTCTCGGAGGAGTCAGTTGGGTCATTTTGATCTGCATGATTCTATTCATCGCGGCACACGCGGTCGGGTCGGGGACGATCATCTGGGTGTTCATCTCGGAAATTTTCCCGTACGAACAACGGGCATCGGGGCAGGCGCTGGGGAGTTTTACCCATTGGATTTTCGCGGCGCTGCTGACCTTGTTTTTTCCGGTGGCGATCAAGGAGTTCAACGCCGGAACGATCTTTGCGTTCTTCGGCTTCATGATGCTGCTCCAGCTGATCTGGGCCAAAACGATGATGCCGGAAACCAAAGGAAAATCGTTGGAAGAGATCGAACGGGAGATGAAATGGGAAGCCTGATTCCCGGAGCAAAGCGCCCATGAAAAAAGTCATTCTCGCGTTTGATTCCTACAAAAATTGCCGCCGCGCCAATGCAATTTGCCAAATGGCCGCGGAAATTCTCCGAACCGAGTGCCGCATGGAAGGAATTTTGTGCCCGCTCTCCGACGGCGGCGAGGGCTTTGTCGACGCGCTTTTGAGTAGATCGGGCAGCAGGATCGACTGCCCCGTGCACGATCCGCTGGGGCGTCCGGGTATCGCTCGCGCCGGAATCATACCCGATGGCGGGACGGTTGTGGAAATGGCCTCCGCCTCGGGGTTGGAGCTGCTGAAAAAATCCGAACGCAATGCGCTTGTCACTTCCACGTTCGGCTTCGGAGAGCTGCTGAAAACCTTGATTCAAACGTATCACCGCCGGAATTTCCTCGTCGGAATCGGCGGAAGCGCCACGGTCGACGGCGGAATGGGAATGCTGCAAGCGCTCGGCTGGCGCTTTTTTGACGGGGAGGAGCGGGAGATTCCGATTTTTGCCGGAGGCCAGGCGCTGCGGGAAATCCGGCGGATCGACGGAACCGGCGCGTTGCCGGAATTGAAGGATTGCCGTTTTCAAATCGCCAGCGACGTCACCAACAGGCTGTACGGCCCGGACGGAGCGGCCCGGGTTTTCGGCCCCCAGAAAGGGGCGACTAGGGAAGCGGTGGAAATTCTGGAGTGCGGATTGCAAAATTTTGCCGCAGTGACCGCCGTCGGGGAGCGGCCCGGCGACGGCGCCGCCGGAGGGGTGGGGTATGCGCTGCGCGTGTATTGCAATGGCGAAATTTACAGCGGCGCGAATCTCGTATTGGATGCCATCGGATTTGATGCGCTGCTGGATTCGGCGGATTTGGTGCTGACCGGCGAAGGCCGGAGCGACGCGCAGACGCTGCATGGAAAACTTTGTTCCGTCGTCGCCGCGCGCGCCGCCGGGAAGAACGTGCCGTGCATTCTGATCTCCGGAGCGATTGAAGAGCCGGAAAAACTCGTTCAATTCTTTGACCAGCTGGAAGAAGTGACGCCGTACGGAACCCCGCCGGAGGTCGCGATCCGGGAGTTTCCACGATTTTTCGAAACCGCATTGAAGCGAGTCGCAAGAGATTTAACAACGGAAAGAAAAGTTCCGTCGATTTGAAAAAAGCAAAAAGAAGAGTATACTGTAAGGAATATCCCGGACGGAACAAACCAAAGTCCCGCCGGTTCAACAGGAGCATCATGTCATGAAGTCATCGGAACTATTGTTTGGTTCATTCGCGCCGAAAACACTCGATCCAGCCGCATCGTTCGGCAATAAATTCAGCCGCATTCTCGACGCCCTCGATCTGGCGGCGACCGTACGGGACAAAAAAGTCTGCATCAAAATGCACCTCGGCGGCGGAGGGGGATTTTCGACGATTCACCCGTTCTTCGTACGCAAACTGGTCGCCGCGGTGCGCAAGGCCGGCGCGGCTTCGGTTTTCGTGACCGATCTATACCGCGACACCATCGGCGCGATCGACCGCGGCTACACCGAAGAGGTTTTCGGTTGCCCGATCATCCCGGTCTGCAACGAAAAAGACGACAACTACCGGTCGTTTCCGGTCACTCCGGCATTCCAATCGATGGATCGGATTGAGCTGTCAGCACCGATTCTCGCTTCCGACGTGCTGCTGGACTTCTCGCATATCAAGGGACACGGCGTCTGCGGCTTCGGCGGAGCCTCCAAAAATCTTTCCATGGGCGCAGTGACCGACCGGATGCGTCAGATTCTCCACTCGCTCGAAGGCGGACTGGAATGGGACGAAGCCAAGTGCATTCATTGCAACAAATGCGTGGACAACTGCCCGAACCATGCGATGAGTTTCAAAGAGAACAAACTCGATGTCTTTTACCACAACTGCAAATTCTGCCAGCACTGCGCATTGATCTGTCCGACCAAAGCGGTCAAGATGACCGCCGGTGGCTATCTCGATTTCCAGAAGGGCATGGCCATGACCTCGGCCAAACTGCTGGAAGCGTTTCTGCCGGATCGGGCGCTCTTCATCAACATGCTGATGGATGTGACCATCTTCTGCGACTGCTGGGGCATGACCACGCCCCGGCTGATCCGGGACATCGGCGTTCTGGCCGGACGCGACATTGTGGCGATCGAAGAAGCCACGCTGGATCTGATCGGCAAAGAGAAACTCATCGAAGGAAGTCTCCCGCCGGGACGGGAGCTGGACATGGACGAGTCCAAACACCTCTTCGAACGCATCCATCATAAAGATCCCTATGCGGTGGTGCGCTATCTGGAGGAACTCGGCTGCGGCACGCGTCGCTATCATCTGACCGAAATCGATTGACCGGACACACATCCCCTTCGCTCGAAGTTGTTTTATCGCACTTCGGGCGAAGGAATTTTGCCATCCTCCGCGACCAGGGAAATTTGCACACAAGGCGCCCCGTCCGAGGCGACGGCAAAATCACTTTGCCGGACCAGCGGAATCCAAAGGAGTTTCCCGTCTCCGGTGCGAAGGAAGGGTAGTCCACGGCGGATCGCAGACGGAAGTTTGGAGTCGGCAAGGAGTTTTTTGACTCTCCTCCTGCTGCTGCCGCCGCCGCCGGAGAAGATCGACATCATTTCCCCCTCCCTGCGCGGCCCCCAGACCAATTCGTCCGGGAGATCATTTGCATTGAAAATCGCCTCTCGTTTGCCGACCTTGCCGGGAAACGAGTCGAAAAAATCGCGGCGGAACACAAAGTTGTTCACCGTAATATACGCGTTCTCGCGCCAGCGCCAGAGACAAAAGGGCGCCGCCGCGATCTCCTCCTCTTCTTTGTCCGGGAGATCAAATCCCCCCTCGGTCATCCGCAGACACCTTCCGCCGCCCAAGTCCAGAAAACGCGTCTCCCCCTCCGGCAATGCCAGCATCGCCTCAAAATCACGCAGCAGCCGCCCGGAGGGAACTTGTTCGCAGCCGGGAAATTCGCGCAGGAGTCTACGCAACAAGCGCGCGCGCAGCGCCGGAGGAATCGGCCGCCACCACGCGGAGCGCAGCCGCTCCTCTGCGGACGCGCGCTCCCAGAGCGTCGCCGCGCTGGCGGACAAATACGCCTCGTCCTCGGCAAGCACCCGAAGCGAAGCGCGGACGCCTTTTGCCGCGTAAGGAAGCCTCTCATAGATTCGGGGCAGAATTTCGTTGCGCAAAAAGTTTCTGGAATAATCATTATCCCGATTGGTCCGGTCGATCCGCCAGGAGGATACCCCGCATCCGCACAGCTCCTGCTCAATCTCCGCGCGGGAAAATTCGAGCAGCGGCCGCAGGTAAACCACGCCGTCGAGCACCGTCACCGGACGCGGGGAAAGCAACCCGGACAGATTGCTGCCGCGCGCGAAGCGGAGAAGAAAATTTTCCAGCATATCATCGCCGTGATGGCCGAGAACCACCGCGCATCCGGCTTGGGACGCGATGGATTTCCACGCCTCCAGGCGCAGCCGGCGGGCGGCGGATTCGTCGCTTTCGCCCTTTTCGCGGCGCGCGGGAACCTCCAGCGGAATCACGCGACAGGGTACGGAACGCGTTCGACAGAAGGCGCGGACGAATTGCGCGTCCGCCAGACTTGCATCGCCGCGCAACCCGTGTTCAAAATGCACCGCCTCGACGGTCAGTTCCAACTCGTCGCGCACGTCGAGCACGGCCAGCAGCGCGGCAAGGGAATCAGCGCCGCCGCTGACCCCGACGAAAAGGTGTTTTTTTCGCCAGGAAGTAAGGATTTTCGCGGTTTTTCCGGCAAACATCACGGTTGTTCCATTGTAATTGAGCGTTTTCCACACTATAATACCGGGAAACGACAAAAACAAGAAGGAAAAACAATTCTTATGTCTTACATTGTCATCGCCACATCCAATGCGCATAAAGTTCAGGAATACGCAAAACTCATCGGCGACGAGAAGGTCGAACTCAAGAGCCTGCTGGATTATCCGGGATTTCCCGGCGTGGAGGAGAACGGCGCAACCTTTGCGGAAAACGCGGCGATCAAGGCGCTTGCGGCATGCAAATACTGCGATGTTCCGGCGTTCGCCGACGATTCCGGTCTGGAAATCGCCGCGCTCGACAACCGGCCGGGAATTTATTCGGCCCGTTACGCCGCGACCGATGCCGAGCGCATTGCCCGCGTCCTCGGGGAAATGGAAGGCGTAACCGACCGCCGGGCGCGCTTCGTCTGCGCAATCGCCATTGCGATCAACGGCGAAATCATCGAGTCGTTCGAGGGCGAGATCAAAGGAACGATCGGCTTTACGCCCAAAGGAACGAACGGATTCGGATACGATCCGATTTTCATTCCCGACGGCATGACCCGCAGCTTTGCGGAACTCACCGACGCGGAGAAAAACGCAATCAGCCATCGGCACAACGCATTTGTCAAGGCGCAGGAGTTCGTCGAGGATCAAATGTCCGTGCTGGACGAGGATTTCAACTGACCCCGGACGGAAACACTCCATGAAAAGCAAGATCACAGAATCCTTTCGCCGCATTTTCGAACCGACGGAAACCGCCGTGGCCGCACGCTTTGCCGACCGCTCCATGATGATGACCCCCGACGGAGAGATCCGCCTCTACGGAGTGCGGATTTTGGAGCATGAGGACGGACGCAAACAATTTCATTACGTCGTCCAGAAATCCTTCGACTTCGGAATCAGTTTTGCCGAAGAGTCGGTTCCCCCGGACGACCCGGGCGCACGCGTGCAAAGCCCCTACTCCGGAGATTATCTCACGCTTCTGACCGGTTCGTCCCGCCCGCCTCTTCCGGCACACATTCGCTGCGAAGGGAGCGAATACTCCGCGGCGGTGCAGCATTCTCTCAGGGAGGACAAAGTTTTCCTCTTCCGCAGCACCAACGGTCCCGACGGCCCCTTCACCAGAACCAAAGTACTGGACACTCCACTGCAAATCCAGAGACTGCCGCTTCCCCTCAAACACCGGCAGCGGTGGATCGCCTGCGCCCAGCGGTGGGAGGGCGACAGATTCCGCCCGGCACTGCTGATCTCCGACGACGACGGCCGTTCGTGGCGCGAAAATTTGCTGCCTGCGCCCCCCTTCCAGCCGGAAATTTGTCCCCCGCACAAGGGATTGCGCTGGCTTCAGACCGGCCCGGAACCTTGTGTGGCGGAGATGCCTTCCGGCCGGCTGATGATGATGATGCGCACCTCGGTGGATGTGCATTATCAATGTTTTTCGGACGACGGCGGCGACACGTGGAGCGCAATGACCGCGTCAATTTTTTACAGCGTGGCGACAATGCCGGGAATCTACGCGCTCTCCGGCGGACGAATGCTGGCGGTGTGGAACAACACCACCCCGCTGCCGGAGCTGGATCACGCGACGCAGCCGGAACTCTCGGAGGAGGAACGCAACGGCAGATGGGAGGATGTCTTCACCAATCGCGACGCGCTCCATGCGGCGATTTCCGACGACGAGGGCCGCTCCTGGCGCGGATTCCGTGAAATCGCGCTCAACAGCCACCGCAACGACGGCGATTTGCGCACCGTCGGCGGCGCATGGGCGCTCTTCGACAAAAGCGTCCACCAGAATCAAGTGCTGGAACTGCCGGAAAATAAGGTGCTGGTGCATTACGGACAGCATCCGGCCTGCACACGAACGATGATCTTCGATCTGGGGTTTCTCGATGCGACTGATCGCAAGGGGGATTTTTTCTCCGGCTTGCGCGACTGGTCCACACAGCTGTATTACCGCAGCCACTCCGGCGGATTTCGCGGGGCGGGACATTGTTCGTGGAACCGCCGCAGCGGCGCCCAGCTCATGCCGTCGCCGGAGGGCGACTGGAAAGAGGCGCTGCTGATCGGACGACACCCGGACACACGGCTCTTCTCCGACCGGGAGGGGGCGGTGTGGAATTTTCCGGGAGCGCGCCGGGGCGAAGTGAATATGGATCTGACGTTGGGCGAAGGCGGCGGCGGGGCGCGCATCTCGCTGGCGGACCGCTGGATCAATCCCTGCGACGAAACGGTCGGAGAACTTTCGCCCTTCAGCTTTGTGCTTGATGGCGAGGGCAGGATCGGCGCGGTGAAACTTGCCGCACCGGGCAGGCGGTTTCGATTGCAACTGAAATTCGACCTTGACAAGCGCATTTTGGAGATTGCCACGGAGCTGGGACGAATGGAAATGGCACTGAGCCAAACGCTGGTGTCGCCATTCGGAGAGACCAGAGAAATCAGTTATCTGCATGTGCAATCCGCAGCGAAGGGCGCGGATGATGTCGGGGTATGGCTTCACGAATCAAGCATGGAAAAGACCGACTCCCGCGATTTTCCATGCATTCGAGGTTGAAAAGTCGCCGTTGGCGGAGTATGTTATTTTGATCTTATATACTGGGAAAGGAAGGCCGTTAGTCATGCAGGACGTCATCCAGATTGCACACGAAGTCATCAATACCGAGATCCACGGAATCACCCAAGTGCGCGACAGCCTCGGCAAAGAGTTCACCGCCATGGTCGAAAAATGTATCGCCACGCTCGACGCGGGCGGCAAACTGGTTCTGACCGGAATCGGCAAGAGCGGTTATATCGGCAAAAAGATGGCGGCCACGCTGGCCTCCACGGGATCTCCCTCGATTTTCATGCACCCGGTGGAAGCGCTGCACGGCGACCTCGGAATGCTTCAGAAACACGACTTGCTGATCGCCTTGAGTTATTCCGGCGAGACGGACGAACTGCTGACCACGATGAAGCCGGCCAAGCGCCTCGGCGTCGAGATCGTCTCCATCACCGGCAACGCCAATTCCACGCTGGGCAAACTCTCGGAACTGGTCGTCCCCATGACTGTGGAACGCGAGGCATGCCCCTTCAATCTGGCGCCGACCACCACGACCACGGCGCTTCTGGCGCTCGGGGACGCGCTGGCCATCGTGCTGCTCAAAGTCCGCGGCTTCACCAAGAGCGATTACGGCCGGCTGCATCCGGGCGGCGCGATCGGACGGGCGGTGACGATGCGGGCGATGGACATCATGCGTTCGAAAGAGCGGTTTGCCTCGGCCACGGTGGACGTGCCGGTGCGCGAAGTGCTCTGCCGGATGGGACAGGCCCGTTGCGGAGCGACGGTGATCGTCGACGACGGCAACAAGGTGCTTGGAATCTTCACCGACGGGGATTTCCGCCGCGCCGCGGAACGGGACATCACCGTGTTAAGCAAGCCGATCGGGGATTTCATGACGCCCAATCCGGTCACTGTGCGGGACGAAGAGCTGGCGGTTTCCGTGCTGAAACTGGTGGAAGAGCGCAAGGTCAACTCGGTGATCGTCGCTGACAGTCAGGGGCGCGCGGTAGGCTTGATCGACGTGCAGGATCTTCCGGGCCTCAAATTAATGTAATCGAGTTGTTTTCCGCCACGGAAAACCGGAAGGGAAAACCGTCGATTGATGCAATTTCATAAAAAACTCCTGCTGCTGGCCGGGGCTTTGCTGTTGCTTCGCGCGGTCTTTCTGGTCCTGCTTCCGCTTTCGGACCCTTCCGAAGCACGTTACAGCTTGATCATCAAACTGATGGCGGAGAGTAAGAACTATCTGGAACCCCAGTTGATCATGGGGGGGGAGCAAGTACCGTTTGCGGGAAAGCCGCCGCTCTATTTTCAGGCGGGGGGCGTCGCGTCGGAACTCTTCGGCGTGACGCTGTTCGCAGCGCGGCTGCCGGCATTTCTGGCGGCGGTGCTGCTGTTGGCAATGGTCTACTTGGGATTGCGGAAAATCAGCGATCCGGTCAGTGCGGCGGCGGCGGTGCTGCTGACCATTTCCGGCGGTTTTTTCTTTCTGCTGGCGGGAGTGGTCATGACCGATATGCTTCTGGCGCTGGCAGTGACGGCGGGAATTTTCTTTTACATGCTCTTTTCCGCCGAGACGGAGAAGCTGTGGAAAAAAGCGTACAGCATCGGCTTTTTTGCTTCGTTGGGAGTCGGGATGCTGGTCAAGGGACCGGTGGCGTTGGTGATGGCGGGGCTGCCGGTCTTTTTCTTTGTGGCGCTGAACAAACGCTGGGGAGAATTGCGAAACCATGCATGGATCGTCGGAAGCGCGGTTTTTTTGCTGATCGCGGCGCCGTGGTTTGTGCTCATGGCACAAAAAGATCCGGGATTTCTGGAGTATTTCTTCCTCAACGAAAATTTCAAACGGTTTCTCTTCAAAGAGTATGGCGACCGCTACGGGGCCGGCCGGGAAACCTTCCGGGGCATGGCGCTGGTCTGGTTTGTGGTGGCAAACCTCCCCGCATTGGTTCTGTTGATGCCCGCGTTGCGCAACCGCTGGCGAACGGCGTTCGGCCGCGATACCTGGCGGAATCCGGCGACAGCGCTGCCGCTGCTCGGGTGTCTTTGCATCACCGGGTTCTGGTGTCTGACCAGCCGGGTGCTGGTGACCTATCTTCTGCCGACGGCGCCGCTGGCGGCAAGCTGGATTGCCTTGCAGCTGAAAAATCGCGGATTCTGGGAGGAAAAGCAGTTTCAGACGCTGCTGGTGCGAGCCGGAGCAATGATCACAGTGCTGCTTGGAATTTCGCTCACCACGGTCATGCTGCTCGGACCGCAGATCAGCGACAAAATGCCGGAAAAATTTTACCGGGAGCTGCTCTTGCGTGCCGACGCGACGGCTGAGCTGCGGGAAAAATCGTTTTATTTTGCGGAGGACGTGCCGTTTTCCGCACGAGTGTACCTTCCGGCGCAGAAAATCCGCAAACATCCGGATGAATATTATGCCCTCAGCTGCCAGGAGAGCAAGAAGGACATTCTCTGCGTGCGGGATAAGGTGATCCGCAAAAACGGAGCGCCGCCGAAACGCCGGTTGCTCTTCCGAAGGGGCCGCTGGCAGGCATATGCGCCGGAGGAATCCAAGCAGCGCTGACCGAAATCTGGAAAAAGTCGCCGGAAAACACACGAAGAAGTGCCATCCGAAGCAAGATGGTGCGCGAGAAGGGGGTCGAACCCTCACTCCGTAAGGAACCGGAACCTAAATCCGGCGCGTCTGCCAATTCCGCCACCCGCGCAAAAAGAAACTGTTTTCATAAAATACCGCATTCCGAATACTTTTTCAAGCGGGAAACACCACCGCATCTTGAAAAATCACCTCCGGCGGTGTAACTTGACCGGTGACATTGAAAAAAGACGGTGCGGACAAAAGTCCCGTCATCAGCAGTCGGAATGATCGAAACAATGCGACGTTCCGCCGAAGCGTTTTTACGATAGAGGAGCCTTCCGGTGATTGACAACGAGCGAGAGAACAGTAAAAAATTAGAACGGGCGTATCTAATCGGATTCCGCAGCCAATTGGAGTCGGAAACCACCGTTGAAGAGCACCTGGACGAATTGAGCGAACTGGTTCGTTCGCTCGAGTTGGACGTCTGCGGCCGCAGCACAGCGACCGTTCGATTGCCCAGCCCCGCGCTCTACATCGGCAGCGGCAAGGCCGACCAGATCATCGCGGCGGCCAAAGAGGCACAGGCCAGTTGTCTGGTCTTCGACAGCCCGCTCTCGCCCTCACAGCAACGCAATTGGGAGCACCGCAGCAAACTCACGGTAATCGACCGCGAGGAAATCATCCTCGATATTTTCGGGGAACGGGCCTCCACGCGGGAGGCAGTTCTCCAAGTCGAAGTGGCGCGCCTCCAATATTATCTGCCGCGCCTCACCCGCGCATGGAGCCACCTCTCCCGGCAGCACGGCGGCGTCACCGGGGCGCGCGGACAGGGCGAAACCCAGATTGAAACCGACCGGCGAATTGTCAAACGGGAATTAACCGTGCTGCGCAAGGAATTGGCGGAAGTGCGTTCCCGTCGAAGTGTTCAGCGGCGGGAGCGGGAGCGCTCGGGGATTGTCTGCGGCGCGATTGTAGGATACACCAACGTCGGGAAATCCTCTCTGCTCAACGCGCTGGCGGAATCGAAAGAGGTTTACGTGGCCGACAAACTTTTTGCGACGCTGGACCCGACGACCCGGCGGATTACGCTGGGGGGACAGCAGGAGCTGTTGCTGACCGACACGGTTGGATTTGTGCGCAAACTGCCGCATTCGCTGGTGGAAGCGTTCAAATCGACGCTGGAAGAGGCGATCGAAAGCGATTTTCTCATGCTGGTGATCAATCTGGCCGAGCCCAATTTCGAGCAGCAGTGGGAGACCACGCTTTCGGTGCTGCGCGAACTGGGCGCGGAGGAGAAAAACATTCTGATGGTGTTCAACCAGATCGACCGAGTGCCGCCGGACGAGTTGCCGATGCGCATGATTCGAGCGCGCAGTCTCTTCCCGGACGCGGTTTATGTGTCTGCGAAAACCGCCGAAGGGCTTGATGCGCTGCGGTTGAAGCTCGCGCTTTACGCCGGGCGCAACCGGCAGGTGATAGAGATCAAGCTTCCGCCCGCGCGCGCCGATCTGGCCGCGTTCGCGCATGCCCGGACAACCGTGCTGGAAGAAAGTTGTGACGAGGAAGGCAATTTCAAAATGCGGCTTTCGGCGGACGAAGCAATTGTGCATAAATTCAATCCTTTTCTCTGCAAATAATCAGGAACGGAACGACGAAAATGAAACATAGTCCCGACGATGGATTTCAGATGGATTCGGAAGTGGAACGGAGAAACGATTGTGAGGGTGGCTACTCGGAGAGGAACCACCGAAAAAGCAGGCCTTCAAGCCTTTTCCGAGCCGCCGGAAGACGCGCCGCGAGTTTGGGCAATGCCGTCACTTCAGACGGCACTGTCAAAAGTCCCGACGATGGATTCCGGATGGATCGGGAATGGGATGAAGTTCCTGATTGTGAGGGTGGCTACTCGGAGAGTAACCACCGAAAAAGCAGGTCTTCAGGCCTTTTCCGAGCCGCCGGAAGACGCGCCGCGAGTTTGGGCAATGCCGTCACTTCAGACGGCACTGTCAAAAGTCCCGACGATGGATTCCGGATGGATCGGGAATGGGATGAAGTTCCTGATTGTGAGGGTGGCTACTCGGAGAGTAACCACCGAAAAAGCAGGTCTTCAGGCCTTTTCCGAGCCGCCGGAAGACGCGCCGCGAGTTTGGGCAATGCCGTCACTTCACTTTTGATCCTTCTACTGCTCCTCGGAGGGCCATCGCTAACCTCCGCCGAAAATTTTTCGCCTTGGGACGCATGGCGGCAGGGGTATGTCCTGACCGAAAAAGGGCGTACTGCATTCGACAAAGGAGATTACAAAACCGCCCGGGAAAATTTCCGGCAGGCGCGGGAGTGCTACACCCAGATCAAGACCGAACGCCCCGATTGGAACCACAAGATCATCGATACGCGAATCTCGATCTGCGATCAGGAATTGGCCAAAGTCTCCGGGAAAATCGGGACGGGGGAACCCTCGCCCAAACCAGCCGGAGTCGCCGCGCCAACCAAGCCGTCCGGCAGCGAAGATTTTGATTCCGACGCATCCGGCGACCTCTATCGACTGCGCAACGAACTGGCCGCGACACGCCGCAAACTGGTCGCCGATTCGGTCGAAATCGAGGAGCTGCGCAAACAGCTGCGCAACACCAAGGCGACTTCGGCGGAGATGGAAAATCTGCTGCGCGAAAAACTCCTTCTTCAGGAAAAATACGAGCTGCTCGACCGCCGTTTCCGCGAATTGGAGAAACAGTCCGCCAGTCCCAAGGGAGAATTGCAGCAGGCGCAACGCCAGCTCGACGAGGAGAAGTTGCACTCTTCCGCCGCACGCCGCCAAGTGCAGGAAGTCCAGCAGCGCCTCGATAAACTCACCGAGGAAAACGCCTCGCTCTACCGGATGCGCAATCAATTGCGCAGCGAGCTGGAAAAAAGCGAAAAAGAACGCAACGATTTGAAGACTTTGCGCACCAGCGCGGAAAATCTGCGCCGTTCCTTCGACATCGAACTGGCGCGGCTGCGCGACGAAGTGTCCAGTTTGAAGCGGCTGCAGGATTCTGCGGAAAAAACCGCCTCGACCTTGCGCGAAGAGAACACCAAACTTTACCGTTGGCTCGAAGAGGCCCGCAAGGGCGGCGAATCCAGCAGCAAACTCAACACCGAGGCCACCGCGGAAAATAAGCGCCTCCTCGGGGAGCTCGCGCGGCTCACCGCCGAAGTGGAAAAATCCGCCAACGCCAAAGCCGACGCCATCGCAGAACTCAAACGCCTGCGCGATGAAAACGAATCCTTTCGCTCTTCCACCGCCAGACTTGACGCACGAAACCGCGAATTGGGATCGGCCGTCCAGCGCCAGACGGAGTTGTTCGACCGGCTGCGTCAGGACGCGCTCAACACCGAGGCCGAACGCAAGAAATTGAGCAATCAACTTGCCGAACGCGAACGCGAACTCAAGGATTGGATCGACCGCTGCGAGACGCTTAAGAAGCGTCAGCAGACCAGCAGTGAAGCCGAACTTGCCGGAATTTCCGCGGCAAACGAGGCGCGCCGCCGCCTCGAGCAGGAAGTCTCCGAACTGAAAATCTCGCTCCGGGAAGCACAGATTCGCCACAATCTCTCCACCGACCGGGTGGCCGTGCTGGAGGCGCAGGAGAAGGAAACCGCAAGTCGGCTGCGAGCGCTTCAGACCACGCAAAAAACGCAGGAGGAAGAGCTCAAACGCCTTCGCCCCGTCCGCAACCGCGTCCTCGCATTGGAGACAGAAAAGTCCGCGCTGGAACGCAACATCGCCGCATTGAAGAAGGACGCGGCAACAGCCGCCGTAACCGAAAGCGAGCGCAATCACCTGCGCGCCGAAAATATCAAGCTTACCGAAGCGAACGCACAGTTGCAGCCCTTGCAGCAAAAAATAGTTGCGGCAGACCGCCTCAACCAGCAGTTGAGCAACCGGGTCGTTGCACTGGAAAACAAGCACCACCTTGCCACGCAGGAAGCCGTCCGCTTGACGAAAACACTTGCAGAGACCACCAAAGAACTGAATCTGCAATCCTCCCGTTACAGCGCCGCGATCGCCGACGCCAGAGTGCTGTCGGACAAAGCCCTTGCCAACAGTAAGGCCATGTTGACCGAAGCCACCGAAAATTACAACGCACTCCTTCCCAAATACACCGCCGCGACGCAGGAACTTCGCGCCCAATCCGCAGAACTGAAAACCCTCCGGGAGAACGCGGCTCGCGAGAAGGAGACCATCGCACAAAACACCCGTCTGCGCGAGGAACTTGCCACCCTCTCTCGCCTCCGCGCCGCCGAAAAAGCAGCAGCAGCAGCCGCATCGGAGGCGTTGAGCAAACAACTTGCCGGGGAGAAGACACTGGCAAACGCCATCGCCGCCCGTCTCAAAGAGGCGGAAAAAGCGCAGAGTTTATTCCGACAGGACTCCCGCGCACGCCTGGAGAGCGCAACTCAGGCGCGCGCCGCCGCCGAAGCAGCCACTCGCAAGGCGGAGGAACGCATTGCCCTGCTTGAACAGGAGGCGCAGGCCAATCTCCGGCGCGAGCAGGAATTGACCCGGCAGCTTTCGGAGGAACGCATTCTTCTGGCCAAGGCGCAATCCGCCGCCGCAGCCGAGGATTCCGGCAAGCGCAATGCCACCGAACGCGAAAAAGCATTCACCGATCGCATCGCACAACTTCAAAAAACCGTCAGCGAAGGAGAACTGCGCGCAAAGGAGCTTTCCACCCGCCTCGCTCAGGAGAAAGAACTCCGCCAAAAAGCGCAGGCCGCCGCCGCGCAGCACGCCGCGCAGATCGCCCAAAGCAATGCGCAAGCCGCGCAAATCCAGCGCAACCGCAACGCTTCTCTCGAAGAAGAACTCGCCGCCACCAAAAAAGCGCTCGCCGATGCGAATGCTGCGACCGCAAAGGCGCAAAGCCTCATCGATTCCGGCAATCACACCGCCAAGGCGAACCGCGATCAACTCGCTTCTCTGACGGGAGCGCTCACCGCAAAAAAACAATCCATCGACGCGCTGCAAAAAGAGATCGCTTCGCTGCGCAATAAACTCGCACTCGTCTCGGCTCCGGTGAAAACCGCTCCCGCCCCTGCGCCCGTGGTCGTTCCGGTGCCGAAAAATACCCCCTCCGCCGCAGAAATCACCGCGCTCCGGCAGGAGTTGGCCGCCTCCATCGAGCGCGAAAAAGCATTGACGGCAAAACTTTCCGCCGCCGCCATCGTCCGTCCCGTCGTCCCGAAGAGCGCTCCCCTTCCGGCGCCTTCCATTTTGCCTGCCCCGTCGATTCCTCCGGCAGCGCAGGATGTCGATTTTTCCAGCTATCTGGCCGGCGGCAGGAAAGCACTTGCGGAAGGCAACGAGGATCTCGCCGTCTGGAATTTCCGGAAAACACTCGAAATCGATCCGGGCAATTTCGAGGCAAATTGTCTTTTGGGCAAACTCTACCTCGCACGCGACCAGTTTCCCGAAAGCGCGGCGGCATTGCAAAAAGCCTGCGTCGCCGCACCGGACAATCCGGAGAGCGCCGCGCTCTACGCCGAAGCACTGCTCGCACAAAACAAGCCGGGCAACGCCCTTGAAATTGTGGAAAAATTCGCCAAGACAAAAAATCCCGCCCCCGCGATTCTTTTGACTTACGGACGGGCGCTGACCGGCGCCGACCGCGGCGCCGACGCCGTGACGGTTCTGGAACAATTCACCGCAGCACAACAAAAATCCGCCCCCGGGGCCCTCGCGCTTGCGTCGGCGCTGGCCAAAGCCGGTCGCGACAAGGATGCCGCCGCCGCCTACCACCGGGCCAGAAAACTCGGCGCCGCCCCGGACGCCCGTCTGGAAGAGCTGACGAAAAAGTCCGGTCAGACGACCGCGGACGAACAAATGCTGCAATTCCTTCGGGAAACCGCCGCCGAAGCGGAAAAATCCGGCGATTACGCCTCCGCTCTCTGGTATCAGCTGGAGATCGGCAAATATCGCGGCAGTCCGGAGAATAAACGCAGCATCGGCGCATTGATGGCGCTCTCCGGCGACGGTGACGGCGCCTTCGCATTGGCCAAGACGCTTCCCGCAGGTACAGATCGGGAGGTGATCTCCGGCATGGGCGCATTTGCCAAGGGCGATTTCGAGGCGGCGCAAAACCATATGCGCAAGGCCGCCTCCGGGCGCATTGATCCGGCCGTGCTCGCCCGGCTCGCAAAACAGATCTCCGGCAAACAGGACGATCGTGCCGCACAAGCAATCGCCGCCGCTCGAAAGCTGCTGAAATGACCGGTCCGAAACGCCGGAAAATTCTGCTCTTTGCCGCGATCGGGGTCGTCGCCGCGGGGATTCGCCTGTACGTGCTGGCGGCGCTGAAAAAGTCGAGCTTCTTCCAGTGGAACACGCTTGACGGACTGGATATGTCCACATTTCTGGCACGAGCAAAGGCGTTGCGGGAGGGAACGTATTCGATTCTTCCCTATGAGACAATTCTCGCGCTGGCCGGAAGTGTGGAGAATATGATTTTGTTCCAGATGTTTCTCGGCTGCATGACAGCGCTGCTGATCGCGTGGATCGCGCTGCATTTGACCGGGAAACGGCTCTACGCACTGATCGCGGGATTGGCGGCGGCGGCCTACGCGCCGGAAGTGATGTACGAAGGATTTCTCCTGCGCGAAAGCGGGATTGTTTTTCTCCTGACCGCAAGTTGCGCGGCAACCATTCTCGCCCACGGCCGACGCACGGAGAGAATCGGATTCCCCCTGCTGGGCGCACTCACCGCCGTCGCCGCCTTGATGCGCTTCTCCAATTTCATCTGGGCAGCAACCCTCTGGGCAATGGCGGCCGCCTCCCGCCCCGCCCCCGCAAAACGAAAATACTCGATTGCCGCAATGCTGCTCATGATGCTCCTCCTTTACAGCGCGCCGCACCTCTGGAACCGGGCAAAAAAAATATCCACCGGCGCGCCGATCCAATTATCCTACCTCGCCTCGGCCTCCGCGTCGGGAACGATCGGCACCCCCGCAACCGCCCCGGACAGCACGGCGTCCACCGTGGGCGCAATTGTGCGCAAGCTCCCCCAAAAGATATTCTTCCTGCTCGGCCCGGAGGAACTGCCGAACAACCTGAATTATCGCTTTGTCCGGGAAATGCTTCCGCTGCCGCTGCCCGGAGATCCGGTATGGCTCTTTCCGCTGGGCCTGATGGGATTGGCGCTCTGGGGCATCCGCCGCAAGACGAGGAAGCGGGCGCTGGCATTGGCGGCAGTGTTCGCGGCGACCGCGTTGCCGATTGTGCTGTTCCTCCCGCTGGGACGGTATCGGCTCAGTCTGACGCCGATCCTCTTGATCTGTTTTCCGGCTGTCTTTCTTGGAGGAGGAAAACGCGCGCACAAAATTGCGCTGGCGGCCACGGGAATCGCACTGGTGCTCGGCTATTGGCACCTTCGCCCGGAAAGCGCACAGACGTTCCGCAGCGCGGATTTCCTCAATCATGGACATGCGCTCAAACGAATGCCAAACACTCCGCCGGATGCGGTCATCGACGCATATCTCATGGCATTGACGTTGGATCCCGGCAACCGTGCCGCGCTGGTCAATGCGTTCAACACGGCAATGGCCGACGGATCCCGCGACAAAGCGCTGACGGCGGCGCTGACCGTACGCAAAGTCTTCCCGGAGGACACGGTCGCACAATACTACCACGGGTTGCTGCTGGCTTTTGCCGCGCAACCCCAAGAGGCGGAAAAGATCTTTGCAGCGATCCGGTTCGACCAGCTCGACGGGATGCAAGCGCCGTATTGCTATTATTACGGAAAACTCCTGCTCCGGCGCAATGCCAGAGAGGAAGCCGCAAAGCTCTTTGCCAAAGGCATTTCAGCTGCCCGGAACGCTCAATTGCGCATGCTCCTCACACGCGAGCTTGACAAGCTCGAAAACGCCCGCAAGAAATATTGAAGAAAAAAGCGGCCTTCCGCTTGAAAAGTATTTTGTGCGGTGTTATCTTGAACCATACGCTTTCGAAGCCCCTTGCGCCGGCTTCCGGCACGAAAACTCACCGGTTTTCCCGGAAGCGCTCTCGCGGCGGATTCAAAAGCATGATCGAAAAAAACAAAAGAAAGGTTTTTGAAAAATGAGCGACAAGAGAGAAATTTTTGCAGACGGCATCGGCCAGATTCACTTTGCGGGCAACATGGTTCGTTTTGACTTCGTGACGCTTCAGCCGACCTCCGAAGGCCAGGCTCCCACGCCGGAAGCCAACGTCCGGATCATCATGCCTCCCCAGGGCTTCCTCGGTGCTTTCAACTCGATGCAGCAGCTGATCGACAAGCTTCTGGAAGCCGGTGTGCTCCAGAAGAACGAGAACGCCCCCAAGAAGTAATCCGTCGCTGACGGACCCATTGCGAACCCCTGCCGGAATTGCTTCGTTCCAACGACGCGTCCCGGCGGGAGTTCCGAAAAAAACCGGAATCCCGCAATCAGGCAAACGCAAATGAATCTCTTCTGGAAAAACGGCAATCCATCCACGACGGTCAACTCCGTCGGAGAATGCCTTGTATTTCCGTGGGGAGGAGGCCAGCCGGATTGCAGAACGATGGTGGTTTCAAGCGCGAAAGTCCCTGTTGCCCTCAACGGAGACGTGACGATCACATGGATCGCCGCTCTTACCGGTGACGTTGTCGGGTGTCTTGCGGATTTGCCGCGTTATATCGAAACCAGTAGGAAGTGTCATCTGTCGGTCGGTGAAAGTGGACTCCGGAAGGAGTTTTTCACATGGAAAGCGCCGATCTTTCGGATTGATGCGCACATTCTCAGATTCGGAGCAGGCAAAATTCCGATTCGGATCGATGTTCCCGATTATGCTGCAGTTTCCTGGACGGTCAACGGGTTATGGAACCAAAGGCCATACGGTCTCTGGCATGCCGCTGCCCTCACGGAAGGACGAAGCATCGGGGGAATCCGCCGCACAGAGCCATACCGGATTTTTTCCGGAGAGCGCAAAGTGTGTGATCTGGTCGGCTGCCGACGCTGTTGAGGTTGTGCGCCTCGAACTCCGCGCGATTTGATTTGTCGCCCGTGTGCAATCGGGATCTCCCCGATTATCGTATGGTAGAAACAGTTCGTCATGCGATAATCCGGTCGATCCAGACGGTCCGATCGGGAAACAAGGAACACAATCCGGGAGCGCGAGTTTTTATGGAAAATGTTGCCAGCTGCAGAAATTTTGTAGTCGCCGGGCACTCCGGCAGCGGAAAAACCTCGTTATGCGATCTCTTGCTTTACAAGAGCAAAGCAGTCGACCGGCTTGGCAGCGTTGACAACCGCACCAGTGTTTCCGATTACGCCCCCGATGAACAGGAAAAACACTCCAGCATCTATGCCAGTTGTCTGAACTGCCGCTGGAATGACCATCATTTCTTCTTCATCGACACCCCCGGATATGGAGAATTCGTCGGAGAGATGCTTTCGAGCATGCGTGCGGCGGATTCGGTGCTGGTGGTGCTCGACGGTGTCGAAGGCCCGCAGGTGGGAACCGCGCGGGCATGGAAATTCACCCGGCTGCGCGGCGTTCCGCGATTCGGACTGATCAACCGGCTTGACCATGAACGCGCGAATTTCTCCTTCGTGCTCGGCAAGATGCGCGAAAACCACGGCAAGAACGTCGTGCTTCCCCTGACCTATCCCGACGGCAACGGGGACAAATTCACCCGCGTCTACGACGTGCTGACCGCCACCGACGTGCCGGATTCCATCGCCGCAGAGGTCGCGGAATGCAAAGAGTTGCTCATGGATGCAATCGTCGAGACCGACGAAACGCTTATGGAGCGTTATCTGGAAGGCGAGCAGCTCAAACCCGAGGAACTGGCTCAGGGATTGTTGAATGCGGTGCTCTCGTGCAAAATCATCCCGGTATTTGCCGGCAGTTCGACCAAGGACATCGGCATTACCGAGCTGATGGATTACATTGTGCGGATCTTCCCGAATTCGCTGGACAAGAAATTCGCGCCGCTTTCCGACGGAGGAAAATTCCCGGTGGCCGGCGACGGCACGCAGGTCGGATTGATCTTCAAGGCGGTCAACGATCCTTTCATCGGGCATCTGGCATTCATGAAGGTGGTCTCCGGGGTCTTCCGGGCGGATACGGAACTCTTCAATGTGTCGCGCGGCTGCAAGGAAAAAATCGGACAGATGTTTCTGGTGAACGGCAAAACACAGACGCCGGTCGCCGAGGCCGTCCCCGGGATGCTGGTGACCCTTCCGAAGCTCAAGGACACGCATATCGGCGACACCCTTTCGTCCGCGGCGGATACTCCGACGCTCAAGGGAATCGATTATCCGGTCGGCGTCATGCGTTTTGCGGTCACGGCGGTCAAATCCGGGGATGACGACAAAATCGCCGCGGCGCTGGCAAAGTTCGCGGAGTGCGACCCGACCATCCGCCTGACCCGGGACGAAGAAACCAAGGATTTCATCATCTCCGGCATGGGCGAACAGCATATCGCGCAGGTGGCCAAGCGCCTCAAGGAGCAGTACCGCACGGAGATCAATTTGAACGTGCCGAAGATTCCCTACCGCGAGACGATCACCGCTCCGGGCGAAGGGCATTACCGGCACAAGAAGCAAAGCGGCGGCGCAGGGCAGTTTGCGGAAGTATATCTGCGTGTGGCGCCGATTGAAGTCGGATTTGAGTTCTCCAACGACGTCGTCGGCGGAAGCATTCCCAAGAACTTCATTCCGGCGGTGGAAAAGGGCATTCACGACATGCTGGTCAAAGGTCCGTTGGTCGGCTGCACGGTCGAACGGGTGAAAGTGTCGGTCTACGATGGAAAATATCACCCGGTGGATTCCAATGAAATGGCGTTTCGCATTGCCGGACGGATGGCGTTCAAGGACGCGATGAGCAAGGCGAAACCGGTTCTGCTCGAGCCGGTGATGCGTGTGACCATCACCATCCCGGACTCCTACATGGGCGACATCACCGGGGATCTCAATCACAAACGCGGACGGATTCTCGGTATGGGCGTGGAGGAAGGAATGCAGCAGGTCATTGCGGAAGTGCCGCTGGCGGAAATGGGAAAATACGCCACCGAACTGCGCAGTATGACGCAGGGACGCGGTTCCTTCGAGTTGGAGTTCGCCCGTTATGAGCAGATTCCGGCGAATATCGCAGCGATCATCACGGCAAAATACCAGCCGCAGACGACCGAAGAATAAAAATTTCATCGGAGTTCTTTTCAGGGGAAATCTGCGCCAACGCGGATTTCCCCGTTTTTTTTGAGACGGAAGAGATGACGCAAGTTTTGTCGCGGCCATCTTCTACAAATATTTTACATTTAGATCGTTCCAAATTCAAGACAGAGGATTTCAAGGCTTGATTTTTTTCTCTGCGGTGATAATTTTATCATCAAAACATCCTCCGCGGCAAAAGGCGGGGATTCGCAGGTCTTTTCCGGGATGCCCACCACCCGAGTCGCAACACAGGAGAAAAAAATGATACTCGATCAATTCCGTTTGGATGGAAAAACCGCTTTGGTGACCGGCTGCCGCCGGGGAATCGGCAAAGGCTTTGCCGAAGCACTCGCCGCCGCTGGCGCCGATATTATCGGCGTCAGCGCAAATCTCGCACCGGGAAGCGACGTGCAGCGCGCCGTCGAAAAGACCGGGCGAACGTTTTATCCGTACAGCTGCGATTTTTCCGACCGGAAAGCACTCTATGACTTCATCGGCAAAGTCCGGGAGGAATGCCCCCACGTCGACATTCTGTTCAACAACGCAGGCATGGTTATGCGCGCAGACGCCGAAGCCTATCCCGATGACTACTGGGACAAGGTCGTCGAAACCGACCTCTCCGCACAATTCATTCTCGCCAGAGAGTTCGGCGCCCGGATGCTGCAAAAAGGGGGCGGCAAAATCGTATTCACCTGTTCGCTGCTCTCCTACCAGGGCGGCATCCGCAATCCTGCTTACGCGGCAAGCAAAGCCGGCGTGAAGGAACTGGTCATGGCGCTTTCCAACGAATGGGCGTCCCGACACGTCAACGTCAACGGAATCGCACCGGGATACATCGCCACCGACAATACCCAGACGCTGCGGGACGACCCCGCGCGCAGCGCTGCGCTTCTCGAACGCATCCCCGCCGGACGCTACGGCACGCCCGAAGATCTTCAGGGGGCGGCGGTATTTCTGGCCTCGCAAGCATCGGATTACATCCACGGCAGCGTGATTCTGGTCGACGGCGGCTGGATGGGACGCTGAAGAATCAGAAGACCTTGCGAATGATTTTTTCCACTCCGGAAACCAATCGCATGCCGCGCGATTCCCGGGGCCGGATCGCCCCCTGCGGACAATGCTCCTGACAGCAATAACAGCGAATGCAATCGTCCAGATGGAACACAGGCCGATGATCCGGCCCCATGCGCAAACTCGACGGCGGACACATTTTCACACAGAGCGCGCACCCGACACACTTGGCCGCATCCAGTTCCGGCCGGGAGAGCAGCTCCCGGCGCAACAGCGACCGGCAGAAGGGCGGGAGAAAAACGCCCCAGTCCAAACATACGCCCGGCGGATCAGGAAGAATGAGCGGCGACTCCAATTTGGGAGGCATCCCGCAAACTTCGATCCCCTCCGGCAGCAAATTTCGCTTTCTCGCGCGTTCCAGCAGCAGAAGATCGGGCACGCCAAGCAAACCGGAGGTTGCAGCGTCCAACGCCAGCGCGTCGGAGGCGCCCGCGATGAAATTCAACGCGCGCGCACTTCCGCTGCCGGGCCCGTTGCCCTCCATCGCCACAATCCCGTCAAGGAAATTAAACTGCGGACGCACCGCCAGATAGAGGTCGAGCAGCATGTCCGCGAAGCGACCGAAATCGCGTCCCACGGCAAGATGCCAGCCCAAGCGGGAGCTCCCGCGCACCATCCCGAAAAGATTCTTGACGCAAAGGGTAAGGGTCATCATGCCGTGCGTCTTGACCTTCGCCAGGTCGACCACGCAGTCAAAACGGCGAAACTCCGCGTCCAGCTCGAGATTCCGAAACCGCATTCCTTCGACCGCCTCGAACGCCTGATAATCGCCAAAGCCCGCCGCGTCGACATTCATGTGCCGCAATGTCTCGTCGATTCCCATACCTTTGAGGACGGATTCAACGCTCTGGCAACCGGGAGTTTCCCGCAATGACACGCGCCGTGCGCCGGCGTCGAGGAAGAGCCGGGCGACCTCCAAAAGAAAAGCCGGATGCACGCAGGCGATGTCGCCTTCTCTGCGCCATGCCAGAAGATTCGGCTTGAGCAATACGCTCTTGCCATGGAGAGAACCGCCGAAATCGGCCAGCTGGGGGGCGAAGACTTTTTCCAGACCGTCGCGCAGTTCGCGGGGGGAATAAGAGCTTACGGAAGCATAGGTTGCACGAATGGACATCTTAAAATTTTTCTCCGGTTGCGATGGAGGATTTGAGCAAAAGCGACTGGGCAAGTTCCGCCCCGAAAAGCCACCGTTTCAGGCCTTTTTCGAGCCGCCGGAAAACACAACGCGAACTTTTCCGAGTGCCGTCCACAGAGACGGTGCTGACAAAGATCCCGTCGATGGATTCCGGATGGATCGAGAAAGGAATGGAATGGTGGGTTTGAGCGTCGCTACTCGGAGAGTAACGACCGAAAAGCCACCGTTTCAAGCCTTTTTCGAGCCGCCGGAAAACACAACGCGAACTTTGTCAGCACCGTCTCCATACTACTATAACCGCCCCACGCGATTTTTCAACCGCCGAAGCCGATTTGCAAAACACCCGAAGAACGGATATATTATCGATAAAAAAAACATCCATCAAGATTGGGGAAAACCGTGAAAAGCATTATCTTTCTGGCCGACGGCATGGCGGATGATCCGCTGGCCGAACTGGGCAATCTTACTCCTGTGGAAAAAGCCAACACGCCGGGAATGGACGAAATCGCACGCAGGGGCGCATCGGGCACGTTTCTGACGCTCCCCGAAGGACTTCCCACAAGCTCCGATGTCGCCAATATGTCCGTGCTCGGATTCCTGCCGGAACAGTTCTATCCCGGCCGCGGCCCGATCGAAGCGGCCAGTCAGGGAATCCATCTGGCGCCGGACGATGTGGCCATGCGCTGCAATCTGGTGACCGTGACGCCCGATGGGATTCTCGAAGACTATTCGGCCGGACACATCGACAACGCCGTTTCCAAGAGCTTGATCGAATATCTTCAGAAAAATCTCGGCAGCGACAAAGTCACGTTTTATCCCGGCGTGAGCTATCGAAATCTGCTCGTGCTCCACGGAAACGAGTTTTCGCCGAACTTCGACTATCAGAAACCGGATTCCTCGCAGGGAATCGCGGTTTCCGAATTGCGATTGAAACCGCATTCCGGCGACGAGAAAGCCGCAAACACGGTCGCCTTTCTGGAGGAGCTGGGGCGCAAGGCGCACGAACTACTCGCCCACGCGCCGGTTTCGTCCGGTGCAACCGACATCTGGCCGTGGAGCCCCGGACGCAAACCGGAAATCCCGAGTTTTTCCGCGCGCTACGCCGGAAAAAAAGGCGCGATCATCAGCGCCGTGGACGTCATCAAGGGAATCGGCCGCTGCACCGCAATGACGGTCATCGACGTGCCCGGCGCAACCGGCTTTGTCGACACCAATTATGAAGGCAAAGCCGCCGCCGCGCTCCGGGCGATCGAGGATCACGATCTGGTCTATGTCCACGTCGAGGCAATCGACGAGTGTTCGCACATGGGAGATCTCGCGCTCAAACTCAAGGCGATCGAGGACTTCGACGCGCGCGTGATCCGTCCGGTGCTCCGCGCTTTGGACGGACGCAAGGAGATCAACTTCGCCATCCTCCCGGATCATCCGGTGCCGACCCATCTGCGCAAACACACGACCACGCCGGTTCCCTTCGCCGTCTGCGGTCCGGCAATTCCCGTTCCCGATGCGGTGACCACCTACGGGGAACGCGCCGCGCAAAAGGGCGCGCTCGGACACTTGGACAAAGACCGTCTGGTACGGCTGCTGCTGGGATTGGACGCCCCGAAAAAAATCTGATCCGTCTTACAGGACGGTCCCCTCGAGCAGCGGAAAGCGGCACGGGGATTCAAAGGTGAGGAGCGTCCCGGAATTGGGATGCGGAAATTGAATCTTCGCCGAATGCAGCGCCTGATGATCCATGCGCAGCAAAGCATGGTCCGCCTCGGTCAGCGAACAGCTTCGAATTTTCAGGTACAACCGCTCGTCCGGCCCGTAAAGTTTGTCCCCCACAATCGGAAATCCCAGCGAAAACAAGGTCGCCCGGATCTGATGCTGCCGGCCGGTGTGAAGAATCGCCCGCACAAGTGTCATGTCCGGCGGCACAGAGCGCTCCGGCACCAACTGTGTATCGACAAACTCCCCGCCCGCCGGGGCGACATCCTCGGGGAAAAACCGCCGCTTTTTTCCAATCCGGCTCTTCCGGTCGTCGGTCAACACCCCGCGCGCACGCACGATTTGGCGGAAATCGCCGTAAACCAGCGCCAGGTATTCTTTATACATGGCCCCGGAATTCCGAAGCATTTTGGCGGCAACCCGGGCGTTTCTGGCGGCGACAAGCAATCCTGAGGTTTCACGGTCCAGCCGGTTGATGAAGTGCACTTCTGCGTATGCGCTGCCGACCAGATGCCAGAGCGTATGCCGGAAAAACGGCCCCGTCGGATGCACACAAAGATTCCCCGGTTTGTCGATCACCAGCAAATCGGCGTCCTCATAGACGATCCGAAAGGAGAGATCCGCTTCGGGTTCGACGGTTTCCGGGGGATAATACGCCACGCAGTCATGCCGGGCAAGCCGCGTTTCCGGATCGGACAAAGGAATGTCATTGACCCGAAGCCGCCCCTCGGCAATCTGACGGAACCAGCCGTCGGCATCCCAGCGGGAATAATGTCCAGTCAGATAATCCAGCAGAGTCACGCCTTCTTCGGAGGGCAGCACATGGCTGTAGAGAATGCGATGCGCGAGTTTATCCGCAAAATTCATGATTGCGTTTTGCCCCTCTCTCTCGCACGTGGAATCTCTTCCGGAGGGGCCCGGCGGACGCATTCTCCCCCGAAAAAAGACAAAAAAAATGGCAGCCCCGTAAGGATTCGAACCTCAACAAAATGAACCAGAATCACTTGTGCTACCATTACACCACGGGGCTGCAATGCCACATAATATAGAACGCGTTTCTAAAAATGCAAGGTGGATTCGCTGCTTTTTTTCTAAAAAACAAGGCTGTGTTTTGATTTTTTCCCTCGATGCGTTTGCTTTTTCTGCAAAATGCTTCTATATTGTTCTATCCGACCTGAAAATCGGAGGGAAACGGACAACGGAAGACTTGAAGCGAGTTTTGCCGAGTGCCGTCGCAAAAAACTTGGATCAAGCCGCTCGGAAGGGAATGACCGCAATTCAAGTTTTTTTCAAACACCGAATCATGCAATACAAATTTTAACAGTGTCGTCCAAACAAGGAGGTTCGCTATGGCTGTTGAAGTGGCAAATCTGCTCGATTATCTCGAAGAAAACATGATGAAGGCCGCCGAGTCCATGGAGCAGGACTTCGTGGCACTCCGCACGGGCAAAGCGTCTCCGGCGCTGGTGGAAAATATTACCGTGGAATACTACGGAACCCAGACCCGGCTGCGCGATATCGCGGGCATCAACGCCCCCGAGCCGCGCCTGCTGGTCATTCAGCCGTGGGACGCCTCCGCACTCAAGAGCATTGAGAAGGCAATCCTCACCTCCAACGTCGGCATCACCCCGGTCAACGACGGAAGAACCCTCAAGCTGCCGATCCCGGAACTCAGTCAGGAGCGCCGCGCCACCTTGGCAAAACAGGCCAAGACCCGCAGCGAAGAGATGAAAGTAACCATCCGCAACTGGCGGCGCGACGGCAACGAAATCGCCAAAAAAGGCGAGAAAGCCGGAGAACTGACCGAGGACGAGCTGAAAAACATGCTCGACAAGATTCAAAAACTCACCGACGAATATATCGCATCCGCAGACAAACTTCTCGCCGCAAAGGAGAAGGAGCTGATGACCGTCTGATCCGGCCGGAGAATGGAGGAATTCTGTCACAACGTCCGACGGTCTTGAAAAACAGCCGTCGGACAAGTCGGGCCGGTCGGACCGGTTCGACTTCCGTGCCGTTTTCAAGAGTTGCGGCAGTGCTGTCAAATATAAGGGAACGTCTGTTCCTTGGGTTGCGTAGAAAATCAATGAATTGTGCTGCAGAATCATGTTTTGGTAAGGGACTGGCTGGCAACGCCAACCAGTCCCTTGGCAAGGCGTGATTATGGAGTGCAAGACATGATTTTATGGCAAAATTCCAAGGAATAGAGGGTCCCATAAGGTCTGAAGAGGTTTTTTTATCATGACATCCCGACTTTTTTTTCTGCTGCTGCTTGCAATCCTTCCGGCGCTCAACGCGCTGGAAATCAGAAAAAATCTCAATCAAACCGTCTTCCCTTATGATCCGCGCAATGTCACAATCAAAAGCGACCGCAAGCTGGTCGAAAACCGGACGCTCGAATACCACAGCAACCGCAGCGGACGGCTGCTCAAGCTGGTTCCCGGCGTCAGCAATTTCACCCAGACTTTGACCGCCGCCGCCGATGTGCCGATCCCTCCGGGCACGCTGCGCCTCAAATTCGACGTCAAGGTCGAAGGCGTCGGACCGGCCGATCTCTCGGCAATCTTCTCCGGAACCAACGAAAAGCAGGAGATCATCGTCCCGGTGATCCGGTTGACCGCGTCCCCCTGGCGAACCTATTACTGCGAAGTGCCTGCGAACGCCCGGAAATTCCGGGGCATTGGCCTCAAACTTCCCGGCAGAACCAACGCGGAATACAGTTTCGGGCTGGTCGAATTCGACTCCGCCGTCCGCGACGGCAAAAATTTCTGGACGCTGCGCGATCTGGACGAGTCCGCGGATCACCTTCAACAGTTCAGCGGACACAGAGTGGATGTTCAAGGTTCCGACAAGGACAACGCATTGCCGCTGCGTTACTTCTTCGACCGCCCGAACGTGGCGAAAATCGTCGGAATCCTTTACGACGGGAAGCGCAAAACGCTGGCCAATTTCACGTTGGACGCGCGCGAAATCGGCGATATCCGCCAATATGACCTGTTGCTGCCGCAACTGCCCGCGGGACATTATTGGATCGAACTGAATCGTTTTGACGGCAATCGGCATTTCGTCGACAACCGCCTGCACTCCTACTGGATCGCATTCTCGCCGGTTCCCAAAGCGCCGCTGCCGCTGCTGACGACATTTTCCCGGATCGCGCCGCACTCGGCACGACCGTCAACCACGGTTTCCGAAGGCAGCAAATATTTCATTGTATCGGCCGACAAGCTGGCCGAGGGAGAGCGTCTGGAAGGGTTTTGGCGCTCCCCGGAAGGCAAAATTTTCCCCGCCGAAATCACGCAATACAATCTGGTGAAAAACCCGCCCGTTGTCATCCGCCCCGCCGTGTGGAAACTGACCTTGCGTTTGCTGCGCGGAACAGAAATTCTCGACGGACGCACCCTCGAAATCTATTTTTCCGGCATAACCAACCGGATCGAAGACAAAAAAGAAAATGCACCGCCGCGACCCGTCGGCGCCTTCCCGCTCGTGTTCCACGAAAAAATCAGTGTACAGCAGCCGGGGCAGAAGACCGCCGCCGGGAAATGGATCGCCGGTTCCGGCAACGCAGTCTGGAGCAGCGCCTTCCGCTGGGGAGAGCTGGAACCGCTCGAAGGAAGAATTCAATATCCGCTGATCGACTCCCGGCTTGCAGAGGCGCGGGAAACGGGAACCCCGTTCGAATTGAGCTGGTATTTCAACGGCGATCAGCTCCCGAAATTTCTCTGGTATGACGCGCTGCTCGACAATCAACAGAAGTTCACCACACGCCGCTTCAGCCCCGGCAGCGAGAGAATCAGCTCCGCCGTCGCCCGGACCGTGCGCGCCCTCGTGCTGAAATACCGTTCCAATCCCAGCATCCGCAGCTGGAATTTCTCCAGCGGCGTCCGCGACGCTTGGAACGATGACGCCCCGCGCGGACGCATTGGCGGATTCGATCCATCCAGCATCGCCGCATTTCGGAGCTATCTGGAAAAGAATCCGGACGCCGCAAAAGAGTACGCCGCACCGTCAGCCACAGCGATGCCGCCAGTCATTGATTTCCAATCCGGGAACGCGCCGGGCAAGGAAATTCTCATTTGGAGCCGATTCCGAAAGCAGCTGCTTTTGGGGTATTACGAAACACTGTTCGAAGCGGTTCGCTCCACAGACAAATTCCGCCCGATCGTCCAACGGCTGGACAATGGCGGCGGAAGCCCGGCGGAACTCTTGGAACTTTTCCGCAAATACAATGTGACAGTGGAACTGACTGGCGGCGAAAACCAGTTATCCATCCCGATGCAGTCGCTGGCATGGCAGTACGCAGTGCCCGTGCGCCTGACCGCGACGCCGGGCATTCTGCCGCACAGAGCCTTGCTGGAACTGCTCTTCTTCAAACAGCTGGCCATCGGCGGAACACGCGGCGGAATCAGCATCGATCTCGGATTCGACCACCCGGTTCCGCCGGACGGCAAAGCCGAACATGGCAGAGATCTGGAAAGGCAAAAGCAGTTGGAGGTTTTCCGCCATGCCGCACAGTTGGCCGGACACCTCTCCTCGCTTGATCTGGGCGCGCCGGTGGCTTCGCCGGTGGCGGCCGGACTTGGTTCGCTCAGTCTGCGGCTGGCGGGACGCTCGACCAATTGGGAAAATTTTGCCGAGCGCAACGTCAACGGGTTCCACGATTTGATCGCACTGGCCTCCGAACGGGGCAATGCACTGCCGTTCGTGACCGAATCGGCGGCGCCGGAGATTCTCGACCGTTATCGGACAATCGTATTCCATCCGTCGCCGGATATCGCCAATGCCGATGCGCTGAAACTCGCAGGCTATGTCAAGCGCGGCGGGAAACTGATTCTCTTCGGCGATTTCGCCATCCGCGACGAAAAAGGAATGCCGTCGAACACCTTCCACGCGCTGACCGCCGCTCCGCGCAAAGAAGGGGAAACCGCCTATGGCAAGGGCAAAATTGTCGTGCTTCCGGCGACCGCCGATTTCCGCCGGGAGGCGGGAAAGCAGCTGGAACTGGCGGGATTGCGTCCGCCCGCGGTCTCCGAAGATGAGCGCGTGCTCACCGGATTCCGGCGCAACCACGCGGGCAAAGGATATCTGATTTTGTACGGGAAAAACTGGGTGGGCGTCAATCCAACGCAGGAAGAGGTCGGCGCCGGGAAACTGCGCGCCCGAATCAAAGTGCAATCTCAATTCGCCCCGAAAACCCGCTGCAAGCTCCGCGACGTGACCGACCCGAAACGGACTCGGGAACTTCCGGACGCGACCGCCGAAGAGCTGGCCGCCGGAATCTTGCTGGACGTCGACTGCGGAGCGCTGCGAATTCTCGAGATCACGCCGGAAGAGCCGGCGCAAGTTTTGGCAGCGCCGTCAAAATAAAAAAGATCCCGCGCTTGACAAATGATATTCCCGATGTATATTACCGATATACTCCCTCTCGAAAACAGCTTTTCCAAGGATTGTTCTTTCCCTTCGGATTATGATTTTCGGCATCACAGGATCATTCGGAAGCGGCAAAAGCGAATTGACGCGCTTCTTCCGGGAAAAAGGGTTTCCGGTATTCAGCAGCGACAGTTTCTGTTCGTGTCTGCTGGATTCCCGGGAAATTGCCGCAAAGGCGGCAGAACGCTGGGGTTCTGGGATCTTCGCTTCGGAAAATATTCTGGATCGAAAAAAGATTGCCGCAATTATTTTTTCCGATGAAAAAGAACGGAAATTCTGGGAGGAGCTTTTTCACCGGCCGTTGCGCGAAAAACTCGTTCAACTCGCCGGCGAGTATCGTGACTCAATTCTTTTCGCGGAGATTCCGCTCCTCTATGAAGCTGGTATGGAGAAGTACTGCGATCGTGTGATCGTCGTTTCGGTCTCCGACGATGTTCGGACCGCCCGACTCGCCGCAAGGGGATTCGCCCCCGCGGAAGTCGCCGCCCGTCTGCAAAGTCAGATGCCGGACGAAGAAAAATGCAAAAAAGCGGATTTCGTGATTTTCAACAATGGAACCATAGCCCTCCTGAAACAACAGGCGGAGCTGATTTTGAAACAGTAAGCAGGATGACACACATGGACGAAGAAAAAAATTTCGGAGCCCCCGCCAACGGCGAGGGCAATCCGCAGCAGCAGGACGGAAAACCACAGGAAAAAAGGCAGAGCTTCTTCTTCCGCCGCCCCCGTGGACGCAACCGCAACAGCGAACCAGAAGCCATTCCCGCCGATCTGCCGAAGTCCGATCCCAGAGATGATTTCTATCCCGGCAAACTGCCTTTGCCGCCGCAGGAGAATCCCCCTGCCGCACGCAACCCGCGTGACGAATCCGCCCCCCAGAGCTCAAGGGGAAACGACAACAACGCTTCCGCCACACAAAATCCCCCGCGCCGCCGGGGTCGTCCGCGCAAGGACAACAGCAATTCCCCCAACGGCAACGTCGCCGCCACTCCCGGTACGGGCAATTCCTCCAACAACAACAATCCCCGCTTCTCCCGCGACCGCGCCGAAAACGACGACCGCCGGAAATTCAATTACAACAACCGCCGCCGCGACCGTCGCGACGACCGGACCGAAGAGGAGCTGCCCCTTTATCCCGATTACGAGGCCGTGCGCAATGCCTCCGCGGAATCCGCAGCACAAGCCGGAGATCCCGCAGATTCCATCATGAAGGAGCTGGTTTCCGAAGAGATGCGCGACAGCAACCTCGCTCCCGCCTCGCAGGACATTCCTGTGATGGTCGGCTCGGTAAACCTCGATGACGACGAGGAAGTCGCAGCTCCCGCACCCAAACCGCGCCGGATCGAAGGACTCCCCTCCGACGAGGATATCGACCGGGAACTCAAGCCGCGGCGTCGCGATGTCGCCCGCGACCCGATCGCCCCGAACCTCAATATCTCCGAACTTCAGGCGAAATCCATGCAGGAACTCTCCCAGATCGCGGAGAGTTTCGGAATCGAAGGAATCGGCGCGCTGGAGAAATCCAAGCTGCTCTTTGAAATCCTCCGCGCCAACGCCGAACGCTTCGGTCAGATGTACGGCAGCGGATATCTTGAAGTGATGCCGGACGGGTTCGGATTTCTGCGTTCCGCGGCATACAGCTATCTGCCTTCGCCCGAAGACGTTTATTTAAGCCCCTCGCAGATCAAGCGCTTCGCACTCAAAACCGGAGACTACGTCACCGGCCAGATCCGCAATCCCCGGGAGAAGGAACGCTTCTTCGCCATGCTCAAGGTGGAGACGATCAACAACGAATCCCCCGAACGCAAGAAAGAGATCATTCCCTTTCAGAATCTCACCCCGTATTTCCCGACCCAGCGCCTCGTGCTGGAGCGCGCGCCCAACGAAATGTCAAGCCGCGTGGTCGATCTGGTCACCCCCATCGGCAAGGGACAGCGCGGCCTCATCGTGGCTCCGCCGCGAACAGGCAAAACCGTGCTCCTTCAGGAGATGGCCAATCATATCCGCACCAACAATCCGGAAGTCAAGCTGATCATCCTCCTGATCGACGAACGTCCCGAGGAAGTCACCGACATGCAGCGTTCCGTCGACGCCGAAGTGGTCAGTTCCACCTTCGACGAGCCACCGGAGCGCCACGTCCAAGTGGCCGAGATGGTCATTGAGAAGGCCAAGCGTCTGGTCGAATACAAGCACGATGTGGTTATCCTGCTCGACAGTATCACACGGCTGGCGCGCGCCTACAACACCTTGCAGCCGCACTCCGGCAAAGTCCTCACCGGCGGTGTGGACGCCAACGCCCTTCACAAGCCCAAACGCTTCTTCGGCGCCGCGCGCAATATCGAAAATCACGGCAGTCTGACGATCATCGCCACCGCCCTGATCGATACCGGCAGCCGCATGGACGACGTGATCTTTGAAGAGTTCAAGGGAACCGGCAATATGGAACTGCATTTGGACCGCACCCTCGCGGACAAGCGGATCTATCCGGCCATCAATATCGAGCGCTCCGGCACCCGCAAGGAGGAGCTGCTGCTCCATCCCGAGGAACTGCAACGCGTCTGGACGCTGCGCAAAGCCATGTCCGGGGTGCAGCCGACCGAAGCGATGGAACTGCTCATCGGGCGGTTGAAAAAGGTCAAGACCAACATTGAGTTCCTGCTCACGCTTCAGCAGAACGCATAGGAAATTTTCCCAAACTCCGGCTTGCTTGTGCGGAGTAAAAAAAATGCCGTCCAGAGAATCCCCGCAATGAGGGTCTTTGGACGGCATCTTTTTTTTGCGATCATGCCGGATCAGGAATCAATCGACCATCGCCTTGCCGTCGTTGATTTTGGTGAATCCGAGCGCCTTGAGTTCGCCTTTGTCCAGCGCAGCGCTGTGACCATCAAGATGCGCGATGCTGGAGCGTCCGGCATGGGCCAGCGAGACACAGCTTGACGTGTCGTTGACCACCGTCGGATGAAAAACACAATGCCCCAGCCGGACTTTGGCGCCGGAGTAATGACGGGTGTCGGCCAGAAACACCACGCTGCCCGGCGTCTTGCAGCGGTTGAGCTTATAATAGATCTCCGGAGCAGTCCCGTAGGTATAACCGAAGCTCCCCGTCACCGGCTTGCGCTCATTATAATAAGCGTTGGTCCCGTCGCTCCGATAGTTGTACGCACCGTAGGTGCAATACTGACTGGCGGCGCCGGGCAGAATCTCCTTGTCCACGTCGGCGGAGAGCATGGCGGGACAGAAGAGCAGCTTGTAGTTCGGCATATAGCCGTTCACGTAGAGATGCTTGCCCCACGGACGGCCGCTGACCGCCTGTGTGGTAATGTTGTCATCGTTGTCGCCGGCGTAGAAGAAATGCGCCTTCATGACCTGATTCTGATTGGCCAGACAGCGAATCGCCCGCGCCTTTTCCCGCGCCTGATTCAAGGCCGGGAGCAGCATTCCTGCGAGAATTGCGATGATTGCAATGACGACCAACAATTCAATCAATGTGAACTTCTTTTTCATTTGTCCAATTCCTCCCCGGTTATTTTTGCGTGGATAACGCTCGTTTTTGTTCCGGAAACAGTTCTTTGCGAACCATCTCAAATCCGGTGTTGTTCTGGAAATGCACCTGCGCGGGATCGACCTCAAGGCCGACGGCAAAAATCCCCTTGCGCTGCGGTTCGTCCGTATCGACACAGCGATTGTTTTCAAAAGTCAGATTCTCGATGCCGGTGGCCACCGTGACCGCGTTGTCGCACCAATCCCGGTCGTTCATCAACCAGGGGCGAATGTGTTTCTTCCGGTCGCGCGAGAGATTCTTGAAGAGGTTGTCGCGCACGACCACATTGCGCGCGGACGATAAAATCATCCCGCCGGTGGCAGAGCCGTCGATGACATTGCCGGAGATCTCGATGGTGTCATGCACCGGCTTTTTGACCAGAATGCCCCAGTTGGAGAGGCATCGGGAAAGCTCCTTGGGCGCCTCGCTCCAGTTGCGAGATTCGGCGGTAATTAAAATCACAGCCGGAAACCGTCCGCCTCCGTTGCTCCCGCAATTGCGCATGGTGTTGCGCCGGAACACCACCTTGCCGGAAGGACCGCCCTCGAACCACGGAGACATGCTGGTGTGAATCTGAATTGCGGCCATGACGTCGTTGTCGAAGGTGCAATCCTCGACCAACACGTTCGGCACCTGAAAACAGAGACGGCCCCGGGTGTTGCGGAAGGTGGAGCGACGGATCGTAATTTGTTTGACCGTGCAGTGGGACATTAAAAGATCATTTTTTCGGTCGAACGCTTCGGGCAGCGCTTCGGTAAATTCAATCTCGGTGCGGCGCTCCGGCAAAGCGCGGATCGCCTTGATCGTCCGCGACGCGTAATTCTGAAAATCCGCATGCAGAAAATCCATCTTTTCGCCGGAAATTTCCCCGGGGGTCATGCCGGAATTCACCCGGGGATAACGGACGACGACTTTGTTCGGCGCAAGGATTTTTTCGACGCTCCAATAGGGCGTGAAGGCGTTGAAATTGTCGTCGTGCGAACCGGAAAAGAGGCAGCCGTCCACCTCGATCGTACCGCCGCAACTTTGCAGATAAATGCAGTCGCTGGAGATGCTCTGCGGCCATTTCGACTCCGGCGCTGGCGCGAAACGAACATTGCGAAACGCCAGATTTTCAAGGTGCATGCCGACAAAGGCAATCGAAGTGCCGGAGTGTATGGCAATATTTTCCAGCACGATGTCGGAACTGCGCCCGATCCGGAAGACGCCGCCTTCATAGGCGTAATGCCGCAGCAGAATCGTCATATCTTTACGCAGCGCGGGCACGGGACCGGTCAAATTCAAGCGGTAAGTGTCGGGCGTCACAAGCTCGGTTTTCCGGGTCATGTGCCAGACGTGCACTCCCCCGTTGACCCCCATGCCCGTGGCCGGATCGATCTCGGAAAAAACCGGAACCGGCTCTCCCCCCTTGCGGCACAAAGCAAATTCCGGTTCCAGTTTGAGGTCGAAGGAACGGAAATCCGGGGCGATGCCGACGACTTTGCCCTGCGAAAAATAGGGATGCTTATGATTGACCGAGAAATTCTTGAACGTGAGATTGCGGCTCTTGTTGAGACAGAAGAGCGACTGGACTCCATGAATCAAAAACCAGGAATTTCCCCCGTCGATCTCCAAATCCTGCAGATGATCCTGCCAGACCACCCACCGTCCGGGGGTGTGATAGCCGCCGGCTCCCTCATAAAAATCATAAACGCCGCGCGGAAAAACAATTTTGCGCACTTCCGCGGGATGTTTTGCGGCATATTCGAAGGCTTTGCGAACCGCCTGCGTATCATCCTTGCCGTCTCCGGGAACCGCGCCGAAGTCGGCCACGGAAATGCTGCGCCCGGCTTCCGCAGCCATGCCGGACAAGCCGCCGAGCAATAACAGAACCATCCACACCCAATCACGTCTTTTCATTGGCCAAACTCCTTATTTGAAAATCGTAAAATCTTCCCGATTGACACACTGTTCCGGGGGAATGACTTCCTGTCCCAGTCCCCGATGCCGCAAAATCCGCGACGGAGTGAAAAAACAGTCGCGCGCAACCAGCGCCGCACCGTGTTCCGGCGGCACCGTCCCGCCCGGAAGAATCCGCAACGAGGCAAGCTCTTCGGGTTCAAAGAACCGTCCCAATCCCCGCGTCAGATGCGACGCAAACACCGGAAACGCCGGACGCATCCCCCCGAAAAGCACCAGATTGCGTACGCCGAATAGTTCAATGTCGTGCCGGATCTGCTGCGCCAGAAGCTCCACCGCTTCAATGAAAACATGCTCCGCTGCCGGATCGTTCGCGGCAATCTTGCCGGCAAAATCTTCCACCGTCGCACACCCCAATTCAGGATGCTGTTCCAAAAGCGGCACTCCGCCGATATACGCTTCCAGACACCCGCGCTTCCCGCAATGACAGCGCCGTCCTCCCGGAACCGCCCGGGTGTGTCCGTAATCCCACAACCCCCGATACCGCCCCGCGTCAGGCACGCCAAGCATGAAAGGAGCGTCTCCCAACAGAAAACGAATCCCGATTCCCTCGCTCCAATCCAGCAGCAGCGTCACCTCTTCGCGGGCAAAACGGCAAGTCTCGCTGCGTTCAATCGCCAGAGCCATCGTGTCGGAATAGGCACGCACTGCGAATTTCTTGCGCAAGTGCGCCTCGGCATTGAAGTTGTTGACCGCCGGAAAATTCGGCGAGGAGGTCACAGTGCCATTGGCGTCGATCCCCCCGGGAATACCGACAAAAATACAACGGACAATGCCTTTCTCCGACGCCTCGGCCACCACATCGTCCAGCTTCCGGCAGACCTCCGCCGCATCCCCCCCGCCGGAAAAACGCTCCGTCGCCGTAAAACACCGCTCGCCGCGAAAATCGACCGCTTCCAGCGCAATCCCGGTCCGGTTGAGTAGCACCCCGCAAAAGAGATTGTTCGAAGCCGGATGCCACTTCATTGCGGGCCGTCCCCGCCCCGACGGAGGCGCCGACGGAACCGGTTCCAAATATTTTTCCGCGATCAGACGCTGGAAGTGCAGATTGCAGCCGGCCTTGGTGATCCCCAGAAGACGCGCGGCCTCCGGCTGCTCCAAAGGACCCGAGTCCATCAGAAGGCGCAGCAGCTCCAGACGTGGATTCCTTCCGGTTTTCTTCTGCTCGGAGTGATTCATAAATCAAGGACGTCCTTTCCTGTTCACAAGATATTATACTATGAATTTCTTATTTTGTCAATAGCACTTGACAAAATGGAGGAATTTTTTTCCCAGTCCCCGGATCGCTTTCGCACAGAAATGTTTTTTTGGGGGGAAATCGGGAGGCGCTATGGTTCGGTTGGTTCCGAAGAGATTCCCTCAATCGGAGCATTGATCGCGGCGGCCAGACGCGCCTGCGCTTTGCGCAATGCGGCCAGAGAAAGCGCAAAGTTGCTTTGCGCGGAAACCAGATCGCTCTGCACTTCATTCAGCCGGGTGATCGTCTCCTCGCCGCCCCAGAAACGCACCGTCACCAGATCGCGCTGCTCAAGCGCCCAGTCGATGATGCCGCCGAAGAGTTCCGACTGTTCGAACCAGCTGCGGCAGTCGGCGTAGGCGCTGCGCACCTCGTTGACGCAGGACAGATAATTGGCGTCCAGCTGGTACCGCGCCAGTTCCCAAAGCGAACGGTTGACTCGAAGCTGGTTGAAGCGGGCCAGTCCGTTAAAGAGAAGATATTCCACGCGCACTCCGTATTGGAAAGAGCGTTCATTCCAGCGGCTGGTGCTGACACTGTACTGCCGATACCGTCCGGCGTTGGCGCTGTAAAGGAGCGAGGCGTCGCCGTAGACCGACGGGCCGAAGCTCGAATAGGCGCCATAAAGTTCGTACCTGCGCGCGGTCATGTTTTCAAAGGACGCGCGCAGATCCGGGCGGGCGGAAAAGGCCTGCTCCAAATAGCTCTCTACCGGGAGCGGAAAGGCCTTACGCGTCATCACCAGCGGCTCAAAAAGCAGTCCCGACGGAAGCTGCCCCTCCGGGTACCCCATCAGAACCGCCAGCGCATACGTCGCCACATCGCGCTGAAAACGCCACGATACCACCTGTGTCCGGGCGGTTTGCGTGAGAATGAGAAAATTCAACAGGTCGCTGCGGGAGATTTTGCCGAAAGTGAACTGCGTGCGCCCCTGCTCAAGATTGGACTGCTGGTAAACCAGATTCGCTTCGGCGATGGCAAGCTGCGCCTCGGCAATCTGAATATCGAAATAGGCGTAGGCGACCGCCCGCATCAGAAGCCGGAGCACATTTTCCCGCAGCTGTTCCGTTTCGCGGAATTTGCTCTGCATGGCGAGCACATTGAATTCCCGCCCGAACGAGTCAAAGAGCAGCCAGGTGGCGTCGAGCGACACTCCCCCGGCAAAGGTGTTCTCGTAAGGCGCGGTGCTGCTGGGTAGATTCTGGATGTGCCCGTAAGCGGTGTACCCCTGTCCCGCGCCCGCCGTGGCGGAGACCCGCGGAAAATAACTGCCGAACGCCTGATAATACCGATACCGCGCCGCGGCGAGGCTGCGCCCGGCGGCCAGATAGTCGGGATTGTTGCGCATGGCAATCGCACGCGCGTCCTCCAATGTGAGCAGAGGTTTGTCCGTCAACAGCCGAAATCCGGGATCAAGCCCGGTCGCCGCAAATTCGCGGTATCCCAGGACACCACCGGAATTCAACGCGCAGCCGGATAGAAAAATGAGAATAGGAACTATTCCTAAAAAGAACCACCCCGCCCGGAATCCCGCGCGATTTACGCGCCGAACAGCGTTCCGGGGACGGTTCCACAGAATTTTCATGCCGACTTTCCGAAGGTTTCATTCGCTTGCGGCAAGATATTAGCGCAGATTTCCGGAAAGTCAAGCGCCGCAACGGGCCGCCGCCGGATCGCACAGCCGGCGAAGTTTCTCAAGATTCCCGGGGAGGCCGTTGCAATCGAAGAGCGAGGAACTTCCGCAGACCAGAATTTCGGCGCCGCATTCGATCATGGAGGGAATGTTGCCCCAGCTCACATTGCCGTCGACCTCCAGAACCACCGGAAGCGCGCGACGGCGGATCTCATCGCGCAATTGTGCGAGCTTTCCCAGACATTCCGGGATCAGATCCTGCCCGGAGTATCCGGGATTGACGGTCATCACGCAGACCAGATCCGCATAATCCAGCAGCGGCCGGATTCCTTCGAGCGAAAGCGCCGGATCGATCGCGATTCCCGCGCGGCAGTGATGGCGCCGGATCGTCTGAAGCGTGCGCAGCGGATGGTACGAAACCTCCGGGTGAAATGTCACAATCGTCCCGGGGCAAAGACAGAAATCCGGCAGATACCGGTCCACATCCTCAATCATCAAATGGATGTCCAGCGCGATTGGACTACGCGTGGCGAGCATCCGGCAGACGTCCGCGCCGAGGGTGAAATTCGGCACATAATGACCGTCCATGATGTCAATATGCAAGAGATCGATCCCTCCCTCGGCAAGGAGCTGCGTCTCGTGCCTGAGATCCATGAGATCGGCGCACATCAGCGACGGTGCGATGCGGATTTTTCCAAAATTTCCATTCATCGTTGATGATTCTTTCTGTCGGTGTTGTCATTTACGGAGAGTATAGATGTTTCGATTATTTTTTCAATCATTTTGACGATAATACAGGATAAAAGAATCAAACAATCAATTTTTATGATCGTTTTGCGATAATTTTGGTTTGACTTCCGCGCGGCCGCGCAGTATGGTAATCGGGGCAAATGGAAGCGTTTTTTTTGAGGGGGATTGCCCCTGCGGCACGAGAGAAAAAGAGGAATCATGAAAGCACATTACGTCAATGCCGTGATGAACCATCTGGCGACGCATGAGCAACTGAGCACATGCGCGGCCTGCAAGCTCCTGCAAGTGAGTCCGGCGACCGTGCGGCGGATCTTCAACGAGATGGCGCAGCAGAACCATGTGGTGCATGTGCATGGCGGCGTGCAGTTAATTCCCGCCCGGGACGGCGCGACAATTCCTTTCGCCATCCGGGAACAGTGGCAGTCGGGTGAAAAAGAACTTCTGGCCCGAAAAGCGCTGGAAAATCTGCGGAACGACTCGACCACGTTTGTCCACAGCGGCACAACCACGCTTTTTCTGGCGAAATACATCACACAGGGAACGTTCATCACCGATTCAGTGGCGTTTGCACAAGTGCTCTGCCGGAGATTCCCCGAGGAGTACGGCCCGAACGTGATTCTGACCGGCGGCACGCTCGACCGCAAAGCCGGAATGCTCCACGGTTATAAAACGGAACGGTCCATCCGCAGCTATCACGCGGATTTCATGATTACCAGCGTGCGCGCACTGGATTCCGGCGGCCTCATCGAGACCGACGACATTGCCGTAGGAACCCAGCGAGCGATGATGAGCTGCTCGGACAAGGTCATCGTGCTGGCCGACCATCTCAAATATTCCCGCAAGGGAACCTGCCGTCTGGCAGGGTGGAACGAAGTGTTTCTGCTGATTACCACCGAATGCGAAGAGAATCGCCGGATGATCGGCCAACTGCGGGACAAAGGCGTCCGAATTGTCACGGTGCCGGAGTCTTGAGCTTCGCGCCGCCGGAAGGCGCGACGCGAGTTTTTGCAGAGGCGTATTTCAAATCAACCGATCTGAAAAGGACTAAAAAAAATGACCGACTCCCATCCCCTTCCGAGTTCCATTCTTCCGGTTGGCGACAATCCGGAACCGTTGCGCTTTCCGCACTTTCCAACCTCCTTTCAGTGCGTGATTTTCCGCAACTGGAACATGGTTGCCCCCGCCCGTCTGGCCGAGGTGCTCCAATGCCGGGAAGAGATCGTCTGCGCGGAGGCAAAGGCGATGGGGCTAACGAAAGCCGATTTGCAGCGATGCGAAGTCTTTGCGAAACGCGGCTTTGTCACATTGATTCGGATCAACTGGGAGCTGCTGAACTATGCGCAGCTTCTGACGCTTCTGGATTGGAGCGAAGAACAGCTCAACGACACTTTACAGAACGATGATTTTCTCTGGGCGAAGATGGGCCATGCCAAACCGCGCTGCGAAGAGGTTTTCCACCGGGAACTGACCGTGGAAGAGCGACGGAGGACCGAAGAGATCCGCCGCATTCTCGCGCCCCTTGCGGCGGAAAAGCACACGGCGCGTCCCTTTGACTTTTCCAAATATTTCCGGCGCGAAGGCAGCCGCAAACCAATCCGGCGCGACAATTTTTTCGGACGCAAAATCATTTACGGATATCCGTCTCCCTACGGAAACGTGCTTGAGGAAAGCAAGGTCGATCCCTACCCGGACGATCTTCTGCAAAGCCTCGCCGCCTGCGGAATCAACGCAATTTGGGTGCCGGTGGTACTCTACAAAATGATCCCGTGGGAGGAAGCCCCGTCGTTGAGCGCAGAGTGGTCGATCCGCATGGAGAATCTCCGAAAGATCATCGCGAAGGCGGCCAAATTTCATTTGAAGGTTTTTGTTTATCTCAACGAACCGCGCGGCCTGCCCGCAAAGTGCTTTCTCGGCGAGAAAAAACTGCGGGAAAAATATTTCGGAGCCATCGAGGAAAGCGCCGACAAAATCGCCTTCTGCACCTCCAAGCCGGCGGTTCTGCCGCTGCTGGCGGATAGGGTCGAACGCTTTTTCCGGCAGCTGCCGGATCTCGGCGGCGCTTTCCTGATTACCCGCTCGGAAAATTTGACGCACTGCCTGTCCCGCGAAGAGGCGACCGAATGCCCCGCCTGCCGAAAACGGGCGCTGCCCGAACTCCTCGCGGAGATCAACCGCACCATCGTCACCGCCGCGCACCGGGGCAATCCCGACGCCAAAATCTATTGCTGGAACTGGGCGTGGGCAGAGGATGTCGTTTCGACCGCCACCGCGGAAAAGAGCCGCAGCGACGGGTTCGCTTCGAACCCGGAACGGATTTTTGCCGGTGTGCTCGATCATCTCCCCGCTTCCGCCTCGGTGATGGCGGTCAGCGAAAGCGGCGTCCCCGTTCAAGTGGGCAAGACCCGGACGCGGGTGCGCGACTACTCAATCTCCCACGCGGGGCCTTCCGAAGTGAGCCGTCTCTTTTTTCAAATGGCCCGCAAGCGGCATCTGGGCACGGCGGCCAAGGTGCAGCTCTCCAACTCATGGGAATGCGCGAGCGTCCCTTATATTCCGGCAACATTTCTGGTCGCGGAGCATCTGGAGCGGCTGCGCGAAGCGGGGGTTGACGATCTTCTGGTCAGCTGGACGCTCGGCGGCTACCCGTCGCCCAATCTGGAACTTTTGTCGCTGTCGCACCGCCGCATGGTGCAGCGTCGTTTCGGCAACAAAGCGGCGCCGGAGATCACGCTGGCGCTGCAGAATTTCAGCGAAGCATTCCGTGCTTTCCCCTTTTCCGTCGAGGTGGCCTATCGATCGCCGCACAATATGGGACCGGCGAATCTCCTTTTCGGAACTCCCACCGGGCGTATGGCGACAATGGTCGGCAACCCGGTGGACGATCTGGATTCGTGGTGCGGAGTCTATTCCCCGGAGGAGTACCTTTCCGCATTGGAGAAGCTCTCGCACAAATGGCACATAGGGTTGCGGCATCTGCAGAAAGCCATGAGCGCAATTTCCGCGGGACACCGCAAGGATGGCGAAGATCTTGCTTCGGTCGCCGAGGCTTGTCATCTCTTGTTTTCCAGCGCGGCGCGGCAGGGCCGTTTCATTCAGCTGCGCAACAGCGGGAAAGAGCCGGGAAAAATAATCCGCCTCCTCCGTGAAGAGCAAGAGGCGGCGCGGCGCATGCTCAAACTGGTTTTGTCCGATCCCCGAATCGGATTTGAGCCGAGCAATCACTATATGTTTACCGCCAACGAGTTGATGGAAAAAATCATCAACTGTGAATTTTTGATCAATTCGTCGCGCCGTTTCGCAGTGCCGTCCGGAATGTTAGATTGCAAATGTGATCTTTGAAGAGGAGGCAAAAAACGCCGAAAGCGATTTGAAAAGCACCGGGAATTAAAGTATATTGCCGACATGGTATTTCTCCCATCCTCTTTTTCGGAAGGCAGTGTCCGTTCGCCATGCTTGCATCGCTCGTCATCGACAATTTCGCTCTCATTGAACACGCGGAACTCGAATTCGGCCCAAAGTTCAATGTCATCACCGGAGAATCCGGCGCGGGAAAATCAATCATTATCGGCGCACTCTGCACGCTCTTCTCCGAACGCGCCGACCGCACCGTAATCCGCGACGGCAGCAATCGCTGCGACATCGCCGCGGTTTTCCGCTTCGAACAGCTTCCTCCGCGCGTCGGCCCCATGCTCGCCGCGCTCGATGTGCCGGAACGGACCGGCGAAATCGTCTTCCGCAAGGTCGTCGCAGGCAACTGGTCCCGAAGCTACGTCAACGATTTGCCCGTCGGAGCAAAGGCCGCCGCCGCGCTCGCCCGGGAGCTGATCGAATTGCCCGGCGGCGACGATCCGGCCGATCTGACCAATCCGACCCGCCAGCTGGAACTGCTTGACCGCTATGCCGGGACGCTGGAAGCTGCCGAAGTTTGTCGCGCAAACGCCGCCAAGATCGCCGGGATCGACGCAGACAAGGCCGCATTCGCAGCGGGACTCCCCGACGAGGCCGAGGCCGAACATTTGCAGGCGATCGTCGAAGAGATCGAGCGGTGCGCCCCCAAACCCGGCGAGGACGAAGAGATCCGGCAGCGTTATGATCTGGCGGCAAACGCCCGCCAGATTGCAGAAATTTCCGCGCATACCCGCGCCGCGTTCGCCGGGGACGCCTCCGGCGGAGAGGGGGTAATCCTCGACGCCCTCAGCGCGGTGTATCGCGAACTGACGCAGTTGGAGCACTTCGATCCGACCGGGGGAGCCAAACTCTCCGCCGACTGTTCCATGCTGATTGAATCAGCCGAATCGCTCGTGGCGCAAATCGACCGATTCGCGGACAATCTCGAACTGGACGAAGAAACTTTGGCGGCACTGGAAGCGCGGCTGAGCGAACTATTCACAATCAAACGCCGATACGGTTCGACGCTCGAACAGGTCTTTACCCGTTTTGAGAAGGCCCAAAAAGCCCTCGACGAATACCACCGCGCCGCGCAGGCGCTGGCCGATTTCG
>JAQUYX010000224.1 GCA_028691615.1 Victivallaceae bacterium
AAAACGTATGAGGCCAAACTTGCCGATGAAGAAGACATGCGGGAACTGAAGCAACTTGAAGATACGGTCAAAAACATTGAAATGGAAAAATAGAGGCAATATCCACAGCCAGTACCGGCTCGGGTGTGTCGGCTGGATGCAATATTGCAGGCAAAAATTGTGATAGAAGGTCGGGATACCCCGACACAGGAGAATTACGGAAGAATTTTGAGGGTGGAGAGCCTCTTTGAGTTTTGACAGGAATCCTCCACCATTTTTTTGTTTCTCCGCCGGACGGACACCCCGTTCGGCTTTTTTATTGCTCATTCTTCGGGGTTGATAGCCAACAACTTACGTATTTTTAGAAAAACGGAGAATTCTCCGTTTCGTGTGCCGGAAGCATACTCGGGCGCATTCTCCGGCAAATTCTCCGTTGTCCCCGTGTCGAGGACACATGGATTTGAAAAATCATAAGTCTTTGGAGAAAGAGAACTTACGGAAACACACACCCAAAACCTTCCTTATTTACCATGAGATGCCCCCCATTTTTTTACAAGGAAAATTCTCCGTTTTTGCCGTTTTAGCCTAAAAACAGCCCATAAAACAGAGAATTTGGCGTTTTGAAATCCGCATAAATGCTTCCCATTTGCACGACACGGTAAAAAAGACACAAGAAAACAGCTGTGAAACGCTATTTTTCAAATTTCTCCCGCATCCGTTCCTGAAATAATTTTGCCGCCGGGAGAAAATTCCGGCGCATCAGTCTCAATAACGCGGTTCAATACACCGCCGACATATCAGCTTTCTTCCGCAATCAGTTTCTTTTCCAGTGCTTTCGGGGGCTTCTGGTATTTTGCCAACAGAATGTAGCCGACCGGTACGATGAAGAGCGTCAGCAGGCAGGAACTTAATCCGCCCCAGACAACCACCGTTCCAAGCGCATGGCGGCTCGCCGCGCCGGCTCCGGAACTCCAGATCAGAGGCAAGGCTCCCAATACCGTTGAAATTCCGGTCATCAGCACCGGGCGCAGACGGAGTTTCGCAGCCTGAACCGAGGCTGTCTTGAATTCCATGCCGCCGTCGCGCAGCTGATTGGCGAACTCCACAATCAGAATTCCGTTTTTCGCCGCCAGTCCGACCAGCATAATCAAGCCGATTTGCGTATAGATATTCATGGAAAGTCCGCTCCAATACAATCCGAATACCGCTCCCGCCAGTCCAAGCGGAACGGTCAGCATCACCACCAGCGGCGACAGCACGCTCTCAAACTGCGCCGCAAGAATGAAGTATGCCACCAGCACCGCGAGAATGAAAATAAACGCGATTGAACCGGACGCGTCTTTATAATCCTTGGACTGCCCCTTATAGAAAATCTGAGCGTATTCCGGAAGTTCCTCTTTTACCGTTTTTTCAAGAAAATTCAACGCCTGACTCACCGTGTATCGGGGCGCAAGCGAACCGCTCAAGGTAATGGCGCGCACCCGGTTATAGCGGTTCAACTCCCCTGCGACACCATGCTCTTCGACGATCAGCAGATTGTCCAGCGAGATCATTTTCCCGGTTCTCTGCGAACGGACGTAGATTTCGGAAAGGCTCTCTTTATTCCGCCTTTGCGACTGCGGAAGTTGAAGAATCACATCATAGGATTGTCCGCGATCCAGAAATGTCGTTACCTTTTTGGAACCGAGCAATGCTTCCAGCGCAACGCCGATGCTCTCCTGTGAAACGCCGAGTTCCCCCGCGCGTTTCCGGTCCACGCGAAGTTGTATCTGCGGTGTCTTTTCCTCATAATCGCTGTCGAGTTCCAGAATTCCGGGAAAACGTTCCGCCTTGTCCATGATGATGTCGCGCCATTGGGCGAGTTCAGCGTATTCCGGCCCGCCGATTACAAATTCAACCGGTGTTTTGGAACTGGCGATTCCGACCGGGAGCTGCCATTGAATGGAAACGCCGGGAATGTGTTTTGTTTTCTTGCGGAGCGCCGTGATGATTTCCGACGAAGTATACTGCCGCTTCGACCACGGGGCAAGCTGAAGCATCAACCGCGCGGTGTTGACCGCGCCGTCCGAACCATTGCCGGACTTGGGAAGCATACCGACAATGTAGTCAATCCCGTATTTCTTCTGTTCCGCGCCGATGATTTCCTGAACCTCCCGCATCCGTTCCAGCATCCGGTAGTAGCCGGTTCCCTCGGGGGCTTTCAGCGAAACGCGAATGGTTCCGCGATCCTCCACCGGCTCATATTCCCCGGGAAGCTGTCGCCAGCCCCATGCGGTCAGGACGCAGAGCGCGGCGAACACAAGCGCAGTCAGAAGCGGCACACGGACAAAACACCGCAGGAGTTTTTCATAGCCATTTTCACATCCTGCAAGTGCGCGGTCCACCATGCGGATCAGAAAATTGCGTTTTGCGGTCGGTTTGAGAATTTTGGAGCAGAGCATCGGGATCAGCGTCAAGGCGATAAACGTGGAAAAACAGACCGCCGCCGTCATGGTCACGGCGAATTCGGTGAAAAGTTTTCCTGTCTGCCTTTCCCACAGGCAGAGCGGCAGAAACACCGCCGCCAGTACCAGAGTTGTGGCGATACAGGCGAAAATCACCTGTGTCGAACCTTTTACCGAGGCCGACAGCGGCGGAACGCCGTCCTCAATTTTTCGGTGAATGTTTTCCAGCACCACAATCGCATCATCGACCACCATGCCGATTGCCAGCACCAGCGCGAGGAGCGTCAGAAGATTGATGCTGTAACCGAGCGCATATAGCACAATAAATGCCGCAATCAGCGAAAGCGGTATTGTAATGGCTGGGATCAGCGACGCCCGGAGACTGCCGAGAAAAAGAAATATGATGAGAAAAACCAGAATTCCGGAGACGAGCAGCGACCATTTCACTTCGGCAATCGCCGAAACGATGAATTTGGAATCGTCCTGAATCACGCTCAACGTCATGCCGTCGGGAAGATTGCTCTCCATTTGCTTCATCAGCGCACGGATTCGTTCCGCCACCGCAAGCGTGTTTGCCGTGGACTGTTTGTTGACGGTGAAGGAGATCATCGGTTCCTGATTGACTTCAGAGTGATCGCGCGTCTTGGCGGGTTCAATTCGCACCTCCGCAACATCGGCGATTTTCACCATGCCGCCGGAGGCATCACGCCGCAGAACAATGTCGCTGAAATCCTCGGCGGTCAGATATTGACGGTTGACCTTGACGGTAAATTCAACTTCTTTCGATTCCAGTCGTCCGGCGGGATATTCGACATTTTCTTTTTTGAGCGCGGAAATCACATCGTCAGCGGTGATGTTTTTTGCCGCCATGCGTTTGGAGTTCAGCCAAATGCGCATCGCCTGCGTCTGGGCTCCCCGTATGCGTACGGAACCGACGCCGTCAATGACGGAAAAACGGTCGATGATGTATCGGCTGGCGTAATCCGTGAGTTCCATTCTGGTCATTTTTGAACTGTAGACCCCGATGGACAACACCGGTTCGTCATTGGCTCCGTCCTTGCCGATGTCCGGGGCATCCGCGCCATCCGGCAGTTTGGGAAGAATCTGACTCACGCGGTCGCGAACATCGTTTGCCGCATCGTCAATGTTGCGGGTGATGTCAAACCCGAGCGTGACGTTGGAACGTCCGTCGCGGCTGGTCGATTCGATGTATTGCAGTCCGGTGATTCCAGCGACGGCGTTTTCGACGATCTGGGTGATCTTCGACTCGATCACTTCGGCGGAGGCTCCGGTGTAGGTGGTGGAAACGCTGACGCTCGGCTCGTCAATTTGCGGATATTCCCGCATCGGCAGCCGGAGCATGGCGATCACGCCGAAGAGCGCGA
>JAQUYX010000046.1 GCA_028691615.1 Victivallaceae bacterium
ACAAGTTCAAGGATCACTCCCCTCTGGAGCATTGAAATGGAACGATATGGAATATACATCAAAAAACTTCTTTTTCAAAACGTTCCAGAGATTATTCCCCACATTTCCTTGACATCCGACCGTCTCGAAAAATAAAATCGGCAATCCCCCTGCCGTTTTCTTCGCCCTGTCGCAGCCCAATTGAGTGTCGTATCATTTCACCCCTGCAATCACGGCAAATTTCAGGCAATGGTAGACACACTCCACCCCGGAAAAACCCGCCTCGCGCAAAAGATTGATTCCCGTCCCGATGGAACACTCGCGATCCAGTTTGCGGCGCTGCATCCACATCGCAATTTCCTCCGCACCAAGTCCGCTACGATAAAGATGCTTCTCCCAATGGGAATTGATCCATTGGTCCACCTCGGGCGATTCTGCACAAAACTGATCGTAGTTTATCAATCTTCCCCCCGCCGGAAGCCTGCGATACAGTTCTTGGAAGAGCTTGCTTTTCCTAGCATCCTCCAAATGGTGGATGGAGAGTGCGGAGATGGCCAAATCAAAATCGGACTCCGGCAACTTCGCGGCATAATCCATCTGTTGAAATTGAATCCGCCTGCTCTTGGCAAACCGGGTCCGGGCAATTTCCAGCATCTCCGCGGCAACATCCACAAGCAAAAACTCCGCATCGGGAAAATATGGAAGATAAAACTTTGTAAGCAACCCGGTTCCGGCCCCCAGATCGACAACCCGCTTCGGAGGCTCGATGTTCGACGCGATCAATGCGGTGGTTCGCTCATAATAATCGTCAAAACACGGAATGAATTTCTTTCGCCCCTCGTCATATTGAGAGGCAATCCGGTTGAACTGGTCTTCGATGGAGTTCATAAGAGATACCGCCTGACGGTCAATCCCGTTTTTTCAATTCTCTTTGCAGCGCGTCATGCAATTTTCCGATGTGAATCCCGTCGACAAAACTGTGATGCACCTGTACCGAAAAAGGCAGAATTAATTCGTCCCCCCGCACGAAAAATTTTCCCCAGTCGAAAATCGGCGACGCCTGCTCGGCATTGCCGGAGTACGTGTGGCTCTTCTCGGTGTAACTCACCCACGGCAGAGGCGAAAAAACAAAGGCATCGTTTGCCGGCGGCGCGACAAAATATTCCGTTTGCGCCTCGGCGGCGGCTTTGGCTCCAGCGACAAACGCGGGCAGCGTTTCCATGCTCGGATATGCCACAAATTTAAAAAGTTCCGTCTCTTTGTTCAACCATACAAAATTCACCGAGCAGCGATCATACAGCACCACCCCGCCATTCAAAAAACGATACCGGAAGTTCTCAATTTCATTGGCACACGAACTCACCAGATGGATCATTGCCAGAGTGAAAGAAAGATTTCCGGCCCGGATTTGTCTCTGGAAATTCGAAATTTCCAATTCGAACCCGACGGTATAGGTCGGAATCATCATTTTGCGAAACACCGCACAATGCGGGGCACGCGGCCAAACACTCAAGTCAATCTTTCGAAACGAATTCATTTGATCCCCTTTCCAGAGACTCCCGTTTCCCCAATGCGGCAGAGCGCTCAATTCTTGCGGGAACAGATTTCCATTTGAAGTTCATTGACATTCGCGGGGCGACTGGAAAAATTCGCATAGGCCGCCGTAAGGGTCATCCCGTGAGACGCAAGGATGTCGCGAAGCTCCTTCCCGGTATAAATCCGTTGCGGGCACCCTTTGTCAAAGACCGGACGCGGCAGGGTGTCTCCATATCGAAAATCCTGCTGGCCGTAAAGCAAAATGCGCGTTTGCGCATCCCACTCGAACTTCGACAGCGTAAGGCCTTTTGCGCCGGCGTCCCAAAGTTGGCAGGGGAAATGCGTGTCCGCATATTCTCCATTCATGAGATCCATCAGATGCTGTCCGCCGGGTTTCAACGCACGGGCGATGACCGCAAAGATTTTGTTATTCTCCGACTCATTCTCGAGATACCCGATTGCGCCGTCCGCCAAATTGAGCACGACATCAAATTCATTTTTGAAAGCGACCTCCCGAAGATCCATGCAATAAAATTGCGCGGGGAGATTGGCTGCTTTTGCGGAATTTTTGGCATATTCCACATATGCTTGCGTCAGATCGATTCCGACCACCGGATACCCGCGTCGGGCAAACTCCAAAGCGTGCCGTCCGAATCCGCAGGCAAGATCCAGAATCCGCTCTTTTCCGCTCAAATGCAAGGTTTGAATGATGAAATCAACCTGCCGGGCGGCATCCTCCGTCCAGGATTGGTTCTGGATATCCAGCGTCCAAACGTTCCGATACCAATCCCGATCCAATGGCAACATTTCTGATTCCATCCTGTTTTCATTATTCATGCCCAAGTGCCGTGCGCAAAATCTATTCGAACGCGTAGGCGGGGTACTTCGCTTTAAGCTCCTCGGAAGCATCCAGAGGCGCATCGCGGAACCGTTTGTAGAGCCACAGATACTGGTCCGGATAACGGCGGATCGCCGCCTCCGTGTTGGCAATCATCTCTTGCAACAATTCCTGCTCGTCGGCGTATTCTTCCAGAGGTTTGCGCAAATGGCACACCTCCGCACCGATTCGCCCGTCTTCCATGCGCGGGGAGACGGAAAATACAATCTCAGCGGGAATGTGATGGTCGCGGCAATAACGCAACAACGCCGCCGGCGCCGGGGAACTCAAGACCCGCAGACCAAAGAAATCCACCCAGACGCCCCCCTCCGACAAGCGGGTATTCTGATCGACCAAAGTCGCAATATCCCGCCCGTTGCGCAACGCTTTGATGGTTCCCCGCATGGCCCCGCGGGAGAAAAGCACTTCCACACCGCCGGTGGCGTTCCGCCCGGAACCATTGAGCAAAGCATTCAAGTGCGGATTATTCATCGCCTTGGCAACCACCGCGAGTTTCAGGTGGCAAAGACGCACCGCAATCGTTCCAGCCGCTTCCCAGCCCCCCAGATGCGCGGTGACAATAATCAACTGTTCCCCTTTTTCCAAATGCGGTTGAAGACATTTCATCCCCGCTTCCGGCATGCAGTAACACCGGTTCAACCGTTTCGGATTGCTGCCGACCCAGAAAAATTCCAGAAGATTGCGGAAAAGATTGTAAATACTGCGTTTCCCGATGGCGCGCACCTTTTGGGAATCCCATTCGGGAAATGCCGCATGCACGTTGACCACAACCAGATTCCGATAAGGCCACAGCAGAAACCATACAAAATTTTCCGCACAATGCGCCAGCGCAAGCACCCCCCAATAAGGCAGCATTCGAATCAGGTGATATCCCCCCCAGAGCGGGATGAATTCCAACCAATGCCGAATCTTTTTCAAAAACGAACGGGTATCTTTTGTTCCCTGCGTCATCTTGTTTCACACCCTTCCACGACGGCGGGGCGGCCGGTAAAACGCCACCTCCCCCGCCTTTTTACTGATTCCAACCCCTCCGGAAAACAGGACACTTCCCGCAGCTTCCGCGGCAATGTTCAACGCCAAACGCAAACGGCCTTCCATCCGGCACTCCTCCTGCGCCAGCGCTTCCTTCACGATCCGCACTCTGCGATCCGCGCCGACAAAAAGCAATCCCCAGCCTGTGGGCAATTCTCCGGCGCCGATCAGATTTTCCGGCGATGCCACATAGAGGAAATCCGCCACATTCAATGCCCGAATCCGCTCCAATCGGCTGCCTTTGAGCAGCGCCTCCTTGAGCCGGGCAAGTTTCCGGCAGAGCCGATGATATTTCTGATCGCAGCTCGCCGCATAATTCCAATAGGAGAATTCGCTGAAAAGATCGTCGCTGGACTTCAACTGCGGCTCCGCCACTTGAATGCGCTGCTCCATAAGCTCTTTTTCGGCAAGAAGCGCGGCGACGCCGTCGGCCAGTTCCCGCTGATTCACGCAATCCGCAAAACAGTGTTCCCGATGAAAAACCGACACCACCGCCATCGTTCGCACGACCTCGCGGCGCGTCCGCTGTCCCGAAAACCACGCGGCGGCCCCTTCCAATCGAAGTTTTTTCCGGCAGGCGGGGACGTTTCCCGCCAGTGCATCCGGCTTCTGAGACGCCAGAAACCCCAGCACGGCCTGTTGCATGACGCGCCGGGAAAGTTCCGTCCGCGCAAAATCCCGTGTGTCGGAAAATAGATCGAATGTCAATTGATCGTCCACAGAGGTCTTGTCCTTCCTGCTGTCCGCCGCGACTGCTCTTTGTGTAATATAGCCTCAGAGTTTTTTTTTTCAAAGTCACAGCGAAAAAGTGTTTGGTTTTTCCTCATTGAGCGGTTATATTATCAAGTGTGATTTAATTCATATTCAAGCAGGAGTACGTTCCTCATGAAAATCATTCGTCCGAAGAAGATCGATTCCATTCTCCACAACCCCGGATGTGGAATGCTGTACCTGCAGCGCGGTGCGGGTAAAATGCGCTTTGATCAAGTGCCGAAAGATGTCTGGTTCCTGCGCGAAAATCTGACCGACAAGATCGCTTTCGCCATTCCCTGGCAGGTTATTGAACCGGAAGAAGGCCGATTTCTGTGGAATCATCCCGATTGGGAAGGGTGTTTCCAAAGCTGGATCGACGCCGGATTCAAGGTCGCTTTGGAAGTGCGCGGCATGGACACCTGGGGCACCTTCTATCAGCAGGGCGTCCCGCAATGGGTCTTCGACGCGGGGGCAAAGTATATCGATGAGGATCTGTCGCTCTATCGCGGCGCGCACACCCTCAATTTTCTGGACGAATCCGCCCCGGCGCATCCGGTGCGTTACCCGGTCTACTGGGATCGGATCTATCTGGATAAAGTCAGAAATCTGGTGAACGCGCTGGGCGAACGCTACAACAACCGCCCGGAGATCGAATGGGTCAACCTCGGCCACATGGGGCGCTGGGGGGAGATGCACCTCTCGACGCATAGCCCCCTCAAACCGTGGTTGGAGGCGGGGCTGACCCGGGATCGTTATGTCGAAGCCATGATGGAAATGATTCAGATGTACCGCTCTGCCTTTCCCGATACGCAGCTCTGTCAGGAGATCTGCGCACCGGTCTTTGCCGAAACGCTCGGTCAGGATTATATTGCGCTGGAAGACGTCCCGGAGATCTACGAGGAACTTGCGCGACAGAAAATCATCATCAAACAAAACGGCATCGGCAAATCCTGGCACGGCACCCGCTCTCGTTACATCGACGAACCGACAATGGATATTTTCGACCGCTACTATCTGCGAACGAAGACCGCATGCGAAAATCTGGCGCTTCCCTCCGCGCTTCAGGAGGCGTTGGATCAGTGTCATATCAGCTATTGGCACTCCGGCGGAGAATTGCCGGGACTTCAGATTCTCCGTCACGAGGAGAATCTCCCGCTGCCGGAAAAGAAGGTGTTCAGTTACACAAGTTTCTTCCCGGAGGAATATGCGAAAATGACCGTGGAGGACGAGAAAAACCTCTGGCGGATGATGGCCCGGCGCTGCGGATACCGGCTGGAAATCGAAACGATCCGTATGGAGGAACACGCCGTCGCCATTCAATGGCGCAACAGCGGTTCCGCTCCGTGTTATGAGCAGTTGACCTTGGAATTGGCGCTCTTCGATGGCAAGGAGTGCCGGGTTCGCCGAAGCGTGCCGGTCGCCATCGGAGAAGAAACGAAAGTGGAGCTGCGACCCGAAGTGGTATCGCCGGAGCAGTGCAGGATGGAGCTGCGGTTGTCCACCCCGCGGGGATCTCTCGAACTGGGCAGCGAAGGCCTCGGCAAAGATCATTGGTATAGCTATGCGTGACACGGCAACCGTCCTCACGAAAAATTGTTTCTTTTTTTCCTGAAAAAGTCACGCTGATTGCTTGCAATGTTTGTTTTGATGGCTATGTTAGTCAAGGAAGGGCGCCGGGGGATGGCCCTCGGCGAGGCTTCGGAACTCAAACAGGGAGGGCTTTGCCAATGGTTACAGGAATTGTGTTGGTCAACGTCGAGCGTCACCTTCTCCGGAACGCGGTGGACAGTCTCAAGTCGATCTGCGGCGTCACCGAGGTTTATACGGTCGCCGGAGAATATGACCTGGTTGTCATGATTCGCGTAAAAACAAACGCCGAACTGGCGGAGATCATTGCCTCCAAAATGACTCGTGATATCGAAGGAATCCTTCGCACCAAGACTTTGATTACGCTTGATGTGGAGAGCAAATTCGATCTGGAAAAGATTTTCAACGTTTGATTTTCTGCAAAGAATTGAGCAGGAGGGGAAATTGAGTCCTTCTCAATTTCCCCATCCGCTCACACCGCCGCACATGTCGTTCGGCATGCTGTTCGACATGAGGTAGTTCAATCGTTTCAATACAACTCTGATGGATTGCATCGAAAAGGCGATATTCTTCCGCCCTTTTGTGCAATCCATTTGCTTTGGAGATGCTTTCCCCCCTCCCCGCGCGCGATCAAGATTTCCCTGATTTGACAAAAAGCGAAGAGGTTTTTTCCGCCATTCTCTGGAACAGGGCATAAAGTCCGGGAATCAGCATCATCCCCGCGACGGTTGCCACCAGCATTCCCCAGAATGTCGTTACTCCGATGGATTGACGGCTCCCCGCTCCGGCTCCGGTGGCGATCACCATCGGATAAACTCCAATGACAAACGACAGCGCGGTCATCATCACCGCCCGGAAGCGCATCTGCATTCCGTTCAATGCCGCATCTTCGACGGATTTGCCATTTTCCCGTTCTTGCTTTGCAAATTCGACCATGAGAATAGCGGTTTTCGCCGTCAAGCCGATCAGCATGAGCAATCCGAGCTGACAGTAGATATCCAGCGCCATATTGCAGATAATCAAGGCGAAAATCGCCCCCAGCGTCGCGGTTGCGACCGACAGCATCACGGAAATCGGCATCGTCCAGCTTTCATACTGCGCCACCAGAAAGAGATATGCCATCAGCAATGAAATCATCAAAAGTCCGACAATCGCCCCTTCATTCTGCTGTTCATGATAACTCATATTGGTCCAGCTGATTTGATAATCCTTGCTCAAATTGTCTTGCACAAGTTGATCGAGCATTTGCATCATCTCTCCGGAACTTACCCCCGGAACGCTCTGGGTATTGATCCCGGCGGCGGGGAACATGTTGAAACGCTCCACCTGACGCGGACCGATTTTCCACTGCACCGAGGCCAGCGCACTCATGGGAATATGATGGCCGTCCGCGCTGGTGACATAAAGCTGGTTGATAATGTTCTGATTCCGGCGCAAAGACGGCATGAGCTGCATCTTTACTTTATAGGTTTTGCCGAACTTGTTGAAGTCGTTGATATAAAACGACCCAAGCTGACTTTGAAGCGCGGTGAAAATAGATTTGACCGGCACTTTCATGGCTTCGGCTTTTTCCCGGTTGATCTCCAGATGAATCATCGGCGTATTGGCGTCAAAAGAGGAAAACGCATAGATGGCTTTGCCGGTCTCCATAATTTTTGACAGCAGATGATTCGTGGTCTGGGCAATTTCCTGGGAATCTTGTTCGCCGGTCGCCTGAAGTGAAAAGGTGACGCCTCCGGTTGTGCCCAATCCCATGATCGCCGGTGGAGCAAACACATTGACCGTGGCGTCGGGAAACGCCGCACTGCGTTTGAGGATCTCCTTCTGAATGGCCGCCAGCTGAACCTCAGCGGTGGTTCGCTCGTCCCAAGGGGTCAATTCCAGCGTCACCAGTCCGAGATTTTCGCCTTCCCCGGCGGTCAAACTGCGGCCGGGAACGGTCATGATCTGATTGATTCCGGGAATATTTTTTATTATGGTTGAAATTTCGGCAAGCGCCTCGCAGGTTCGATCGCTACTTGCGCCGGATGGAAGTTTTACTTCGCAGAAAAGTGTTCCCTTGTCTTCTCTGGGAAGAAATGCAGTGGGCAGTTTCTTGAAAAACCAATAATTTCCAAACAGCAAAGCCGCCAGCAACAGCACGGTCAGGAGCATTCGGCGGACGAACAATTTCCCGATTACCATATATCCGTTTCTTGTCCAATCCAGTCCAATGTTGATCCAGCGAAAAAATCCGCGCGGGGCTTCGCTCGGACGCAGTACGATGGCACAGAGCGCCGGACTTAACGTCATGGCGTTCACCGTGGAAAGACAAAGCGCGATACACATGGTTACTGCGAACTGACGGTAAATGATTCCGACCATTCCTCCATAGAACATAATCGGCACATAAATCGCCACCACGACCAGCGTCGTTGCAATCAGCGCTCCGGTCAGCTGCTGCATGGTTTTCATCGCGGCGTCAAATGGCAATAAATGTTCCTCGTTAATCAACCTTGTACAGTTCTCCGTAACGCAGATGGCATCGTCCACGACCGAGCCGATGACCAGAATCAAGGCGAACATCGTCAGGGTGTTGATGCTCATATTCAGCAGATACATAAAGAGAAACGTCCCGATCAGCGAAACCGGAATCGTGACCGTCGGAATAATTGTGGCGCGCCAATCCTGCAGGAAAACATAGGTAATCAGCACCACCAGAAGAAAGGTCACAAGCAGCGTATAAACAATCTCTTTCATGGCCACAATGACAAATTTTGTGGAATCATATCCAATTTCCCACGACATCCCGTCCGGGAAGTTTTTGGAGAGCTTGGTCAATTCGTTTTTGATCCGTTCCATCACCTCAAGTGCATTCGCGTCATTGAGCTTGAATACCGCAAGCACCGCAGCCGGATTGCCTCGGAAGGTTCCAGTCCCATTATAAGTTTCTGCGCCCAATTCGATTTTCGCGATATCGGAAAGCAAGACCTGACGACCGTTTTCACCGGATTTCAGCACAATGCGACCGAATTCTTCGGGGTCGGACATGCGCCCTTTCGTGTCGACCTTGAACTGCATCCAGGGACTGCTTGACTCCGTTCCCACGGATCCGGTCACAGCCTGAATATTCTGACTGCTCACGGCCGTACGGATATCGCTGTCGCTGATATTGAATGCCTTCATCTTATAAGGATCAAGCCAAATACGAATGCTGTATTTTTGTTCGCTGAATATAATTGCCTGTCCAACACCATCGATGCGAGCGATCGTGTCTTTCAAATGAAGACTGGTATAGTTGCTGATAAATAATTTTGAATGTTGGGGATTGCTGCTGGAGATTGCAATCAACGCGAGAATGTCCCCGGAACGTTTTACGACGGTCAAACCATTGCTCACTACCTCGGTCGGCAGCGAATGTTCCGCTCGTTTTACCGCATTGTTGACATTGACCATGGCCATATCGTCGTCCGCTCCGGACTTGAAAGTCAAGGTCAGCGTATAGTTGCCGGAATTATTCGATTGGGAGGAATAATAAACCATATCCTCGATCCCGTTGACCTCCGACTCCAGCGGAGAAGCCACGGTGTCGGCGATGACCTGCGCGCTCGCACCTGGGTAATTAGCCATCACCATAATGGTTGGCGGCGTCACTTGCGGATTTTCCGCTACCGGCAGTTTTTTGAAGCAAAGGATGCCCGCCAACATCAGAAATAAGGAAATCACCAAGGCAAAACGGGGACGCTGAATAAAAATGGCAGAAAACATGGTATCCTACTCCCGCTTTATTGTTCTTTTCCGGTTTTTTCGGAAAAGACCGGGGTAACCCGGACGCCGGGTTGGACTTTGTTGATTCCGCCGACCACAACCGTTTCATCCAGCTTCAAGCCGGAGAGGACGATCTGTCGATCCCTCACCAGAGGGCCTTTGGTGATGACTCTCCGCTGGATACAGTGATCCTTGTCAACGATAAAGACATAGTTGTTTTTCCCATCGGTCATCAAGGCCGAAACACTGACGGACAGTTGCGGTTTTTCGAATTTGTCGATACAATTGACCATGACATATCCGCCGGGGATCAACACCATATCCGGATTGGCGGCCTCCAGTTGAATGGTCAGCGTGCCGGTTTTGGAATCGACCTGATTGTCCATGAAATCCAGTTTCACCTTGCCCGGAAAGAGTTTCCCATCCGCACAAAAAATTTCGATGCTCCCCTCTGGAAATTCTTTTTTCCCATGCATGTAACGCAAGAAATCGACCTCGCTTATGGAAAATTTGATATTGATCGGATCGTATTGAACGATCGTCGTCAAGGTGCCTTTTTCCGGGGTGATATAATTGCCTTGGCTATAAACATTTCGGCCAATCATGCCGGAGAGCGGAGAACGGATTTTCGTGTAGGAAAAGCTGTTTTCCGCAAGAGCCAGATTTGCCCGCGCCGCATTCACCTTGCCTTGACAAACCTGCTGGGCGCGAAGGGAATTTTCATAGGTTGACTTTGCGGTGGCGTTCGATTTATAGAGGGTTCCGTGCCGCACACACTCCTGATTGGCATACTGAAGTTCCGCTTCGCACTGCTGAAGCGTGGCTCGCGCGATATTGACATTCTCTTGATAAATCGTGTCCTCTATTTGAAACAGAAGGTCTCCTTTTTTCACCAAGTCCCCCTCCTTGAAGGTAAATTTCCACATCACGCCGCTGATCCGTGCAACGATATCCACCTCCTCCGATGCCATAACCGTCCCAACATAAGTGCGAGGTTCAGTCTGGCTGATGGAGGAAACCTTTTCGACACGGACAGAGGCAAGTAAATTGTCTTGAGCCGACGCCACAGACGCAAGGAGAAAGCAAAGGAGCATCCCTTGCAGATATTTGATGTTCATGGAGCAATTCCTCACAAGGATATTTCCGGAGAATCAGAAGAGGAAGCGATCCCCTGCTGATTGGCGTTGCGGGTAATCACTTCACATTGCCGGAGGAATTGAGCGATTTCCTCCTCACTCAAATTTCCCTGCAATTGCTGCTGGATCTCGTTGGTGACCGCAAAGATTCTGGATCGAATTTCGCAGCCGCGCGCGGAGAGAACTATTTTTTTCAGACGCCCATCGCCGGATACGGATTCCCGGCGAATCAAACCTTGTTGTTCCAGCGCCTGAAGAAGTCCGGTGGCGGACGAGGCGCGAATCGCGAACTCCTCTTCCAAATCCTTCTGATAGATGTCATGATCTTCGGATGCAACCGCGATAAAACACAGAACTCTGGCTTGACTGGCGGGGATTCCCGCCCGTTGCCGGTAGCCCGAACACATCCGGTCGATGCTTCGCGTCATATAGAGAATACTTCCGATCATATTTCTTTTTGTGATCGCCATAAAAACACCCTTTCAAGTTAGTTTCCTAACTAATAACATATTCCCAAAATAACGCTTTGTCAAGCGGAAAGAAAAAAATAACGCACTTCCATCATGGGAAAGTCGCGTTAATAAATTCCCGGAAAACAGACCGGAGCATGATGCGTTGTCGCAAAATAGCGACCGTTAAGCCGGCCTCTCTATCTGGCGCGGCCAGATCGCTGTGCCAGATAGAGCGGTCGGCGAATCACGCATGCAATCACCCCCCACGCAACCGGCAAAAAACACAGCACACTGCAACCGGCCATCCAGAAGATGCCGCGCGTACCAACCATACCGATCAGCCAGCCGCCAGCCAAGGACGACAGCATCACCCCGAAGTTGCTGGCCGTATCGGAGAAGCCGAACACCTTGCCGCGTTTGCGGCGCGGCGTTGACAGCGAGAGAATCCGCTGCATGACCGGAAGCAGTCCGCCCATGGCAAAATACATCATCGTCCGGGCAAGCGCGAATATCCACAGGCGTTCGGCCGTCGCCTGAAGCACCAGCATTGCCGCCGATAAAACCAAAGTCGGCAAAAGAATCCGTTTAGGATCGACACGATCGGAGAGTCCGCCAAGAATCATCCCCGATCCAATGGCCCCGATCGCCACAAATGCACTGACAATGCCGGTCCAAAAGCTGGCGGTGTCAGTTCCTGTAATGCGTTCGATCAGCATCGACACATAAGGTTCTTCAAATTTCCGCACGAAACCGTAGGCGGTAAACATCAGCAGCAGGAGCCAGACTTCTCCGGTGAAGATCTGCAGGTGCATCCACGGGTTTTTCTTGATCTTCGCGGGAGCCGCCGCCGCATTCCGCGTGCATGGCGCGTCTTTTGTAAAACACACCAGCAGCCCCGCAATAAAATACAAAACCGCGCACAACACAAACGTAAAACGATACCCGTACAGGTAGGAACTTAATCCGCCAATCACATTGCCGATCATCGCCCCGCCCCAGAATCCGGTGCTCAACGTACCGAGCGCAAAGCCTTGTTTTTCGCTCGGCGTGGTCTTGACAATCATGGTGTTGGAAGCCGCGGTCGTCCCCGCGCACGCCGCAGACAGAAACCGCAGGGCAATCAGCCACGCCGCGCTGGAACAATACCCCATCCACGGATAGATCAACGCCGTTACAAAAGTGCCGCGCAACAGCATTGGCTTGACCCCGAACCGGTCGGAAAGCATCCCCCAGACAGGATTGGATATGACATACGCCAACATCCCGAAGAAGTAAAACATCGCGACAATGAAACCGCGCCGTCCGTCATCGGTGATTCCGAAGTTCTCCCGGATGAACAGCGGGATAAATGGCATGCAAGCACAAAATCCGGCGTTGACCAGAACCTGCGAACTCCACAGAAAAAACAAATTGCGTTTCCAAAATTGCGTCTGACTGGTGTTTTCCGGCGTATTCATAATCTCCTCATCGGATGAAAGTCTCCATCACAACGCGATTCTGTCTCCGTCAGCTGCAAATTCGACCGGATAGGGCAGTTCCTTACGGCATGTCGCCAAAACATGCGACGCCCCTTCGGCAGTCTGACATGGATCGCTCATATGCACAAACACCAATCGGGATGTCCGTAATTTTTTGAGGGTCGGCAATGCCAGTTCGAAGGGGAAATGAACCAGTTCGCAGAACACGCAGTCCGCATCCTGCGATTCGTTCAACGGAAAGTCAAACGTCGATGCCAAATCGCCGCTGAAAACCAGTTTGCGTCCCTCCGCCTGCACGATCAGCGAATAACTTTTATGATTTTTCAGATGACCGGACCGCACCGCCTGCACCTGCAACGTTCCGTCCTCATAATGCCAGTCGCTGTCATAGGGCACCAGCCGGGGGACTTTGCCAATGCCGTTGGCGCGGTTCCACGCCTCCAGCGCGTCGATTGCGTCCGCATCGGGCAGGCAACAGACCGGGACGATTTCCGGGAAACGGCTGCGGTATTTGAACATGTGTTCGATCAGGTTCGGCAGCCCTCCGGTATGGTCAAGGTGCATGTGTGTGATGAATACCGCGGAGATTTGCGCCGCGATTACGTTCTGACGCACCAGCAGAGTGTCCACTGGTTCTCCGGCGTCAATCAAATAATATCGGCCGCCGGATTCCAGCAGCGTTGAACTCTGAAAGCGCGAAGCCGTGCCGTCGCCGTGACTGGTGCCGAGCAATGTAATGTGCATAATCTATAATCTTTCACTCCTATGAAATTTTGATTGTTCTAAAAGTTATTTTTCCAGTGTGACTGCAATCATTGCGGGGACTGCGCCAGCCCCCCCCGACAGGAATTCCATGGTGTCGATTCGTTTGTCCGCATGGGGATTGGCGGCCCGGTGGCATTGCAGATTAATCGTGTTGGCATGTCCGTTGGAGGATTCCAAGGCGATTTTTGCATCAGAAAGGCTGGGAACGCCCCACCAAGGACCGATCTCCATGCCAAAGCGCATCGGCAGCTCTGCATAAGTCCCGTCCGAATAGTTCAAACGACAGCGATAAACTTCCGTTCCCCGCGTTTGCGACCAGCCGGCGGTATGCAGAAAATACAGCCGGGAACAGAAAGCGTTGACCTTGATTGGAGCGGAGGCTTTCGGGAAAAAATCCCGGTTGAGCCCGAAGAGGATCAAGGCGCTCCGGCCTTGGTTGGTCGCAGGATCGATGATCTCGAACGGAACGCCGCTCAAGTTTTGTTTCCCAATCGGCATAGCGGAGAAATCATTGCCGCCCTGATCAAACCAGCCGCCTTTCCGGTCGCCTGCGACTTTGTCGGCAAACCCCATGTTGACCACGCCACGCAAATCGACGCTGGTGCATCCTTTGAGATTGACTTTGTCATACATGCGCAATTCGCGTTGTTCTTTCCGGTAAGCATCCAGGGCGGAGCGGGCGAATGTTTCGTGCTTTTGCTCCTCCCGGAGGATGCTGCGGTACTCCGCAGGCAAATTTTTGACATCAAACGTGCGATCGGAACCATTTGGGGTACGGCTCAGGACCAGCACCGACCGGCACTGCGGTTTCAGGATCATCGGGATGCCGGCCGCGCAATCGGCGGCACTCCATTGAAGGACTCCTTCGTGGACAAGCGTTCTGGCATTGCCAACGTCATAAAGGTGGAAGGGGCAATCATCCTGAAAATCCAGTTTCAACTTGATCTGACGACTCTTGAGGCTGTTCATTGAAAGCAGAAAGACCAGCTTGAAATCGCCACGGTCAATCACTTTACAATCCACATCCGTCAATGCGGTTTTGTTTTCATAATCGTACACCGTGGCAAACCGCCGGATGCGGCGGCGCGACAATTGTTTCAGAATCTCCGGGGCGGAATCGGCACGGTCGGCGGTCAGCCGGATGAACGCCCCCTGCGGCGGCGCCGGAAGCGGCTCCCCGTACTCGTTAAAACGCATGGCGTTCTGATCGGCGATCACCAGCCCCCCGCCTTGGGCAAATTCCAAAATGCGCCGGTAAGTATCTTCGGGCATATAATCCGCGCACGGAACGACCAAAGCCCGATAGCGTTTGAAGTCCGGGGCGCAGATATCCTCGTCAAAAACAATGTCGGTCTGATATTGGGCGTCGGTCAGCGCGCCGAACCAATTCGACAGCTTCTTTTCCACGGCGTTCTTTTCATAAGCAAGCATTCGCAGCGTTGGGTAGGAGTAAAAACACGCCACATTTCCGGGGATCGTTCTGGGGCACGGCATAATCCGCTCCAGATAAGGATCGATTTCCCGGCGGAATTTACGGAATCCCTCCAGCTCGTCCGGCGGCCAGTTATAAGGGTTCAACAGCGCGGAAGATTTATAACTCGGATGGAGAACATTGGCTTTGGCCTGTTCCAGACTTCGCCATTCCCAGGAGCGTTTTTCCCAGACATAGATGTAGATGCCGGAAATTCCGTACATGACTTCATTCCAGAGCGAGGTCACCAAATCGTCCCGATTGCTTGGCACGCGCTTGCCGTTTTCGAAACGGGCATTGTAGTGTTCATGATTGTGAATCGGTTTGCTCCCCTTGGAAAGCGTGCGGTAGATACTGCATACAATTCGATGCCGGTGGGGCGGGGTGAACACCACTTCCTCCATCTCGTTGCGTCCACCGGTTTTGAGGTCGTGGCCGAAACGGATTCCCCCTTCGGTAGTGAGCACATCGCAAGCCTCGGCGATGTCCCGGTAATCCATGCCGGCGCCGCGTTCGTTGAAGAAATTTGTGGTGGAACATTGCTCGGTGAAATAAACTTTGTCGCGCCGATCCTCGCTTTGGATCACCTTCCGATACTGCTTGAGTTTCTCGCTGTAACAGTGGGAGAGGAATTTGCACCAGTCCGGCCAAAGTTTCCGGTACTGAATGAAATTGGTGGCGGTCGCCACTTCGTCAAAAGAATCGAACACGGTTCCCCAGCGGTGGTTGGCCGCTGCAATGGTGCGATATTTGCCCTGCATTGCTTGCGCGAACAAACGGGCATTCCAGCGGCATTCGCATTGATAGCTTGATTCGTTGAAGAGTTCGTACAGAAAGACGTTCGCTCTCCGTTCGAGATACGCGCGCACGCCGCCCAGAAAAAAGCTTTCATAATACCGGTTTCCGTCCGGATTTTCCGGACAATAGGGGATGAATTGGTGCCAATGCGGATTGCGCTGATCCAGTTCGCGGTGCGCCTCCGGTTTTTGCGCGCGAAGTACGCCGTTGAACCCGAATGCGAAATCAACCGCAATCGGCATATCTTTAAGCCCTGCAACAAAATCATTCTGGTTCTTTTCCTGTTTCGCACAGTCTCCGTCATTGGCTAGTCCGTAAAGCAACTGCCCGGGAAGACGCCACGCGGCGGAAATCTGCAAGCTGTTCATTCCCAGACGATCCCAGAGCGATTTACTCGGCCCTTCCAAATAGGCCGGGTGCTCTATTCGGATCGGTTTTGCCGGATGACTCCAGTCGGTGGCTTTCTGATTGTTGACCCATGCGCCGAGAAACAGATGAGCGCGTCCGTTCATGCGCCAACTGCCTTGAATCAGCTCCGGACGGATCATGCCGTCATCGGGAAAGCTTTTTTTTGCCAGATATTTTACCGTAGATTTTTTCTCCGGCTCCTTCTTGCGCTCCTGTCCCGTCCGGGGTGTTTCTCCGTTTGTCTTGCGCTCGGGGACATCAATGATTTTCAGTTCAATGTCGTCAAAAAACGCTTCCGCGGTCCGGTCCCAACCGGTGGCGCAATGCAAGGAAAGCATCATCGATGCGGGGTCCGCCGGAACGGTGAATTTGACGCTGAGCTGCTGCCACGGCGTGGAGCTGGTGTGATCAATCATGGCACTGCCGGAAACATCTTTTGAGGATTTTCCGCGCACTTTGCAGGCAATGCCGACGCTCTTGGGATGAGATGCCGCAATTTGCCGCACCCATGCGGAGAATACGACCTTGTGCCCGGCAAGCGCTTTGAGCTGGGCGGGCCCGATCAGATAGCGCAGCGAGTGATTGTATCGGCCTTTTATCCGGTCTGCGAGATGCAAAGAATATTTTCCGCTGTGAAACTCGGCGTCGGATTGTTCCATGACGGAAAACGGCGCCTGCTTGTCCGGCAGAACCCAATGCCACGCGAGAAAGGTGGGAAGATTTTTCTTCTGATCCCAAGTTTCAAAACCGGCATTGTCGAAGTAGTTTCTTGTGTCGGCAGCAGCCGGCAAGGCAGTCACGAGGGCGGCGGCGATTGCCGGAACGATCAAACTTAGCTCATGCTTCATATCGTGTTTTTCCTCACAAGTATGCCGGAACGGGATGCCCCGGCGGATCGCGGCGTAAATCATGTCAGTTTTTCAACTCCTGTCCCCAGAGATAATTCTTGTATCCGTTGCCGGCGTCGTAAGAGCCTTTGCGCATGGGTTCCACATGCCCGTCAAAGAAGAGCATATTCATCTGATCGGAGTGACGGAAAGCAAGTTTGCTGACAGCTGGGGTCAGGTTCTCGACTTCCGTGAACGTTTTCAGGCTTTCCCCGACCATCATGCGTTTGGACGGGATCTGGATGCGCTTGACCGTATAGTTCTGGCAGAAATACCGGTTTCTGCAGTAATGTCCGTATTCTTTGTTGGTAGATTTGTCCTGCTGGGAAGGACAGGCGAACATTTTTTTCGGAGATCCATCCGCCTGAAGATAGACGCCCTGCTGAAAAGCCAGTCCGGGGACGGCGTACACCATGAGGTAATCCTGCCAGCGAGCATAGTTTCCTAAAGATGCCGATACGTTCGGCGGGATGAAACCATGGGAGTCGTCGGTGTACATCAAATACCATTTGCCGATGTTGTTGAGGTTGTTGACACAGGCGATGGCACGTGATTTCTCTCTGGCCTGATTCAACGCGGGAAGCAGCATGCCGGCGAGGATGGCGATGATTGCGATCACCACCAACAATTCGATCAGAGTGAATAAATTGCAATGTTTTTTCATCGTGACGACTCCTTTTTTTGAGGTTTGTTCGAGAATGCGCCGGGGAATATAGCAGAAAGCAACTCACTTCTCCGGGTGTTTCCCCGGAAACAAAAACGAAAGCGTTTTGCGGTTCCTTTGCAACCTATTGCGCTATGCGGTAATCATTTCAGAAAGTGAAAATTTGATTCAAGCAGAGCGATTCGTTCGGAGAAATTGCAGTTGCTCTTCAGCCGGATCTCGTAGTTGAGCGGTCCATCGTACCCGTGATGGTCAAGCGCGCGTACGAAGCGTGCCCAGTCGATCGTGCCCT
>JAQUYX010000047.1 GCA_028691615.1 Victivallaceae bacterium
CTTAATTGCGTGGACTGCATTCTGGATTCGGATCTGTCCGGCTGCTGGGCGGTGCTCGGCGCGAACGGTGCGGGAAAATCGACGATGTTGGAAGCGGTTCCCGGATTGCTGCTGCCGTCGCGGGGGAGGGTGCTGGTTGACGCTATTCCGGTGGAAACAAAGAATTTGCCCCGGGTGCGGCGGAAGGTTGGCATGATTTTTCAGAATTCGGACGACCAGCTTTTTTCTCAAACGGTCGCCGAGGATGTGGCGTTCGGGCCGGGAAATCTTGGAATGAGCGCGGAAGCGTTGCAGCAAGCGGTCGATCAGGCGCTCACGGTGATGGAAATCAGGCATTTGTCCGGCCGCAGTGTGACCGGGCTTTCCGGGGGAGAAAAGCGCCGTGTCGCTTTGGCGGGAGTGTTGGCGATGAATCCCGAGGCGATTCTGCTGGACGAGCCGACCTCCATGCTGGACCCGCGCGGTGCGCGGGAGCTGGCTGAATATTTGAAAAAATTGCCTGCGCTGATCGTGGTCGCGACGCACGATCTGGAATTTGCGCGGCGGATTGCCCGTCGCGCGGTGGTGCTTCAGGAAGGCCGAATTATTCGCTGCGACGACATGGCCCGCATTTTGAATGATCGGGACTTCCTGCTCTCTTGCGATCTGGCTTGAACGGGAAGACTCAGAGTGCAAACTCCATCCCGTCATAGGCGACCAGACATCCGTCGTCCGCGACGGCGGCTTCCCGCTCTTTTTGAGACTCCGGCCAGAGCGTGCGCGCCAGATGATCGAGAATCACGGTGGTATCATTTGTGACGATGCCCCACTCGCGCAACGCCGGAAGCATCAGGCGGATCATGCCCATATCGTTGTGCTCAAAGCTGCGAAAATGCCCTTCTTCATATCCGGTGGCGTCCCATACGATCAGATCCAGGGCAATTTTGCGAATGGTCAAGAGTTGACGGGTACGCGCGGCCATCCATGCGCCGTCCAGAGCGTAGAGCATGTTTTTGCCCTCTTTCTGGAAGAGATAATGCATGGGCTCTTCGTGAAAATTCCCCAGCGGATGACTTGCCCAAAGCGATGTGACTTGAAATCCGCAGCAGGAAAAATCCGTTCCGGGGCGGATCATATGCAAATGGTAGGCGTCGGACGGAAGCTGCCTAGTGATCTCCGGGGAAGCCCAGATTTCCAGTTTTTGGTTGGTTTTGCGAGCCGCACGGATTTTTTCGACGGTTTCCGGCCGGAAGTGGTCATGATGGGAATGGGTGAAGAAAATCGCGTTCAGGGCATCGAAATCGATCTGGAATCGTGTCAGATTTTCGTAGCCGCAGTCGCCGGCGTCGATCAAAATTTTACCGTCGATGATGGTTCCCGCGCTGCCGTGGATCCCCGGAGCTCCGATTTTCGACCAGTCATAATCGGCTGCCCCCGTCCCGAGAAATTGAAACTGAATCATGAATCCTTGCGCTCCTTAATGATGGTTTTTTCAGAATATAATTCGGTTGCGGAAAAATACAAGGCCGAATGCCCATCGACGGGATTTTTGTCCGTGCCGTCTTGCCGGACAATTCCTTGTGTGCTATATTACTCCATTATGAATAAATGGATTCGAAAACTTCTGTTGCGCAACGCCGGCAATCCCGGTGTCAATCTCTTCGGCTCATGGATGCTTCGCAGAATGGGGCGAAGCCATCAGATGCTGCAACTCTGGGCATTGCAGTTTTGCCGAAGCGCGGCGGAACATGCGGTGCGCGTGCTTGATATCGGTTGCGGTGGCGGCCGTAATCTGGAGAACCTTCGGGAAATTGCGCCCGAGGCGAAACTTTTCGGCGTAGATCTCTCCGATCTGGCGGTTCGGCACAGCCGGGCGCACAACCGATGCGACGTCGCCGCAGGCAAGACCGTTATTCTCCGGGGCAGTGTGGAAGCTCTGGCGTTTTCCGACGGGTTCTTCGATCTGGCGACTGCTTCGGAGACGATTTACTTCTGGCCGGACCTGAACGCGAATTTTCAGGAAGTTCTGCGGGTGCTCGCGCCCGGCGGTCTCTTCTGGATTTGCAACGAGGTTTCCGATCCGGAACAGGCCAAGGACTGGCGCGATTTCGTGCCGGGACTGACGGTTTGTCCGAAGGATGAGTTATGCCGGATGTTGGCGACTGCGGGATTCGAGGAAATCGAGGCGCACTCACACGAGAACGGCCTTTGGCTCTGCATTACTGCGCGGAAGCCTCGCGGGAAGAACTGAGCCAAAGCGGAACGCCGTACAAGCGTTTCTCCGAAACCTGACCGAATTTGTGTTGGCTCAACGGCATCGAGCGATTGTCGCCGACGACGTAGACGTGCCCCGGTTCGACTTTGCGTTCCGGTAAATTCCAGTCGGATGGGAAACGGACATAGGACTCTTGAACCGCCTTGCCGTTGCGAATCAATACGCCATCGCGGAAGGCGATGGTGTCGCCAGGGAGTCCGACAATGCGTTTGAGAAAGAAGGTCTTGCCGACATAGCGGACGATGACCACGTCACCGTATTTTGGCTTCTCAAAGCTGTAGTGCCAACGCCAGCACAAAGTGACGCCGCGCTTACGCACCGTCGGCTCCATGCTGGCCCCGTCGATCACGCACGGCGTCAGCAGGATCCCGAAAACCACATACGCGCCGCCGATCCATAGAACCAGACGAATCAGAAAGCGCGTCGTCAGCTCCGGCATCAGAAAGCTGTACCACGCCGGTTCCCCGTCGTCCCGTCCGTAAATGGCTTCCAGCAGCTTCCAGATTTTCTGCCACATGGCGCCGCGCCTCTCCTCATGCACGCCGGATTTGCAGAGAGCGCAAATCCGGCGGAGCTCTTCTCAGTAGCTGAAGACAAATCCGTTGATCGCTTGCACCGACTCGCGAATTTTTTCGAGCAGGATTTCCGGCACCGCCACATTGGTGGTCATCACGCAAAGCGCGGTGGAATGCTTGAGATCCTGCGGTGCGCGCATATCGACGATGTTGATGTTCTTCTCGCCGAGGAGTCCGGCGATTTTGCCGATCACGCCGGGCTTGTCGCCATATTCGATGAAGAGGTGATGGCCCTTGGCATCGAGATAAAGATGCTCGTAGTTGTTGATCCGGGAGATCATCAGACGGCCTTCGGCGATGGTTCCGCGCACGCTGACGCGGAGCGTGGGATTGCTGCCGGTGGCCAGATCGATGGTCATGGATTCGCCGTAATTCTTCTGGTTGTCCACCACGCGGTTAATCAACTCCACTCCGCTGGAGGAGAGGAACTTCTCCGCGTCGTTGAACCCCTGATCGGGGGTGAATTCATCGGCGATTCCGGCGGTCAGAGGCGCGATCAGCCATTTTTCATACGCGGCGAGATCGCCGTAGAAACTGGTTTCAATGCGCACTGGATTATTTTTGCGTCCGAGGTAACCGCGAGCGACGGAGGCGAGCACGTAGGCCAGCTTCTGGTATTTTTCGTCGAGGCCGTCCGGAACGGACTTGTTGACCACAAATTTGGTGATGCCCTGTTCAAAATAGGTGATCGTCTGCTCCGCGGCGCGGCTGGCGGCCACAAAGTTCGCTTCGAAGGTGTTCGCTCCGATGTGCGGCAGCATAATGTCCGCCACGTCCGCGATGCTCTTCGGACCGGCCGCGTCCTTGGGATAGACGTCGTTGGCGTAGAAGATCTTCTTTTCGGCTTTGACGGAGCGAAGATCGTCCTCGTTGAGGATTCCAGCGCGGGCGCAGTTGATCAGCACGGCGCCGGGCTTCATCGACTCCAGCAGTCTGCGGTTGATCATGCCGCGCGTTTCGTTGTTTTCCGGGATATGCAGAGAAACGAAATCCGCTTCCGCAAAGATCTTTTCAATGGAAACCAGCTCGATATTCAGCTCTTTCGCCTTGTCCGGCGCGAGCATCGGGTCGAATCCCAAGACTTTCATCTCAAAACCGGCAAGACGCTTGACCAGCAGCTGACCAATGTGTCCCAGCCCCAGAATACCGATGGTTTTGCCGGTGATCTCGTGGCCGAGAAACTTGCTCTTCTCCCAGTTGCCCGCGCGGGTCGAAGCGTCGCCTGCGAGCACATGGCGGTAGACGGCGAGCATCATGGCGACAACCTCTTCGGCGACGCCGTTGGAGTTTGCTCCGGGGGTGTTCATGACATCGACGTTACGCTTGCGGGCGTATTTTGTGTCGATGGTGTTGAATCCGGCGCCGGCGCGGACGACCAACTTGAGATTGGGCAGCAGATCAATGATCTCCGGGGTGATTGCTTCGCTGCGGACGATCAGCGACTCGGTGTCGGGATTGGCTTTGCAGAGATCCGCAAGCGGAGTGACGGCGTCGGCGATCACGGTGTAGCCGCGTTCGGAAAGCATATTGGCGGCAAACTTATCCAATTTTGTGGGAATGAGTACTTTGTGCATAGAAAAAATCCTCTGTTCGTTTGGTGCTTGGTGATGATGTTTTGTTTTGCTATTTAAAATAACACCGTCTGCGTGCTTTTGCAAGTCATTCTCAATGGTTTCCGTTCCAAAGGTTGTCCGGGGCTGGCGGACTTGGGTCAGCGGAGCTGCTTGCGCCAGAGCAGGGGCGTTGTCTGAAATTTCCGTTTGAATGCGCGTGTGAAGGAGTAGGCGACCGGATATCCGCAGCGCAAGGCGATCTCCTCCACCCCGAGTCCTGTGTTGCGCAACAGCTCCTCCGCATGTTTGAGGCGAATCCCCTCGAGCATCCCTCCTGGCGTGTTGCCGAAAAGCTGACGGACCAGGACAAAAAGATGCGGTTCGGAGATCATGCAGAATTTTGCCATCACGGAAGCGTCCCAAAATTCCTCCGGGTGACGGTCGATCGCGCTCCAAAGTTCGTTGAGTTTTCGGAGCCGGGAACCTTCTCCGCCCCCGGGCGGGGACGCGTGGATTTCGCGGGAAACCCAGGTCAGAATCAATTCCGCGATGGAGCGGCAGACTGCCGCATTGTCAAATTCGCGTGCCGGTTCCACTTTGCCGTAAGAGCGCGATTCCTCCCACGCCAGTTCCATCAGTTCAAAGAACCGTTTTGCGGAAACCTTGGTCGTCAGCGGGCGGCGTGGCCAGTTTCCGTTGTCGCGTACGAGAAGGAAAATCATTTTCACAGGTTCCAGCGCATGCAGATACTGCGATTTCCCCGGGGGCATCAGCAAGAGATCGTCGGAATGCATGACGGACTGATAATTGTCGCAGGCGACTTCGAGGGAACCGCTGCCGCAGACGAGGACGAGAAATTTTTTAGGGTTGGGATATCGAACGAGATATTCCTGCGAATGCCGACAGATTGCACCGAGAGCGACGCGGTGTCCGAACCACTCTTCCCCGGCTTCAAAACGCGAGAAATCGATGAATCGTTCTTGGTCTGTTTCCGGGATAATAATAGTTTTTGTTGAATTATTCATAAGCTTTGCGGGATTGTAACTCTTGCTTTACACCCTTTTTTAAGTATAATATAATATTATCATGATAAAAGTTTTTTCAAGGAATAGATCGCATTTTATTCCACAAAAAAATTTTTCAATGGAAATGTAATGCAATAAAAAATGTTGAAAGTGAATCGAAAATGAAGGATTTGGTGGCAATTAGCAGTCAGTTTGTAATTGGAGAAGTGGATTCCCGGATGTTCGGCGGATTTATTGAACATCTCGGGCGGGCGGTTTATTCGGGGATTTTCGAGCCGGAGCATCCGACTGCGGATCAAGACGGATTCCGCTCGGACGTGCTTGCGTTGGTGCGCTCCCTTCAAATGCCCTTGACTCGCTATCCCGGCGGAAATTTTGTTTCCGGTTACAACTGGAAAGACGGTATCGGTAAATTATCGGATCGTCCTGTCCGCATGGATTTTGCCTGGGCGTCGCTTGAAACGAACCGCTTCGGCGTCGATGACTTTGTCCGTTGGTGCCGCAAGGCCGGTACCGCGCCGCTGATGGCCGTCAATCTCGGCAGCGGTTCGGCCCAATCCGCAGCCGAACTGGTCGAATATTGCAATTTTCCCGGCGGAACACAGTGGAGCGACCTGCGGCGCAAAAATGGCGGCGAAGAGCCATATCGGATTAAAACATGGTGTCTGGGCAACGAAATGGACGGCTTCTGGCAGATCGGCGCCAAGAGTGCCCGGGAATACGGTGCGCTCGCCCGGGAAGCCGCCAAGATGATGAAATGGGTCGATCCCGAAATCGAACTGGTCGTCTGCGGTTCCAGCGGACACCATCTGGCCTCTTTCGGCAGTTGGGATGAAACGGTTCTGGAAGAGACTTTTGAGCAGGTCGATTATCTCTCCTTGCACTGCTATCTCGGAAATCAAAAGGGAAATTATGAGACTTTCTTCGCATCAAGCGACGGCATGGCGCGTCAGATCGAGGAAATCTCCGCCGTCTGTGATTGTGTCGCGGCCAAGAAAAAATCGGATAAGAAAATTTATCTGTCTTTTGACGAGTGGAACGTCTGGTATCATACCCGGGTCAATCCCCCTCCGACGAAAAAATGGCAGACGGCTCCTCCCCTGCTGGAAGAATCGTACACTGCCGCCGACGCGCTGGTCGTCGGAGATATGCTGATCGCATTGCTGAATCACGCCGATCGCGTGAAGATTGCCTGTCTGGCTCAGACGGTCAATGTCATTGCTCCCATCATGACCGTTCCGGGCGGAAAAGTATGGAGACAGACGATTTATTTCCCCTTCTACTACACTTCACGCTATGGGCGCGGAATGGTTTTACAGCAGAGCAATGCGAGAAATACCGACAGCAACGCTCCGCTGCGCTATGCGGTGGTACGCAAAGAAGCGGAGAAGGAACTGGTGGTGTTCGCCGTCAATCGCTCCCTGCACGACGCGTTGCCCCTTGCCATCCGGTGTCTGGATTTTGTCGTCACCGAGGTGCTGGAACGCGTCGAGTTGCTCAATGACGATCTTGAGGCAGTCAATTCCCCCGAAGAGGAACGCGTTGCGCCCCGCGTTCTGACTTCGCATGAAGTTGTCTTTTCCGAACATGGCGAATTTTCCTGCGTTCTGTCGCCGGCGTCTTGGAATATGATTCGGCTGAGGTTCGCATAATTTTACGGGCGGAATCTATTTTTTTACCACCAACATCTTGGAAGGGAGTTCCGAATTATGAAACGAAGCTGCTTCACTCTGATCGAACTTTTGGTCGTCATTGCGATTATCGCGATTCTTGCCGGAATGCTGCTGCCCGCCTTGAACCGGGCCAGAACAGTGGCGCGAACCGCCAGATGTCAGGCAAATCACAAGCAGCTTCTGGCTGCCTCGCTGATGTATTTCGACGATAACCGGTCCATGCCGAAGACCGGCACCGTCGCCGGATATACGCCCGCCACACCTTGGGCCGATGTAATGGTCGCCACCGGGTACGTCACCCGTCCGCCGGTGGGGTGGGCTTACCAACCGAGCGGTATTTTTCGTTGTGCGGCGGAGTCGCGCCCCGGCTACGGGGGCATCGGATTGCTTTACGCGCAGGACGGCAGTAATACGGACAAGGGGCGGTATGCCATGCAATATGCGAAGGCGAGACAGCCTTCCAAAAAGGTGCTTACCGGCGACTCGTACAATATGTATTGGTCCTTGGGGGTCAACAACTGGTGGTATTTCAGAAAGTCCTTCGAAGGAACCAATGATGTCGGCTTTGTCGCCGCTCATGACGGGAAAGCGGTGATCGGCGCATTGGATGGGCATGTGGGAATGGCCACCCCGCCGTTCTTCAGCGACGGAACGACCTACCTCTCGGATCACGGAGCGTTCAATCCGCTTGCGCCCGATATCAACAAAATTGATTTTTGACGGAGAGTGGTATGCAAAAGCGTTTTCTGACACTGTTGTTTTTGTTCTTGCTCGCGGGAGTTTCGGCGTTTGCCGCCGAAGACGCCCCTTCGCGACCGCGAAAAGGACTTATCGCCGACTGGTTGATCGCAGGCCCTTATCCGAGCTATGTTGTCAATGGCAAGGATACCGGATTGCACCAGGATCCGCTGGGCGGAGAGGCTGCAATCCGCCCGCAGCCCGGACAGAAAGACAAAGCGGTATTCAAGGCGGACGTCGGCAAATTGATTGCCGCGCTGGGGTCGGTCAACGAATGGGGATTCAAGGCTGATCAAACAATTCCCGTGGAGTGGAAAGTTCACCGCTTTGCCAAACCGGAACTGATCGCCATTGACGACATGTTCCGTCCGATCACCGATCATTTCATTTACTATGCCGCCTGTTATATCGAATCTCCGGAGGATCGCCCGATTCAGTTGCGCATCGGCAGCGATGACTATCACAAGGTGTATCTCAATGGCGAAGTCGTCGGCAGCCGGGAGAGTTGCCAGGGGGTGCGCGCCAATGATTTCATTTACATGGCCAAGCTGAAAAGAGGAATGAATTTTCTGCTCTTGAAGGTGGTGGACTGCATCATGGGTACGGGGTTTTGCCTTGCGATCTATGACCGCGCGGATCATCCGATGGACGATTTGCTCATCCGGACTGAATCGCCCGCCGGACGGCTGGGCGCGGATGTCTACGATAAAGGGTTCGCCGCGAAAGTGCAATGGGGGAAGCAGACGCTCTATGCGGGGGAAGCGTGCAATGCCGCGATCCGGTTTCATGCGCCGGATGACAGAGCATATGTGCTGCAAATCGGGGCCAAACAATTTCAGGCGAAGAATCTGGGCGTATATTCTTTGACGATCACTCCGGGCGAGGGCAAAAGTGTTCTGGTCGCGGAGGTGCTCGACAAGGGGCGGCGTGTCGCCGTGCTTGAGGTGCCGTTTGCCGCCTATTCGCGGTCGCGGTTGCGGAAGCAAACGGAACAGCTGAAGAGGGAAACCGCGCAAATCGATTTGCAGATTGCGCAGGAAAAATCGAGAAAACAGGAACTGTCAACGCGTCTTGCCGAGGCGAAAAAATCGCTTTCCGCCGCGCGCTTGCAAGCGGAAGCCAAATTCCTTGCCGAACGGGAGAAGGCGCTCGCCGGAGCGGAGAAATCGGAAGATTCTCCGGCGCCGAAGCCGTTCGCCGGCCGTTCGCGCTTGTGCATCAACGGTGTCTGGAAAACCGGTTACCGTCGAGATACGCTCAATAGCGAAATGTATCTGCCGGGACCCATGTTTGCCAATTTTTTCCGGTCGTGGTTCTTGCCGCTGGTTCCCAAAGATACGAAACAGCCTCACAGTACGAAGATGCTGCCTGTCGAAGGATGGGAGGATTTTCAATTCAATGAGCTTCATTGCCGGGAACAGATGTGGGCCCGACGGGAATTTGACTGCGACGATCTGTCGAAGCAGGTGTTTTTTGTCTGCGAGAGTGTGGTGGGCCGACTGGAAGTGTACTGCAATGGAACCTTTTGCGGATCCTATGACGGCACGGTCGGAATCGTCGAGATTCCTCTGGCAAACCTTCGCGTCGGGAAGAACACTCTGGAACTGAAATATCGGATGCCGGAATATCCGCTGGCAATCAATCACAACTATCCTGCTTGCGGAAGGGGGATCCATGGCGACTGTTTTCTGGATTTTGTGTCTCCCGTGCGCGTCGCCTCGGTCGGGATTCGCACTGGCTGGCGCGACGGCAGACTCCAAGTGTCGACCGAGTTGGAAAACCGTACCGGCCGGGCGGCGACTTGCCGATTGGAAACCCGTGTGGTCGGCTCGGGCAGAACCAAACTTTGCCTGCCGGCGCGCACGGGGATCATTTCGCCCCAAAGCAAGGTCGAATGGAAAAATGAAAAGCGCTGGAACGATCCGCGGCTCTGGAGCCTTGCCGATCCATATTTGTACACCTTGGTCTCCGATCTGTACGTGGACGGGAAACTGGTCGACCGTCATACCGAGCCGTTCGGATTCCGTGAATTCTGGATTCATGCGATCGATTTTTATTTCAACGGGAAGCGGATTATCCTTCAGGGCGATGTCGGACACAGCGACTGGAGCAATGCCAAATATTGCGATGTGGCCTGGCCCCTTTACCGGGCGGACGGAATCAATATCCTGCGGGGAAACGATCCCAAAGGCTCGGAATTTTCCCCCGCGCGGGCAAAACATGCGGATCGTTACGGCATGCTCATTTATGCGCAGATGTATGCCGTGCTCGATCTGGTCGCGCAAACTCCGACGAAATTTACTCCGTTGGAGCAGTTCCGCAAACATCCCGTGCATCAATGGAATCTGGAAAATTACCGCCGCTGGTATTTGCTTCTGCGCAATCATCCGAGCGTCGTGATCTGGTCGACTGACAACGAGGTGTTTTCACAGAGCAAGGATTCCGTCGACCGCCGGAAATTGAATATTCGCAACGAGACGCTTGCTTCGGAATATCGTCGCTATGTGCAATCGTTGGATTCTTCTCTGGTTACAACCCGAGATGGAGACATCGGCACGTGGAATCGCCATCAGACGTTCTTTGAGAATCCCCCCTGTCCGACTGCAAATTATCACTATGCGGACTTCAATCTGGAACAATGGGCGCACAACTGGCAGGAGGTTTACCAATACCGTCCGGTGATCTTTGGCGAAACGCTTTACTGTTCCTACGGGGCATGGGACCGCTGGTGCGGCGCAAAACCAGACATCGTGGCAACCAAGGCCGCGAAAATTCGGCAGGTCGCCACACTTTATCGGCAGTTGGAAATTCCCGCCCAGATGTATATGGGGCTGGGACTGGATGGGTTCGTGGAACTGCGTCCGGATGGGAAAGGTTCGCCCTGGCATGTGGCTGAACTTTCGCGGCACGAGCGGAAAGCTCCCGGGTGGAGGAAAGGGACGCGGCCACGGGATTATCCGTGGATTCCGCTGGAATTTCCCGCACGTTCCGGGCTGGGATGGCGGATGCCCGCGCGTCTGGTCGGGATTGATTCATATGGAGACGGGGCTTTGAACTGGAGCTCGTCACGCCATGTTTCGCACGTGCGAAACGCCGTCAACGACGCGTATCGGGATTCGCTTCTGCCGCAGCCTCCGCTCCCCGCGGCTATGGATGCCGAGTGTGTTGTCAATGCCGCGCCGGGACGTCCGGTTTGGGTTCGTCTGCGGGAAGGCAGCCACTATGGGGTCGTCGCCGATGCAAACGGCAAGGCATGGCTTCAGCTGGATCGTCCGGGGCGTTACCCGGTTTCCACGGGGGGGCGGACACGCGAAATAGAAATTCCGTCCCGTGCTTCTTATGCGGCGCAACCCGGTTTTGATCAGGTTAAGGTGATTGATTTTAAGGAGCAGAAATGAGACAGATTGCGAGTTTTTTGATTGCGGGAGCTGCGTTTTTCAACGTAATCGGCGGGGAGATGCAGGATTTTTCCCGGGCGAAAGCGGAACACGAGGCCGCTTTGACGCGGCATCAGCAGCTTCGGGAAGAGAATCATAAGCTCAAGAAACAAATTCAGGTCTTGAACGAAAGTGCGCGAATTGTCCGCGCTGACGCCGCAGCGGTTCCGCCGGGAGTGGAAAACTCGCCCGCAGCACCCCGGGTCATCTATCAGGGGACTCCGGAATCCAGCGGGGATGCTGCGATCAAACCGGGCATCGAGTTTGTTCGTCTTGCCGACGGAAATGCGGTTCGGGCAACGGCGACCGGCGGGAGCGGATCGGTGATTTTTACCCGTGTGATCGCTGTTCCGGAAGGAAGCCGTCTGCGGTGCTCGATGGAGATGAAAGGCGAGCAGATCGGGAAAAAAGAAAAAACACACGTGACCGGAAGCCGGTTTTGCGCCACGTTTGATCTTGCCGGAAAGCGGTATTGGAAGGGGGTAAGACCGGCGAACGGGACTTTCGACTGGGACAGGAGTTCGTTTGAGTTTGACGTGCCGCTCGGTGTGACCCGGGTGATGATTTGCGCAGGACTCTCGGAGCAGACAACGGGAAGTCTTTTGATGCGGAATCTGCGGGTCGAAACAATTCGGTAACGGTGTTGTTGCGCCGATGCTTTTGGGGCATCGCGGACAATCATCCGGGGATAAAAAATGCGGCGTTGTGCGATTTTCTCGCACAACGCCGTATTTTTGTTTTCTGTTTCAAGAAGAACACTGGTTCAAAATCCGTACCGCGCCTTCCGGTGTTATGCCAACGAAAGCCCCGGCGCGAGTTTTTTGCAGTGCCGTCTTGCCGGCGGGAGGCTTATTTTCCCGCCTGATACTCCTGCAACGACTTCGGAATCATCGTGCCGGTTTCCGCCGCTTTGATCCCCGCTACGCTGGCTTTCGCCGCCGCAATCGTGGTCATGTACGGAATCTTGTACTGAATGGCCATCATCCGGATGTAGCTGTCGTCGATCTTCCCCAACCGCCCCTGCGGAGTGTTGAAAATCAACTGGATGGAGTTGTTCTTGATGAGGTCGGTAATGTTCGGCCGCGCCTCGTTGATCTTGTTGACCACCGTATTCGGAATCTTATGCTCGTCGAGGTACTTGGCTGTTCCCTCCGTAGCAAGAATCTTGAAGCCCAACTCATGCAGCGTCTCCACCACCGGCAGAAGATACTTGCGTTCACGCTCGTTCACCGAAACCAACGCCGTTCCTTTGAGCGGAAGTTTCGAACCGGCAGCCTGCTGGCTCTTGTAATACGCCAGCTCGAAGCTCGGCGCGATCCCCATGACTTCGCCGGTGGCGCGCATCTCCGGGCCCAGCAGCGGATCGACTTCGGGGAACATGTTGAACGGGAACACCGCCTCTTTGACGCCGTAATAACTCTTGTGCTTGGCAACCAGCAGATCCTTGAAGTCGGCCAGCGGACGACCCAGCATCAGGCCGGTGGCGATTCGCGCCAGCGGCACGCCGGTGATCTTCGAGACAATCGGAACTGTCCGGGACGCCCGCGGATTGGCTTCAATAATGTACACCGTGTCGCGGCAGACGGCATACTGCACATTGAGAATGCCTTCCACCTTGAAATCTCTGGCGATTGCCGCCGCGTAGCGTTCCATCGTCTCGATGTGCTCTTTCTTGAGCGTGATCGGCGGAATGGTGCAGGCCGAGTCGCCCGAATGAATGCCGGCCAGCTCGATATGCTCCATCACGGTCGCCACAAAGGTGTCTTTGCCGTCGGAAACGGCGTCCAGCTCGCTCTCGGTGGCGTTGTCCAGAAAACGGTCGATCAGCATCGGATATTCCGGACTGACCTGAATGGCTTCCACCGCATAACGCTTGAGCGTTTCCTCGTCGTAAATGACTTCCATGCCGCGTCCGCCCAACACGAAGGAGGGACGAACCATGACCGGGTATCCGATCCGGTTGCCGAGCGCCACCGCTTCGGGCAGCGAGCGCGCGGTTCCGCTTTCCGGCTGTGGGATGTTCAGCGCGATCATCCGCTCGCGGAAATATTCGCGGTCTTCCGCCAGACGGATGCCTTCCGGCTGCGTGCCCAGAATATTCACGCCACTCTCTTTGAGCTGCTGGGCGATATTCAACGGAGTCTGTCCGCCGAACTGGACAATCACGCCTTCCGGCTTTTCCTTCTCGTAGATCGCCAGCACGTCTTCCAACGTGAGCGGCTCGAAATAAAGCTTGTTGCTCGTGTCGTAATCCGTCGAAACCGTCTCGGGATTGCAGTTGACCATGATCGATTCATATCCGGCGTCGCGCAGCGCGAAAGCCGCATGAACGCAGGTGTAATCGAACTCGATGCCCTGTCCGATGCGGTTCGGTCCGCCGCCGAGAATCATGACTTTCTTGTGCGGAGACACCGGAACGTCGTCCTCTACGTTGAGCGCGTAGGTCGAATAGTAATAATCTTCGTGCTCCACGCCGGAAACCGGCACGGTGCAGTACTTCGCCTTGACGCCGAGAGCAATTCTCCGGTCGCGGATTTCCTTTTCTTTGATGCTGAAAAGTTTCGCCAGATATTTGTCGGAGAATCCATCCACCTTGGCCTGAATGAGCATCTGATCGGGGAGCGCCATGTAGTTATATTTGCTTAATTCCAACTCAAACAGCGCAAGTTCCCGGAGCTGTTCCAGAAAATAGCGCGTGATCTGAGTCATCGCAAACGCCTCGTCCACCGTCAACCCTTTTTTCATCGCCTCGTAAAGGTAGAAATAGCGCTTGCTTGACGGCATGGCCAACTTGGCTTTGAGCTCTTCCAGCGAAAGTTTTTCCAGCTTGGCGTCCAAACCGAACCCGGCACGCCCGATTTCCAGCGAACGGATTGCTTTCTGCGCGGCTTCTTTGAAATTCTTGCCGATGCTCATGACCTCGCCGACCGCCTTCATCTGGGTGCCGAGCACGTCCTTGGCTTTCGGGAATTTTTCAAAGGCCCAGCGGGCGAATTTGACGACGACATAGTCGCCCCACGGCTTGTATTCCACCAGGGATTTTCCCCGCCAATACGGCATTTCCCGCAACAGAATCCCCGCGGCCATGCGTGTGGACACGCTTGCAATCGGGAACCCCGTGGCCTTCGACGCCAGCGCGGAAGAGCGCGAGGTGCGCGGATTGATTTCGATAATGATGATCCGGTCGGTTTCGCGGCAATGGGCAAACTGGACGTTGCATCCGCCGATGATTCCGATTTCGTCGATGATCCGATAGGCGTAGTCCTGAAGCCGTTTCTGCAGCTCTTCCGGCACGGTGAGCATCGGCGCCACGCAGAAGCTGTCGCCGGTGTGAACTCCCATGGGATCGACGTTTTCAATGAAACAGACGGTGATCTTGTCGCCGCTCTGGTCGCGGACAACTTCCAGCTCCAACTCTTCCCAGCCCTTGACGCATTCCTCGACCAGCACCTGATGAATCAGACTGGCTTCCAGGCCGCGCGCCACGACGGAACGCATTTCTTCGACGTTGTAGACAATGCCGCCGCCGGTGCCGCCCATGGTGTACGCGGGCCGCAAAACCACCGGATAGCCGAACTTCGCGGCGATCGCCTCGGCTTCTTCCATGGTGTATGCCGGCTCTGAAGCCGCCATCGGGACGCCGAGCTTGTTCATCGTCGCTTTGAATGCGATTCGATCTTCGCCGCGCTCAATGGCTTCCAGATCGACGCCGATGACTTTGACGTTGTATTTGGTCAAAATTCCGGCTTTGCTCAGACTGGTGGCCAGATTCAATCCGGTCTGTCCGCCGAGGTTCGGCAGCAGCGCATCGGGTTTCTCGCGTGCAATGATCTTTTCGAGGCTGTCTACGGTGAGCGGTTCGATGTAGGTGTGATCCGCCATGCCGGGGTCGGTCATGATGGTTGCGGGATTGCTGTTGACCAGAACGATCTCGTATCCTTCGCTGCGGAGCGCCTTGCACGCCTGAGTGCCGGAGTAATCGAACTCGCAGGCTTGCCCGATGATGATGGGGCCGGAGCCGATGATGAGAACCTTTTGGATATCTTGGCGTTTCGGCATGATGAAGGATTTCCTTTCCTGAAAGTAATGTTGTCTGTTGCGCCTTCAGTAGTCGGAGTTATAATATATCACAGTTCGGCCGGATTGCAAGACATTTTTTGTAAGACAGGACGACAAATTCTGTAAAATTTCATGGAATCGGAAAAAAATTGTCATACGTTATCGGGACTTTTGTCCGTGCTGTCGTTAGCGATCGTGCGTGATTTTCATGAGTTCATCGGTCACGCGACGCTGATATTCGGCGATTCCCTCCGCGTCCAGCGACGGCGGCACGTCGATCGCGTCGCCCAGAATCAAGGTGATTTTTGCGCACGGCTTCGGAATTTGAAAAGCGTCCCAACTCTTGAGCTGCCAATAACTGGAATAGTTGATTCCGATGGGGATGATGTGTCGCCCGGTGACCGAAGCCAGATGAATCGGGCCGCGATCCATGCGGTATTTGGGGCCGCGCGGACCGTCCGGCGTGAACACCACGTTGATGCCGTTCTCGATCGCCCGGATTGCTTCGAGCTGGGCTGCTGCGCCGCGTCGATAGGAGGAGCCGCGCAACGTTCGCAGCTGGAAGAAACTAAGTAGATCGGTCAAATACTGTCCGTCGCGCGACGGAGAGACCATCGCGCAGGTTTTTACCCGCTGGCGTTTTGGAAAAATCGCCGGGTAGAACAGCAGCCGGTTGTGCCATGTGACCACGACGATGCCCGACTCGGTTTTGATATAGTTGTTGGGGTCAATCACTTTGTGGCGATAGAGCGCGCAGGACATCGCCTTGAGGATCTGGGCGGGAAACCAGAATACCCAACGGGGGACATTCTTAATCTTGTATAGGTCTTTCCAGTTTTTCATCATGGGGTAATATAGCGCTCCTGTCCGCAAATACAACCAACTCCGGATGCTCCTGCCGCACAAAAAAAGCGTTTTTCTTGCCTTTCCTGGCTTGCAAAGTGTTTTTTTGCGTGTAAAGTGAGGTGAAGTGAAGACCGGACAGTGCGGTTTTCCGCAGCCTTGTCAAAGGAAAGAAAAAGATACGTTTATGGAACAATGCGAGAAGGACAGCGCGCTGGTCAGCGCGGAGAATTTGGTCAAGGCCTACCGGGGACGGCGCGTGGTCAACAATGTGTCGATCAATGTGCATGCCGGCGAGGTTGTCGGGCTTCTAGGGCCCAACGGAGCGGGCAAGACCACGTCTTTTTATATGGTCATGGGGTTGATTTCGCCGGACTCGGGGAGTCTGCATTTTCGCGGCATCGACATTACGCATGTGCCGATGTATCAGCGGGCGCGCCTCGGCATGGGCTATCTGGCGCAGGAGCCGTCGATTTTTCGAAAGCTCACCGTTGAAGAAAATATTATGGCGATTCTCGAGACCTTGGATTTGACCCGCGCCGAACGCGCGCAGCGTTGTGCGCAGCTCCTTGAGGAATTGGAGTTGACCCGGCTGGCTAAGCAGAAGGCGATGACGTTGTCCGGCGGCGAACGCCGGCGGCTGGAGATCACCCGCGCCTTGGTGACCAATCCTTTGTTCATCATGTTGGACGAACCGTTCAGCGGGGTTGATCCGCTGGCGGTTTATGATGTGCAGCAGATTATTCTGCGGCTCAAAGAGCGCAATCTTGGAATTTTGATTACCGATCACAACGTGCGCGAGACGCTTTCCGTGGTGGATCGTGCGTATTTGATGTGCATGGGGCAGATCTTGATTGAGGGAACCAGCGAATTTCTGGTCAACGACAAGAAAGCGCAGGAAGTTTATCTGGGACCGGCTTTTTCCAACGATGAGAATTTCAAACCCGGGTCCGCCCGGAAGAGGTAAAACCGCCAAACCAAAGGGGGTAGTCATGCAAATTCTGCAGACTGGACGCAACTTCACTCTGACCGACGCCATCACGCAGGCCGCTGCATCGAAGATCGAAGCGATCTTTGAGAACAAGACCTTGAAAGTGTCGAGCGTCCGGATCATTTACACCTTGGAGAAAAACCTGTTTACCGCTGTACTCACTGCGATGGTCAAAGATCATCAGATGTCCAGCACTGCGACCGATCAGGACATTTACAAGGCGATCGACCTGATGGCCAAAAAATTGGAAACGCAGGTCACCCGGACTTTCGATAAATTGCGGGAGCATGACTCCACTCCGCTGCGGGAAGCCATCGTAGAAGAGTAGCAATTTGCGTTGTGTCTTCCGGCGGCTCGGAAAAGAGGGCTGCGGTGGGGACTGCGATCTAAAAAAATCGGCGCGGGTGGAAACTCGCGCCGTTTTTTTGGGTATGCCCGGCAGGGGCAATAACTCGACGGTGAAAGTCCGTTACAGACTTGGTAGCGGGAACTGTCAGCCAATAGCAAGGGTGTCCATCGCGAGGTGGAATCTGAAAGAAGCCCATCGGAAAATCCCGACCTGACAAACAGAAATCGCATATAAGGCATATACAAGACGGACGAGTTTGCCAAACAAAACAAAGTCCAATACTACCCGAATCTTGTGGTGTAAATGCGGCGGGTGCATGGGAGGAA
>JAQUYX010000225.1 GCA_028691615.1 Victivallaceae bacterium
GAATTCTTCAAGGCGTTGCCCTGAATTCATCAACTCCGCCGTTAAATTCGTTGCAGAATCTCTTTTCGCTCACGCTTCATGATATTTCCCCAGCATTTTCAGGGAAACTTCAGCTCCCACATCTTCGGACATTCTTTCCAGCGGTCATGCAGCCATCGGAGTTCGTCGATCTCGTTTTGTCCGACCAGACGGGAATCGCCGAGCATCGCGTCCAGCGAATCCATGTATGAGCAGTTCGCGTTGAAGTCCAGTGGTTCGCCTCGTGCGGAGCGGTTGTGAAAGGAGGCCATGAAATAGGCCAGCGAGGTCAGCTTATCGAAGAGCAGTGCGTTGTCTCCGGTGGCGATGGCGCGGTTGATGACCGCATCAAGCGACTCGCCGCCGCAGTGTTCGACAACGAGCAAACAGTTGAGATCCGCGTTGCGTCCGAGAGGGCGGGCGACGTAATGCGGATCGGTCAGAAATTGACGGATGGTATTGAGGTTGGCGAACTCCCGTTCCATGCGGCGCCGGGCGGATGGCCAGTCGCAATTCATTTGTTCGGAGCGGAAAAATTTCCCGATGACTTTGCAGGAGGTTGCCCGGTCTTCGTAGAGATAAACCGCGTTGGATCCGTTGGTGCGGAAAACCCGGATGCCATCTGTGGCGGTTCCGCCGACTTGCCCAAAGATTTCCCATTTTAGAAATTCATAGAGCGGATCTCTTCTCGACAGGTGTCCTAAATATTCTCCGGGCATGCGGAAAAATCCTTCCATATGGATAAGCAGCAATGAGCGTCGAACAATAGAATGCCACACAATTTATGTTTTGCAAACGGAAAAAGCCTTTTCTGCAAAAAAATAAAATTCGCATCGTCCGGTACGCGCCTTGGGGCGGAAGCGGAGGCGCGTGACCGGACAAGCGTTTTTTTTACCAGTTTTCTGCGAGAATTTCAAAATAGGCCTGAGGATGGGCGCACGCCGGGCAGGTGTCGGGCGCGTCTGTTCCCTCGTGGATGTAGCCGCAATTCCGGCAGCGCCATTTGATCGGCTTGTCTTTGTGGAATACGGTTCCCTTTTCCAGATTGGCCAAGAGCCCCCGATAGCGGCGTTCGTGCTGTTTTTCGGAGATGCAGATATGCTCCCAGGCGGAGGCGATTTTCGGGAATCCCTCCTCACGCGCTTTGGCCGCGAATGCCGGGTATAGATTGCTCCATTCGTCATATTCTCCGGCGGCGGCCTCTTTCAAATTTTCCATGGTGTCGGAGAGGAGACCGGCCGGATAGATGGCGGTGATTTCGACGGAACCGCCTTCGAGGAACTTAAAAAAGCGTTCCGCATGCTCCTTCTCCTGATTGGCGGTTTCCTCGAAGATGTCGGCGATCTGCATATACCCTTCCTTGCGTGCGCGTCCGGCAAAGTAGGTGTAGCGATTGCGTGCCTGAGACTCTCCGGCAAAGGCTTTGAGCAGATTGTTTTCCGTTTCGGTTCCCTTGATCGATTTCATCGTCGGCCTCCTTTTTCTCGGATGTTTTTTTTGATGACGCTGCCGTTCTGTTTTGTCCCCCCCCGGAAAAAAAGCGGGAGGGCCAAAACTTCCGGGAAGCGTGCAACCGGCCATAGAATGACTTGAAAATGAAGATTTGCAAGGAGCATTTCAGAAAAAAGACTTTTTTTCTGCAGAATCGATCCTTTTTCATTGTCGTGCAAAAGCCCTTTCCCGTATTCGCCGAGGGGGATTTTTGTCGGTAATTTGTAAAAATCGGAAAGAGTGGATATATTATCCCTTAAAAAAAAACGGGGTTCCCCCCCCTCTTTCGGAGATAACTTGATTTCATGATCTGGAAAATTCTGGTTTTATTGATCGGACTGCTTCCCGTGGTTTGGCCGACCGGGGCGCGCGCTTCCGCAGCGGCGGAAAAGCGGGGCAGGCAGGTTTTGATTTTGCATTCCTATCAACGGGCCACTACGCGCCTCTCGCAATTTTCGGATTCCTTCTTCCGGGTGATGCGTTCCGGAAGCGGGCGTTACGATTTCCACGAATTGGAGCTGAAATATGACGCCGCGGACGCGGCGGACACGGCGGACGCTTTGTTTCGTCAGATTCTGCCGCAGTTGCGTCAGGGAAAATTCGACGCGGTGGTCGCGGTCGGAGATTCCGCCGCGGAGATCGTGCGGCGCAATCTCGATGAAATGCCCCGCCGGATTCCTTTGGTGGTGGCCGATACGTTGGATTACTTCGCGGAGATTCGCAAAAAACATCCTCGGAGTGTTGCCATTCCCGGTCGCGCTCCGGTGCGCCGGAGCATCGAGTTGGCTTTGCAGCTCTGTCCCCGGACGCGCAAAATTATACTGCTGACCAACTCCGCGCCGGGAGGAAAACTGGTGAGAGAGTTGGCGAAAAAAGCGTTAATCCGCAATCCTACGGTCAGTCTGCTGACCTTTACCCCGGAACGGTTTTCCCGGGAGGAACTCTTTCGTGTGGTCAAGGATTCTGAAGGGGATACCGTGGTGCTTTATCATGACTGGATGCCCTCCCGAACCTCGACCTACGCGGGGGTGAACCGGGAGTTGATGGCGCTGGATGCGGCCGGGAAAGTGCCGATTTTTCTCTTGCGCGCGGACAATATCAATCCGCCTGTGGTCGGCGGCTGCGGCGTATTCGGCGGCGATGTCGGCGCGGCGGCGGGCGAGGCGGTCTTGCGCGGACTTGGAGGGGACAGTTTCGCCGACCTTCCGCTGGTCGCGGTGCCGCAGCGATCGATTTTTTCCTACGCCGGGTGCAGTGACAAGAAAATCGCGCTGGAAGAACTGCCTTCTTCTGTGACGGTGTATGGCAATCCGGGCGCGGTCTGGACGGAACACAAGATGGAGCTGTTCGGCATCGGCGTGGCGCTGTTCGCCGTGGTGGGGTTGGCGTGGATGCTGATTGCCCTTCATTGTGCGCGCCTGAAGAGTGAAAAACGGATTCGGACCATGCTGCGGCAGTTGCCGGTATTTGCGTCGGTGTGTTCCGTGGAGGGGAAACTCTTGTTCGTGGCGCCGGAGTCGGAGACGATGATCGGAAGATTTTTTGATGCCGACGGAGATTTTTTTCGATGCGGCGCACGAACTGCGCTTGATGCGAAGCGACCGGTCGCCAGAAATTTTCACATGGGAGAGAAAGATTATGCGGTGACGTTTGCACCGCTCCCGGAGAACCTTTTCGAGCAGGAGGCGGTGGCGTTCGCGCTTCAGGAGGTTGCTTCTTCCTCCGTGGAACCGGCGTTGCCGAAGTGTCCGGCAGCGCCTTCGGAGCCTCCGGCGCAGGTCAAGAATGACGCGCAAGAACCAACGCACCGCAGCCTCGAGGTTGAGTTTTTTCAAACCCGGTTGTCCCGGTTTCCTTTGCCGTTTTTCCTGCGCGAGGCGGAGGGTGAGGAGCGTTTTCTCGTGGTCAACGCCGCTTTCGCGAGCTTGTTGGAGAGGCAGCCGGCGGAAATGGAGCAGCACCCTGCTGCGGAGTTTTTCGGGCAAGGCGAATCGGCGGAGCAATGGCGGTTCCATACGGATTCTTCCGATCGGACGGATCCGGAGATGCCACGATGCTGTGAGGGGAGGGTGAAACTTCCCGGCGCGGAGCATTCAACGCAGAATTTTCGCCTGATTCAATTGGCCTATTCTGGATCGGAGAACCGGGACTTGATTTTTGGGACGATCCTGAAAACGGAGGAGATCCCGGCGGAAG
>JAQUYX010000048.1 GCA_028691615.1 Victivallaceae bacterium
GCTTACCACGAATCTGCAGGCGCTGATCATGGTGTTTTCCGAAGGGCTGGTCGCAGGATTGATCGCCATCGGACTGCTGGTGGTTGTGCCGTGAACAACCTTGGGTTTGATCGGGATCGCCGCAGTGGTACTGGGGGGATTATACTATTTGCTCCGCCATATCAACTATGATACGGGGAAAGTGATCAGCGAATTGGAGACCGAATCGTCCCAAATTGCGGTGGCGGCGGTCGGGGATTTCAAGATGCTGCGTCTGACCGGCGCCTGGAATTTCTTTTATCAGCAATATGCCCGGTGTGCTTTTGGGAGCAAACGGAATCAGGCGTATCTTGCTGCAATCGGACAGTTGCCGCGTCTGGTGATTGAAGGATTGGTGATCTGTCTGGGGATGGGGGTGTTGTTCTTCGCGGTTTACCGGGGAGTCGACACGGGCAGAATTTTGATGCTGGTCGCATTTTACGTGGCCGCATCCTACCGGCTTTTGCCTTCCTTGAGCCGGATTCATTATCATTTGATGATGCTCCGTCAGGGGCGTGCCTCGTTTGAAAAACTCTATGCCGCACTGACCGCGCTGCCGAAGGAGCCGGAGCCGGACCGATCGGCGCAGTATCCGGAAGCGTGCGATATTGATGTGAAAGATCTCTCTTTCCGCTATCGGGCGGATATGCCGTGGCTTTTCCGTCATTTTAATTTACAGATCAAACCATGCGAATGCGTGGCGTTTACCGGCAAGACCGGAGCGGGTAAGACGACGTTTGCCGATTTGCTTGCCGGACTTTTTGTGCCGGACTCCGGCTCGATCACCTCAGGGGGCGTGGATATTTTCCGGAATCTTCCGCTCTGGCGCTCCCGGATCGGCTATGTGCCGCAGTCGGTGGGGCTGTTCAACGGGTCGATTCGGGACAACATCGCGTTTGGAATCGCGCCGGAAGAGATTGACGACCGCCGGGTTTGGGAGGTGCTGAAATTGGCGCAGATCGACGAATTCGTCCGTTCGCTGCCCCGGGGATTGGAGGAGCTGGTCGGGGAGAGCGGTGTGCTGCTCTCCGGCGGACAGCGGCAGCGCATCGGAATCGCGCGCGCGCTTTACCGCAACATCCGACTGTTGATCTTGGACGAGGCGACCAGCGCATTGGATGTTGATACCGAAAAAGCGCTGGTGGATGCTTTGGACACGCTGCGGGGAAGCTGTACGATTCTGGTCATTGCGCATCGGCTCTCCACAATCGAAAAATGCGACCGCGTCATTGCGATCGGAGAGGAGCCGATCGCATGATTGCAAGACCGGTGATTCTGGGATTGATGCTGTTTTGTGTCGGGATTTTCGCCTATGCGGACAGTCTTTTCGAAGGGGGAAAGACGAAATCTGCGTCACCGGAGGAGCTTAGTCAGCTCTCGGACGCGGTTGTGACCATCCGGGGCAAAAATGGATCGGGAACCGGATTTAAGGTGCGGTTCAAGAAACAGCTTGCGATTGTAACCAATGCCCATGTTTTTTTCATGCTGGAGGAGCCGAAAATCGCAGATGTCGCCGGAAGAGTATATCCGGTGAAAGAGGTTTTCGGGGTGCGTGGACGAGATTTGGCGATTCTGATGGTCACTCCGCCGCAAGGGGGCGCGAGCGCGGTGCTTCCGGTTGCGTCGGACGTATCGAAGATGATACGGCGCAAGATTGTGGTCTGCGGGAACAGTCTGGGGGAGGGGGTGCTGACGCATCTGACCGGAATCGTCTTCGGAATCTCCGGGGAACTGATTGAAGTGACCGCCGGAATCGTGCCGGGCAACAGCGGAAGCCCGGTCGTTGACCAGAAGAGCGGAGCCGTCCTCGGCGTGGCGACATTCGGGAAATTGGTGCCGGACAGTGTCTGGAACAACGGGTCGCCCTTTGGCGGACACGCCACGGTGCGGCGATTTGCGACCCGGATCGACAATTTGAGCGAAAAAGATCTGATTGCATTCAAAAAGGGAAATTACCGGAACGATGTGAATGCGCTCAAAGCGCTGGATGACCACGTGGAGCATATCGAGCGACTCTGTCAAACTTCCGGGATGACGAAGGAACGTTTTCGCCGGGAGATCCGCAATGATTCGATTGCCCATGCGTGGGAGTTGTGGCGTTTTTTCGGCAACCGCTGGTCTTCCGATTTTTTGCGGCAGTATGGGGCGGACAAGGTCAAGTTGATCGATCGAATTTATCGGGACTTCGGACTGGGCGACTTGCGTTCCAGCTGCGAAATTGCCGCAGTGTGGAGCCGCGCGGCGCGCCATGTCCGCATGATTCCCGGCAAAGCGCGCAGCGTGACCTGTCCCCATTGTCAGGGAACCTGCCGGGTCTCGCGCGGAATGGAAATTAAAAAATGTCCGCGCTGCAAAGGCAATGGTTCGATCCTCAGCGCTCCGCGACCGGACCGCTACGAGGTGTTGGAACCGGTTTTCAGCGCAATGGCACGTTCGATCCGTCCGTCAAAACGGTTGTTCAACGGGCTGTGTCCGGGGGGCGCGATGGACGCGGAACTGGCACGGTGGAATTATTATTATAACAATACCACCCTTCGGATTCAGGAGAATCGTTTCGGCCAGACGCGGGAGTGTCGCGGCAACAAGTTGATCCCGCAGGCCACGCGGACGCGGTTGTGTTTTATGTTCGGGAAACTGGTCGCGGTGGAAATTCTTTTTCCGGCGGGATCGGATCTGACGTTTTTCCGGGAGCTAGTCAGCAAGGATTTCAATCGGAAAGAGGACCTTTTTACCGTATCGGTGCAGGATTCTTCCTTGATCGCGCGGCATCACGCATATGAAATTTTACTTGCTCTGCCGGATCCGCAGTTGATCGCTGCAATGAAGGCGACCGGCGGACTCTAAAAAAACGCCGCGGTCAGGACTTTTTCTGCTGGAGTTTGCGGAAGGAGAACAGCAGCAGAAGCGTTGTCAACGGGAACAATGCGCCGCAGAAGAGGCCGGTTCGAAGTCCGAACTGTTCCGCCGTAAGCCCGCTGGATTGCCAGATCCCGTGCAGCCAGGTTGGTACGGTCGCGTGGTCGGCAATCACCCCGATGACGTAAGGCCCGATGGAGGCGCCAAGGTCGCCTCCCGCGGCAAGCATTGCATAAAGCCAAGCTCCGGCAAGCGGGAAGCGTTTGCCCGCGAGCACAACAGAACCCGGCCAGAGGAGACTAACGGCCAGCCCGCAGAGCACGCAGCCGGTCAAGGCGATTGCCGCGATTTCGCAAGTAGCAGCGAGCAAATAACATCCGACCGCCGCCGAAGCGCCGATGGTCATGAATTTCCAGACGTCATGCTTCTCCCCGAAAATCCCATATAAGAGCCTCCCCAAGCCCAGCATTGCCGCGAAAAGACACATTCCTGCGGTGTCGCCGAGGATTTTGGGAAGATTCCCCGCGCGTTCCAGAAAAACCGAGGTCCACATCGCCATGGACACTTCCGACATGCCGCCGAACGCGATGATCGCAAGGATGATGTAAAACGCCTTGTCTTTGACCAGCGAGGACGCATTCTGCCGCTCTTTCTCGGGGACTTGCGCGGGGAGCCGACAGGTGAGGAACTGAAAGAAGTTGATGATCGGAAGCAGCGCCCATGCCGCAATGATCCATTGCCAGTTTGCCGCGCCGAAGAGGTAAACGGCAAGCGTCGTCAGCAGAACCACCGTCAATTGCCCCCAGGCGTAAAAGGAGTGCAACACGCTCATCAGTGTCGCTTTCTGCTCTCCGGGAATGCCGTTGACAATTGCGCTCAACAGCAGTTCGAGAAGTCCTCCCGTGGCGGAAAAGATGACCGTACCGACGATGAACCCGGGAAAAGGATTGTCCCAGAAAACCGGAGAAAGTGCGAAAATCAGGTATCCGAAAATCGTCAGCAATGGCGCCAATACGACAAACGGGCGATACCCGTAACGGTCCGTCGGCCAGCTGAATACCACGTCGGCCACGATCTGCGTGATGAAATTGGCGGCCAACAGGATTCCGAATTGCGTATACGTCAGATGGTACAGCACCTTGAGCGGAATAAAGAGAATCGGCGTAAGGTTGATGACCAATGCGCCGATGAAGTTCGCAGTATAACATGCCCGGATGGTGGAACGGTAGGAAACAATACTCTCCTGATTCATGAACTATCCTTGTGCTTCTGGTCTCATCGGCGTAGCGTTCGCCGGTTGTTTCTCGGTGCGGAAGATGATTTTCGACGGAAAATTCCGAATAATATATCATCGCCTGCAGAAAAATCAACCGGCGCAAGGCCGCGCCCGTTCAGGCTTTCGTCGGGACTTATACGCTTTTCATCATGATAAATCACAAATTCTGCATTTTTGCTTTGATTGCGCAGCCTTGCGCGCGTTTGGTTCCATTTGGTATCCAGACACTTGCAAAACTACGCACTCTTTGCAAAAATAGCGCATTTGTAATCTCTCATTCCGAAAAGCGTATTAGGGCAGTACCACCGTCCTTCTGGACTCGGTCTAAGTGTTTTGGGGCCAACGTCGCGGTCAAAGAATTCGGCCTTCGGTTTTCCGGTCGAAAATATGACAGTTGGCAAGTGCCACGGGGAGCTGGATTTTGTCCCCCACCGACACGGCCCGGTGCGCATCGATCCGGGCTACGCGGCTCTGATTGTCCCCCACATTGAAATAGAGATAGGTCTCCGCACCCATCGGTTCGAGAAATTCCACGGTGGCGGATATTTGCACCGGGGAGGCATCCGCACGATCGGAACCGATGTTTTCCGGGCGCACTCCGAAGATGACTTCACTGCCAATTCTCGGTCGCAACTCCTCCTGCCAGCTTGCCGGAAGCGGAAGCGAGAAGTACTCGGTGCGGAAGAGGATGCTCCCTTCCGACTCCGCCAAAGTCCCGTCGAAAAAGTTCGTCGGCGGGGTGCCGATGAATCCGGCCACAAAGACATTTGCCGGACGGTCGTAGATGTTCAGCGGCGTATCCACCTGCTGGATGATTCCGTCTTTCATCACGCAGATGCGACTGCCCATGCTCATGGCCTCAATCTGATCGTGCGTCACATAGATCATCGTGGAATTGAGTTTTGCATGCAACTTGCTGATTTCGGTGCGCATTTGCACACGCATTTTCGCATCCAGATTGGAGAGCGGTTCGTCAAAGAGAAACACCTTCGGCTGACGGACAATCGCCCGTCCGACCGCCACGCGCTGCCGCTGCCCGCCGGAGAGCGCTTTGGGACGGCGCTGCAAATATGGCTCGATTCCCAGAATCTCCGCCGCCTCATGTACGCGCAGATCGATCTCCTCCTTCGGTCGATTGCGCAGTTTGAGCGCAAACGCCAGATTGTCGTAAACCGTCATGTGCGGGTACAGCGCATAGTTCTGAAACACCATGGCAATGTCCCGGTCTTTGGGGGGAATGTCGTTGACCACGCGTGAATCAATCCGAACCGTTCCCGAACTGATCTCCTCCAATCCGGCGATCATGCGCAGCGTGGTGGACTTTCCGCAGCCCGACGGCCCGACCAACACCATGAATTCATGATCTTTAATTGCCAGATTGACATGCTTGACCGCCATGGTGCCGTCATCGAACACTTTGCAGACATCGTTGAGGATTACTTCCGCCATAATTCTTTGATCTCCTTAATATGATCTTCTTTGAAAAAACAATCAACCTTTGACTCCGCCGAGCATGATCCCTTTTACCAGATGTTTCTGCATGAAAACAAAAACCAGAATCATCGGAACCACGCTCATGGTGACCGCCGCCATCAGGAGATTGGTCTGCTGCCCCTGCGACGAGTCGAAGGCGAGCATTCCGATCGGGAGGGTATACCGTTCCGGAGTGTTCATCATGACCAACGGCCAGAACATCGAATTGTAATTGCCCAGAAAAGTGAAAATCGTCAGCGTCACCAGCGCCGGCCGGGCCAGCGGCAGGATCATCGTCCAATAGAGCTGCCATTTGCTGGCGCCGTCGATGGTCGCCGCTTCGTCCAGTGATTTCGGAATGCTCATCATGAATTGACGCATCAGAAATGTCCCGAACGCGGAAAACGCGGCCGGAATAATCAGCCCCGCATAGCTGTCCACCAGCCCCAGTGAGATCATATTCTGGTAGTTCGGAATCATCATCACCAGCCCCGGCAGCATCATGGTCGATAGATAGAGCAGAAAAACCGCATCCCGCCCCTTCCATTGCAGCCGCGAAAAACTGAACGCCGCCATGCTGCTGGTGAATACTTGCAGGAAGGTGACCCAGGAGGCCACAAAAATGCTGTTCCAATACCACCGCCCAAACAAAATTCCCTTCATATTGAACACTTCGGCATAGTTTTGCCATTGAAACACCGTCGGCAGCCATGATTCCAGGCCGATCTCCTCAAGTCGCTTCAAACTGGCCAGCACCATCCAGGTGAACGGCAGCACCATCGCCACGGCAAGGATTGCCAGCAGCAGATGGAGAATCATTATTTTCATGCTCCGGCGAACGATCGTATCTGTTTTCATTGCTTTTTTGCCTCCTTCAGTCGTTGGTATAGCGGTTGCCGAATTTCCAGTTGAAGAGCGTGACGCTCAGCACCAGCGCAAAGAGTGTCCATGCGACCGCCGAAGCGTAACCGAGATTGCCGGTGGCGAAGCCCTCGGTATAAATATAGTAGGCCAGCGTGGTTGTGGAGCCCGCAGGTCCTCCCTGCGTCATGGTTCTGGCCATTTCGAATCCGCCTTGGAGTCCGCCCATGATCGACATGACCAGAATGAAAAACGTTACATTGGCCAGCTGCGGCCATGTGACATTCCAAAATTTCTGGAACGGAGACGCGCCGTCGATGTCCGCCGCCTCATACAGTTCCGGCGAGATTCCGGAAAGCCCCGCCAGATAGAGCAGCATGTTGTTCGAGCCGATCGCCCCCCAGAAGCCCATAATCATAATCGCTGGTTTTGCCCAATAATAATCGGAAAGCCATTTCGGCGCGGTCATGCCGCCGGCGACATTCGCACATTCGGGCATTCCCAGCACCACGTTGGCCAATCCGAGCAGGATGAACAATCCGATCATCAGCATTCCGTCAAAGATCACCACATCCGCCAGTCCGTAATCCGGCAGCGCCTTGAATTTCGGCCCGGAATTGAGTTCCGCGATCAGCGCTCCGAAGGCAAGCGAAACCAACGTCCAGCCCAATGCGCCGCCCCACGGCCGCGGACTCCAGATTTGACATAGAATCAGCGGAATGCTCAAGAGCACCAGTCCGATCACCAGACTGACCGTGCCGCATTCTCCATTTTTCCAGCGCAGAATCCGCCGCCAGACCATCCACGCGAATCCGGCCCCCATCAGAAGCAAAAGCAAGCTGGAAATCCGTTCTGCTCCGGTCTGCGTGATGGCCGCGACGGTCGGGTTGACGGTATCGAGGATTGGCTGAATGACATTGTTGATGGGGCCGTTTTCCGGGCTGTAAAGTTTTTTCCAGAGGATGTAGGTGGCGACTCCGGCGGTGAAGCTGGGAAAATAAAACAGTGTCCGATAAACACTTTGACCCCCGAATGCGCCGCCGATCAGGATCGCTCCGGCCACCGCGCAGACCAGCAAGGTCATGGCCGCGGCGCCCAGTCCGGTGAGCACCAGCATGCAGCAGGAGACGGTCAGCAGGATCGTCAGCAGGACAATCCAGAAGACCTGTTTGGTCCGGCGACTTCCCCGGAAATCGTTGTTGAGCAGCAACGCGGCGACGAGGCTGCCGGCCATGCCGAAGGGAATGCCCAGCATCAGGAACAGCGTGTTGCCCAAATAGGAGAAGAAGTCCGGATCGGTGAATAGTTTGATGAAGTTGTCGAATCCCACCGAGCGCAACGGCTGATCCTGGAACATGTTGTGCATTTCCAGATTCCAGTTGGTGAACGCCATAAAGAGACTGATCAGCAGCGGAATCAAGGTGAATGCCAGAAAGCCCAGAATGTTCGGCAGAAGAAATGCAATTCCTGCGCAGGAATCGCGAAAATCCTTTTTTCGGAATGACATGATACGCACTCTCCTTATTGCTGATTGCTCAGATCCACTGTGATTTTTGCGCCCGCGACCGCTGTAATTTCAATCCAGTCGCCTTTTTGTTCCCAAAGCAGCCCGTAACGGCGGCAGAGGTGATGAAGGACTTCCTCCAAGGTGACTTGTTTGAGATTCAGATACACCGGAATCTTGCCGCGCGCATCGGTCCCGGAGGTGTCGCGGAAGAGCAGGAATACCCCGCGATGGACGGGATCTGTGTCGCGACTGCGCCGGGAAATGATCGACATGACTTTGCCCAGCGGAACCCCGTCGAACTGGAGCGAGGGAAAACGAATGGAGCGCAGTTTGGATCCCGGAAAGTTCTGCGTGGGCGTGCTGATTGCAAGCTCCTGCGGAGGGGCGAGCATATTTTGTTCCGCATAAAGTTTCGCGTAATACGCATTGCGCACCCAGTTGCGGGGGATCTTCGAGCCGGAAATCGGCATGTGATTGCGGTCGTAATTCCAGTCGGCCTTAAGCGCGTCGATTTTTTTCTGGAGGCGGATTCCTTCGTCATAGCGCTGTTTGAGTCTGGGATTTTCCCTGACATTGGCGAGAATCGCCGTATTCATACGCAGCTGCGCGTAGTTCAGCGCGCCTTCCGCGGTTTCCCGGTCCGCCAGAAGCATTCCGAGGGCGTAGTTGAACCAATCCCGTCCGTTCGGCGGATAATACGGCGTGCTGCTCATCGAGAGCGCGATCGTCGTCGCCCATTTCAATTCGTTGGCGTGAACGTTGCCCTCGTTCGGATACTCTTTGGGCGCCAGATATGCGGGATTGCCGATGCAATATTTGGGGTTGGGCGGCAGTCCGTCGGCGTGCGCAATGATATACTCGTTGTAATCCTTGCCCGCGAGAAATTCCAGAAAATAACGGGATTTTTCATAATTCCGGGTGCCGGCAAAAATGCCGGTCGAACGGGCGGAGATCAGCAGATTTTTGTAATGGTATTGGGGGAGCATCACACTGGCCATTTGAAAGGCGTTTTCCGCATCATTGATTTCGCGGAACCGAATCAGCGCATAACGCCCCGTGACGATGATCGCATAGTTGCCGTAAATGAAATTGGAGAACGCCGCGCCGCCATATCCGCCGGATTCCACCTCGTTGGAGGCAACTTCTGCGGCCGTGGGCAGAAATTTATCCTTGTAAGTCCAGTCGTACAGCTTTTGAAAAATTCCGACAAAACGCGGATCGTTGACCGTACACGCCGTCTGCGTCTCGTTGTACGCGTCGACCCCTTGACTGCGGGCGACGATCAGCGCGTAGCCGAAGCCCAGCGATTGGGCCGAGACTGTCAGAAATTTGGTGCGATGCGATTCGCCTTTGTTCGCTTTTTCCACAAACTCCTTGCCGATGCGGGCGAACTCCTCGGGGGTCCAATCTTCCCGGGGCGGGGGGATGCCGTATTCCTTGAGGGTGTTCAGATTGATCCACATGTTGCTTACGGCACAGTTGCTCGGATAGGCGTACTGCTTGCTGTCATAACTCAGGGAGTCCATCACGCCGGGATAGGTGTCGTTGGGGCCAAAATGATATGACTTGGCGTATTCCCCGACATCTTTGAGCAATCCCATTGCGCCATAGGATTGCGGGTTGATGCCGTCAAGCAGATCGCCGCCCATGCCGGAGACCGATTGAATTAACGTCCCTTGATTGTTGGAGGAGTTCAGCCGGACGCCGAAAGACGGGTTGTTGCCGGAGCGGGGCAGTTCCGGATGATTTTGATTCAGCCATTTTTGAAAGAGCTGAATTTGTTCATAACGCTGCGGATTGGAATCGCTTTTCCACGTCAGCAGCGGATAGGCGGATTGTCGCGATGGTTGCGACAGATGCGTATAGATTGAGGCGGCGATCAGCACCGCAAGAATCCCGAAAAACAATTTGTTCATAGCAGCTCTCCTGGTTTATTTTGTCTTGACGAAAGTCGCATGATTTTTTGATGCAAAAAGAGATACCCTCCGACGATCAGCACCGTGGCGGGAAGAATCCAGATGTAGGATTCCGCGATCAGCGATTCCCCTTTTTTCACCAGCTCGGGATAACTCAGCGCTCCGGCGAGCCGTCCGAGTCCGATCCCGACGGCGGTCAGCAGCGCCACCCAGATCCCCGCGCCCAGTCCCGTGTAGAAGCTGAACGGCATAAGGTTCATTCTGGCCAGTCCCGCCGGAAGGGAGATCAGCTGCCGGATCGCGGGGAGAAGGCGGCAGACGAAGGTGGCCAGCGCGCCGTATTCGCGGAAAATCTCCTCCGCGCGGAGCAGTGTTTTTTCATTGAGGAAAAAATATTTTCCGTACCGGTACAGCACCGGACGCCCCAGATATCGCGCGAGATAGTAGTTGATATAAGCTCCGGCCAGCGATCCGGCCACGCCGGCGGCGATCGCCAGCGGCGCGTCGATCCAGACGTTCCCGGTCAAGAGTTCCCCGCGAACGGCGAGAAACCCGGCGGGAATCATGACCACTTCGCTGGGAAACGGAATAAACGAGCTTTCCACAGTCATAAAGAAGAAGATGATCCACAATCCCCAGAGATGGGCGTATTGTACAAAGTACACAATATATTCTGCGATGGAATCGGTCATGCCGACAATCCTCCGTTGTTGCTTTTTACTCGGTCATTCCCGACGCCGACGGCGACTCGATCTCGGAAAATGCGTCGGCGCGTTGTGCAATATTGGCCAAATGCCGGGATACCTTGCGAATTTCCGAAAGCAATTCCAGATAAAGCACTCCCGCCGCCGGCCGGCACTCCTTGTTGTTCATTCTGCGCATGTGTGCTGCTTCACACCGGTCGGTGATCCTGTCGATTTCTTCTTCGAAGCCGGCGGCGTCCTTCTGCTGTTGCGCGGTGCAATGTTTCAGCAGCGCAAGGGTGCATTGCGCCTGTCGACTCAGCAGACGGAAGAGTTTTTCAAATTCCTCCTCCGCGTCCGAACTCAAGACGCACTTGTCTGAATGGAATTTCTCCATCAGGGCCCGGATGACGGCGGTATGGTCGCCGATCCGTTCGGTGTCGTTGGTGCAATGCAGCAGCAGCGGAATTTGTTCCGCCTGCGCGGATGTCAACGGTCGTTGCATCAAAAGCGCGAGATATTCGGTGATTTCGTGCTGCCGTTCATCAATTTTTTGTTCCCGTTCCTCGAGCTGCTTGACCATGGCCTGATTCGCCTTGTCATTGCGGTTGTAGATCTTCAAGGAGCATTCCACCATCTCCCATGCTTTTTTGAGCATCTTGTGCAATGCGCTTGAGGTCTGCACCAACGCAATCGAGGGGGTGTTCAGCAGCAGCGGTTCGAGGCGCTGATATTTCACCTTTTCCTTGGCTTTGGGAATGAGTTTCTCGCAAACGCGCGCCAGAAACGGGATCAGGGGAAACAGAATCAGCGTGGTGCAGACATTGAAGATCGTGTGCGCGTTGGCAATGCGTCTGGGCAAATCCCCGTCTGCGGAAATCCAGTTGACCAGATGGAAAAAAACCGGCTCTTTCCCCCAGGTGATCCAGAACGTTCCGACAATGATGCATACGCCGAACACGTTGAACAAGGTATGCGCCAGCGCCGCCTGTTTCGCCACCCGGTTGGCGGGAATCGCCGCCAGCTGCGCGGTGATGGTTGTGCCGATGTTTGCTCCCATGACCAGCGCGACCGCGGTGTAGAGATCAATCAGCCCCCCCGCACCCAAGGCGATGATGATGCCGGTGCAGGCGGAACTGCTTTGGATGATCAAGGTCGCCCCCAGCCCGATGCCGATGGCCCCGAGCAGCGCGAGCGGCGGGATGACTCCGTTCACCGGTGCGCAGCGGAAGGTCTGAAACGCCGCGGCGAATCCGGGATGCGAGGAGAGCGCTTTGAGTTCCTCGCTCATGATCTGCATTCCCAGAAAGAGCAGTCCCAGTCCGATGATGGTTGTGCCCCATCCTGACCATCGTGGGGAGGGCAGGAAGCTGAATAAAACACCTGCAATGATGGCGGGCATAATGATCCATCCGATTTCGAAAGCGACCAGCTGCGCGGTGATGGTTGTGCCGATATTCGCGCCGAAGATAATCCCGATCGCCTGAACCAGATTCAAGAGTCCGGCGTTGACAAAACCGATGACCATGACGGTGCTGGCGCTGGAGGATTGAATCACCGCGGTGACTGCCGCGCCCGAAAGAATGGCGATGAACCGGTTTGCCGAGAAGAGGCGCAGAATCGCGCGCATCTTCTCTCCGGCGACCAAATGCAGTCCGTCGCTCATCATCTTCATGCCGAAGATGAAGATGGCCAGACCGCCGAAAACATTCAAAGCTAGAAGCGTCATAGGCTCATCTCCGGCAGCTTGTGCTGCGATTGTTGCGGCGGCGTTGCATCCGCAAGAGTTCCCCGATCCAGAAAACAAGCGAAGTCACTGCGATCAGCGTGATCCAATCCGAAAACTTCAGAGGCACGGTTCGGAAGATTTTACCCCCCCATTGGGTGATCGCCACTTGCGCCAGTACGATTCCTCCGACGATTCCGGGGAAAACCCAATTCTCGCACTTCGGGCGGTGCAGCATGGATTTGTCGCTTCCAATCGTCCTTACGTTCAGAAGGTTCCAGACTTGCAGCAGGACGAATGCCGTGAAGAGGATGGTCAATTCCCGGGCGTCCAGCCCGTTTTGGCGCCAGTAGAGCGCGGTGGCAAAAAACATTCCCATGAAGAGCACTGATGTCCCTGCAATCTGTTTTGCCATCGCGCCGGTGACAATGAAGCTTCCGGGTTTGCGTGGATGCTGCTTCATGACCGCCGGGGTCGGCGGTTCCGTCGCCAGCGCCAGTGCCGCGAAGGTGTCCATAATCAGATTGATCCAAAGCATCTGAATGACCGTAAACGGCATTTCCACGCCCAGAAAAGGTCCGGCCAGCGCGATTCCGGCCGCAGCCAGATTGATCGTCAGCTGAAAGACCAGAAAACGTTGAATGTTCAAATACAGCGAGCGCCCCCACAGAACGGCGTTGACAATGCTTCCGAAGGAGTCGTCCAGCAGAATGATATCCGACGCCTCCCGCGCAATGGCCGTGCCGGTTTTGCCCATGGCGATTCCGACATCGGCGTGATGCAGCGCCGGGGCGTCGTTCGTGCCGTCTCCGGTCACGGCGACCACTTCGCCGGATTGCTGAAGGGCATTGACCAGTTTGAGTTTGTCGTCGGGACGGGCGCGGGCGATGACGGAGAGTTTTTTGGCAACCGGGGTGGTTTCCTCCGATGAGAGTGCGCCGAACGCGCGGCCTTCCACTACGGTTTGGGCGTCCAGTCCGATTTCCCGTGCGATTTCCGAAGCGGTCGCGCCGGTGTCGCCGGTGACGATCTTCACCTGAATCCCGGCTTTTCTGCAGGCCTCGATTGCGGCGGGTACTTCCGGGCGCACTGGATCGGAAATCGCGGCGTACCCCAGAAAAATGAAATTCCGGGAGTCGCTCGGCGATTCTCCGGGCGTTCGGGTGAATGCGAATGCGAGCGTTCTGCGTCCTTTCGCCTGTTCTTTAGCGAGATCTTCGCGGATCCGGACGCGCTCTGCGTCGGACAGCGGGAAATCGCCGTCGGCGCATTGCCGGAAGGCGCATTTTTCCAGAATGATCTCCGGCGCGCCTTTGATATGAATGGTGCCGGAGGCCAGCGCGGTGGCCATATATTTTGTTTCGGTGGTGAAATTCCAGCGTTGAAGGGGGGGATTTTCTTCCCGGAGCTGGTTGTAATCAATCTTCTGCTGCCGTAGATAGATCAGCAAAGCCCCCTCGGTGGGGTTGCCCAGAACTTCGTCGCCATCAAGATTGCCGGTGGAGTTGGTCGCAATGGCTTCGGCCACCAGCGCTGCGCTGTTCTCCGGGAACACCGCTTCGGCCAGACGCATCTGGTTCATGGTCAGCGTGCCGGTTTTATCCGTGCAGATCACGGTGGCGCAGCCGATGGTTTCGCATGCGTGAAGCTTGCGGATCAGGCAGTTGCTCTGCGCCATTTTGCGCATGCTGCAGGCCAGACTCAAGGTGACGCTCATGGGCAGTCCTTCCGGCACGGTTACGACAATCAGTGTCACCGCGAGCATGAAAAAGCCCAGAATGACGCTTAAATTGAGCGAATCGTTGGCCCATGCGCGCCCCAGCAGCAAAGCAAACAGGACCACGGCGGCGGCAAAGCCGAAAATGGCGATCACTTTGCTCAGATGGCGCAACTGTTTCTGCAACGGCGTCGTCTCGTCGGTAATCTCCGTGGCGGATTGCGCGGTTTTTCCGATTTCCGTGGACATGCCGACGGCCAGAATTTCCAGTGTGGCGTTGCCGGAGAGCACCGTCGATCCGCGCAACACCAGATCGGGTGCGTAAGTGGCGGATTGCGCGAGAACTGGAAATTCCGGGTGATCGGCCGGTACTTTCAGAACCAATTCCGGTTCCCCGGTGAACTTGGATTGATCCAAATTAAATTCCGAAGCCTCCAACACTCGGGCGTCGGCGGGAACCTCCTCGCCGGTTTCGAGCAAAAAAACATCCCCCGCGACCAGTTCCGATTTCGGTCTGGTGACGATCCTGCCGCCCCGGAGCACCCGTACGGGAGTTTCGTCCTCGGTGCGATTGAGAATGTCAAACGCCCGTCCAGCCCGATATTCGCTGAAGAATCCGATTCCCGCCGAGAGCAGAATGGCCAAGAGAATCCCTCCGCCTTCCACCCAGCCGTCGGTCAGCACGGAGAGCAGCGCGGCCAGCGACAGAATCAAAATCAACGGTTCTTTGAGTTTGTCGGCCAGAATGCTCCATGCGGAACGATGCGGCGGAGGCGTGAGCAGATTTGCGCCGTGGCGCATTCTGCTCTCCCGGACTTCCGCTTCGGATAAACCGCGGTGGTGTTTTTTGCCCATGAGGTTTTATTTCCTTTCCGCGCCTCGCAGCGCGATTGCGATGGCCAATGCGGTCAATTCCTCTTCGTCGGAGGATTTCTGCGGACGCGAACTGACCAGTTTGGTGAGAATCTGAATCAGGAAAGAGATCAGAAACCCGGTTACCGCGGTGACGGCCACCGCGATCAGCATAAGTTTTACAACGGAAAGCATTTTGTCCACTTTCTCCCTGTGCTAGGATTGAATCAGACAGATATAAGCGGCGGTGATGATGGCGGTGGTGATTACTCCGCAGATATTCGCGCCGAGGGCGTATTGCATGATGACCGCTCCCGGATTGTCGTGAGCGACCGCCTTTTGCGCCACCTTCGCGGTGCTCGGTACGCAGCTTACGCCGGCGATTCCGATGACCGGATTGTATTTTCCCCCCGTGAAGAAGTACATCAGATATCCGCCGATGAGTCCGCCGACCGCGGAGAGCCCCAGCGAGATGATGCCGAGAATCAGCAGCGGAAGCACCTGCGGATTCATGATGGTTTTCGCGTCGCAAAGTATGCCGAGCAGCACGCCGAGCGTCAGGGTCGAACCGTACAGGATGATTTCGCTGACAAAATAGCGGAATTTTTCCAGCCCGGATTCCCGGATGGCGATGCCCAGAAAGAGCGAGAAGAACAGCGGCGCGGCCACCGGAAACAGAAAGGACAGCACCACGCATGCGACGATTGAAAACAGCAGTTTTTCAAACGAGGAAAACTCACGGACATTCTTCTCCTTGGGCATTTCGATCATCCGGAATTTCTTGGGAACCATGAAACGGATCAGATAAGGAAATCCGCCATAGGCCAGCGCCAGATACAAATATGCCACCACGGTGATCGGCACAAAGAGTTCCGGCGCCATTTTGAGGGAGCCGAAAAGCACCATTGGGCCGTCCGCGCCGCCGACCAGCGCGATGGACGCGGCTTCTCCCGGCGTCATGCCCTTGAACAGCATGGCGATCGGCAGGGTAAGAAACGTTCCCAGTTCCGCGCAGATGGCCAGAAACATGCTCTGGTATGGGCGTGCCATGACAAATCCGATGTCCAGGAGCGAACCGATGCCGATGAAGATCAGACAGGCGATCAGACCGTTGCTGAAGGCGAAGGTGTAGATCGGCTGAAGCCAGTCGATCTGACAGAGCGTCATGAGGTTGTTGTTGTTGGATTCGATCGAGTCGAGGAACAAAGTTCCGACCCGGGTCGGATCCACGGTGGTTTTGTTGACCATATTGACGGGGTCGAAAAACATCATCGATGCGTTGATCGTGCTCATTCCCAAGCCCATCGGGATCATCAACAGCGGTTCCAGAATGCCTTTTCTGCCCAGATAAACCATGACGATTCCGAGCAGGACCAGAACGAGACGGACGACGGCGAGTTTCCAATCGTGTTCGATTTGGAATGCGAGCAGGTCGAAGCCCTGAAAAATTTTAGTCAGTTCCATAGCGCAATCAGTCCCTTCCACCTTTGATCACCGCCAGCAGCGCGCCGGTTTGCACCTGATCGCCCACGGCGACTTCGAAGCGAGCGACAATTCCGTCGTTTTCCGCCAGAATCGGCGTTTCCATCTTCATGGCCTCCAGAACCAGAATCGGCGTGGTGCGCTTTACTGTGTCGCCGGGTTTCACCAGAAAACGGATGAGCATTCCCGGCACGGGGGTATGGACTTCAAAGAATTTTCCGGAGTCGTTGCCGGCGGAGGCGTTTTCCAACGCGCTTTTTTCCGCGGGCGAGCCCTCGTTCTTGGCGGAAAACGCGTAGGTTTTGCCGTTGACCAGCGCGCATCCGGCCTGCTTGAACTCCACCTTGAATTCCCGTCCGCCCAGCATGATGTTCACGGCGTCGGACGGCCGGGGCGCCGGCGCACTTTCCCGGACGGCGGTCGGATCGTTTTTGCGGACAGCGATCTTTCCTTCGCCCTTGAGAAACGCGATGCCCTTTTCCAGACAGGTGGCGGCGATGAAGATATTTTCGTCGGTGGCGGGCAGCTGGTTCGCCTGAAGCATGGCAACGGCGGCCTTGCGGCCTTTCGCCGGATTTTCCTCGTTGATATCCAGCGGATTGCGCTGGGTCGGAGCGAGCTTGAGCTGTTCCGAAGCGATTTTCACCACCTCGGGATCAGGGGCGCTCGGCGTGTGTCCGAAGTAGCCGAGGACCATTTTGCCGTAACCGTCGGCGATCTTCTTCCAGGGGCCGAACATCACATTGTTGAACGCCTGCTGAAAATAGAACTGCGAAACTGGTGTCACACTGGTTCCGAACCCGCCCTTGACGACCGCTTCGCCCATCGCGGAGATGAACTGCGGATAGCGATCCATGAGATTGTTGTCGCGCAGCATCTGCGTATTGGCCGTCAGGGCGCCGCCGGGCATGGGCGAAAACGGGATCAACGGCTCCACGCGGGTCGCTTCGGGGGGCATGAAGTAATCCTTGAGCGCATTTTTCAGATGGGCTTCCAGCGCAATGATTTTTTCGGGATCGATCCCGAGTGTGTATTGGGTGTTGCGAAGGGCATGCCACATGGTCAGAATATCCGGCTGGCAGG
>JAQUYX010000226.1 GCA_028691615.1 Victivallaceae bacterium
AGGGCTGAACTGAATTCTTCAAGGCGTTGCCCTGAATTCATCAACTCCGCCGTTAAATTCGTTGCAGAATCTCTTTTCGCTCACGCTTCATGATATTTCCCCAGCATTTTCAGGGAAACTTCAGATAAGGAATGATATAAATTTTGCTGATGAGCAGCATTCCGACTTCATCGGCCACATCGTAGATCACGGACTGTTCCGCACGGTCGACATAGCAGCAGTTGTGCCGCATCTTTTTGAGTGCGAGAAGTTTATTGCGGAAGGTATCGGGCGAGGTAAAATAGCTGGGAATCCAATCCGGCTGCGCGGTAGTCGAGTCGCAAAGCAAACGGATGGGTTTCCCGTTAAGGCAGTAATCCTTTCCGCGAATGGTCAGCTCACGAAAGCCGATCCGAATCTTTTCGGTGTCCAGCAGCTTTCCTCCCGCGTCGGAAAGTTTCAGTCCGAGATCGTAAAGATTGGGGTGATCCGTGTCCCAGAGCTTCGGAGCCACATAGTCAAATTCCAGCGCTTTCTGATAAGGTACGCTGCGATCAAAGACCTTCTCGCCGGTAGCGACGTCGGTCAGCGTCAGCTGCAAATTTCCCGCGAGGGGTTCGGTACATTTGTGAAAGCGCAGCTTCATTTTGCCGCGCGCGATTTCAGTGAGGACCGTCGGCATTCCGAAGTTCTTCAGGGGGCGGACGTCCAGATAAAGCGGGTCCAGAATTCCGCCGCGCAGTTTTCCGCGTTTCGCCGTGGAATGCATGCGCAAAATCAATTCATTGCCGCCGTCGAACCGCAACGCATCGCCCAAATCGCAATCCATCACAAAATCCTGCGCTTCGCCGAACTTTCCAAGAGTTTTGCCATTGAGAATGACTTCGGTTTCGGCGTGGGCGTAATCGCATTTGAGCCGGACGCTGCGTCCGCGCCATTCGCCGGGCGCGTCGAACGTCCGTCGGATTTCCACATTTTCATATTCGCCGATGGGTTTGCCGTACCATGAGGCGACCGGACGGCCCTGCATATTCCTTACAAAACCGGAAGAGTTCGCCCCGCGCCATGAGCCGGGAATGCGCAAATAGCACGGTTCGGTCAGCGCCTTGCCGCCGACCGGACGGATTTCCCAGAACGCGTTCATGGAGAAACGAATGCGTTCCTCCGTCCGGCGGTTCCACGCCTCCGTGAGATCCCAGCAGATTTTTGCGGGAAAATTCTGGATGTTCCTGCCCCCGGCAAATTCCATTGCCGGCAAATCCACTTTGTCAGGGCCTTCCATCGTCACCGATTGCAGGCTGAATACGGTTCCGGCCGGCATTTTTCCCAGCCGGAAACTCGGGATGCGCACGTTGTCCGCGCTGATGTCCGACACGAAGGTCATCGAGCAATCGGTCCACTTGCCCTCTTCAAACGTAAAATAAGCAGATGCCGCGCGATTGAGCGTCTTCCAATTCGGGACGTTCAAATAACACGCGGCGTTGATCGTCGCCTTCCGGCTGGATTTGGCACGAAATTTCAAGACATATTTTGCCCCTTGGACGATTTTAACCCGACCGTGTGTGTAAAATTCCACCGAGAGCAGCGAATTGCCGGGCTTCTTAATCGTGCACGCGGCGGCGCCATCAAGTAATGCAACCGACGCCTCCGCCTGCTTCCGGTCTACCGCAAGACCGATCCGCGAAGCAATTGCGGACGGATTATCGAACCGGACAGAAAAAATTTCAGCGCAAAACGCTGCGCCCGGCAACACCAGTGCCAGCAAAAAAGGCAAAAAAAATCTTGTCATCTCATCACATCTTTCAAAAAAATAACGCAGGAAAGAATCCCCAATGCCGCGCTTTCCCTGCCCCCTCGGCGATCGCCAAGGGCAAGGGGAATTTCAGCGCCCTCTTTGCATCAGAGTTTCCAGAACTTGACTTCCGCAATCCAGATCGCCGTGCCTTCCGGCAGGTTTCCGAGGTTCAAATTCGGAATCCGGAACCCGAACCCCTTCTCAAAGTCGTCATCGACAGTAAACTCCATCGAGGCCTTCTCCCAGACATTCCCCGCGGTCGAAAAGGTGCTGGACGCATCTTTGCCGACCCGACGGCACTGACCGGGTTTCTGGGCGATGATATTGACCGAAAACTCCACCGGACGGGAGCTTTTGAGCAAATATTCGACGCGATATTTTTCGCCTTCCATCATCCTTCCGCCGTAAAAATGCATCAGTTGAATCTGCGTCGGATTGGAAGTTCTCTTCTTGATCTCGAGCTTGCAGACCTGCTGAAACGATTCCGGCAAATTTTCCTTGTCCAGCGAAAGAACCGCGTCGGCTCCCGCTTTTTTATCGAGATACAAATAAAGCTTCTTCGGCTCATCGAGCTTCTTTTGCATGACAAGTTTGCTCTGCGTCCCGGTGTCGGCGGCCCCTGCGAAAGCGAAAAACGTCAGAAACAATGCGCCGAAAATCAAATTCTTTTTCATCTTCATAACCATTCTATACTATTTAGTTTGACATCTCGCGGCCGTGGAAATAACGCTCGTCATAAGGAAGTTCCAGCTTGGTAGTCGGCACGAGCGCAGGCTCGCGCGTTTCCACATGGCCGTCGGCAAAGGTGAAGTTTGCCATCTGACCGCTGTGACGGAATCCGACAGTGTTGGTATTGGTGCGATCCGCGGGGGCGACATAGCCGGCGGTGCTTTTGGTCACGTAGCTGGCTTCACTGTCCCAGGAACCGGCGGCATAATTATAATCGACGTCGCCCAGCACCATGCGTTTGCTCGGCTGCGACAGCCGGTGAAGCGTGTCGTTGGTTTTTGCGCCGCGATTGGGCAGCGAGATCCCCATAAACCAGTTGATGCCGTAATTGCGATGGTACATGTCCAGCACCGTCCCGTAGCGGACGGCCGACGGACACGCCAGAGTGCGGTTGCGAATCCAATACTGATTGGGACCGTTGGCCTGCAGCCAGCCGGCGGCGATCTGCCCGGTGAGCTGACGGTAAAGAAGAGTCTGCCAATTATAGGAAGACCAGCCGATCATGCCGCCCAGAAAGGTCGGCATCGCCCCGTGATTGTCGTCGCAATACATAATCAACGCGGTTCCCAGCGATTTCAGATTGCTGGTGCAGTTGATGGTTCTTGCCTTTTCCCGCGCCTGATTCAACGCCGGAAGAAGCATCCCCGCGAGAATCGCGATGATCGCGATCACGACCAGAAGTTCAATCAGCGTAAACGCGTCTTGCCCCTCATGTTTCGACCTTTTTTGCTTTCCAAAGAACATCATTGAATCTCCTCTTTTGTGAACTACGGATACTAGGGGAACTGAATGTTTATTGTTGTTTAGTCGTTATGAATGAACATATTTACGCGATAAAGCTTTGCATATATTTGCAAGTATGTCTTGTATATATTATAGCAAAATTTGCGGCATTGTCAAGAGGGGAGGAAAATAAATTCCATTTTTTATTCCGCCCCGGAGCGCTTCGACGCGAGTTCGGCCGAGTGCCGGAAGGCACGATGCGTATATTCAATCGTTCGAGTCGGAATGACAGATGCGGCGCGTCAATTCGATCGGGGTCGGCGGGCAATGATAAGCGCTGTCATCTTGGGCCAGTCTGCGCCGGACCATTTCAGCAATCTGCACACCCATCGTCGGAAGGGGATAATTGTAAGTGACACATTCCCCGTCAAAATTCTCGTGGTCAAGCACCGG
>JAQUYX010000227.1:0-2675 GCA_028691615.1 Victivallaceae bacterium
GCGGCGATGGGGGCGTTCCCGATTCCCGCATATCAGGCGTCGCTGGCGTGGTTCGATCAGTTGCGTTCGTCGCGGCTGCCGGCGGCGTTGATTCAGGCGCAGCGCGATTATTTCGGGCATCACGGATTTCTGCGGATTGACGACGAAGAGGCATTGCTCCGGCACGGCCAGTGGTCGCATTCGGAACAGAACTGGAGGAGGAACTGAAAATGTCATCGTTCAGCCAACGGGTTCCGGCGTTTTTGTGGAACGCATTTTTCTTTGACGATTCGACCGGCGCACTGCGGGAACCGAAGTTTGCAGGAGTGTACTACTTATGAAACGGGGCTATTGGCGGGAACGACTCTGTGTGGAGGAGCGACCGTCCCGTGCCGTGGCGGTCATCTTCGGCGCCTCCGGCGATCTTGCGGCAAAGAAACTTTTTCCGGCGATTGAAGCGCTGCAGCAAAATCATCTGCTTCACGCGGAGACGAAAATCTTTGCCTGTTCGCGGCATCGACCTTTGGCGGCTTTGCCGGACGGGGTCGAACATCTCGGATTCGACTATGATTCCGATGCCGCCTATCAGGCGCTGGCGGAAAAACTCTCGGCATACCGTCAGTGGCCGGTGCTGTTTTATCCGGCGCTGCCCGGCGCGATTGTCTCGACGGTGGTAGAGCATCTGGCCGACGCGGGACTTCTGGCGGAGCAAACGCCGGAGGCGTGGCGGCATGTGATTTTCGAGAAACCGTTCGGCTTCGATCTGGCGGGGGCGGAGGCGTTGGATGAATTTTTGCACCGGCACCTCACGGAGGAACAGATCTACCGAATCGACCACTATTTAGGCAAGGAGACGGTGCAGAATATTCTGATGCTGCGCTTCGGCAACGTGGTGTTTGAACCATTGTGGAACCGCAACTGGATTGAATGCGTGAAAATTGTCGTGTCGGAGCGCTTCGGCGTCGGCGCGCGCGCCGGATATTATGATCGTGCGGGGCATTTGCGGGACATGTTTCAGAACCACATGCTGGAAATGCTTGCGCTGGTGGCGATGGAGCTGCCGCGTTCCTTCGCGCCGGACAGTGTGCGGGACGAAAAACGAAAACTGGTCGAATCCATCCGGCCTTTCACGCCGGAGAATATCCCGTCGCGCATTCAGCGAGGACAGTATGCCGGGTATCGCAGCGAGCCTGGCATTCCATCGGATTCGATGACCGAAACCTTTGTCCGCGCTCATCTTGCCATTGATTCCTGGCGGTGGGAAGGGGTTCCTTTCTGCCTGATCAGCGGCAAGAAACTGGCGAAGACCGAGAGCCGCATTGAAGTGGTTTTCCGCAAGGTTCCCCATTCGATCTTTTCCCCGCTCTCGGCCGGAGACCTTCAGAATCCCAAGCTGATTTTCAAAGTGCAGCCGGAGGAGGGGTTGACCCTCACGCTCAACGCCAAGCATCCGGGACCGCGGCTGTGCATGGGGGAAATCGATCTGGATTATGATTATGGCCAGATGACCGGGGAGAGCGGCAGCGTGAAATTATCCGCCTACGCGCGGCTTCTGCTGGACGCATTGGCGGGGGATCAGACGTTGTTTATTCGAAGCGACGAGATCGCGTCGGCGTGGCGGCTGTGGGAACCGGTGCTGGATTTCTGGCGCGACCAGCCGGAGCGTTGTCCGATGAAATTTTATGAGGACAACCGCGACCTGTTGAACCCGTGACCGATCCGGTTTGCCGCCGGATCAGAAGAGGGAACTGGTGGACGGATTGAAATGCAAATAGTTGTCGGAGGCGTATTTCATCATTCCTTCGGCGACCAGATTGTTGAAGGGGCCGACCAGCGTCACCCAATCCTCCTCTTCACTGACCAACGCGATCGGAACGAATTCGCCGCTGTACACTCCGTCGATCATGATGGCGACTTTCTGTCCCTGAAATTCGGCGCAAAGCTGCATCCAAATAAGTTTGCCGCGATTGTCAAGCTTGAGCTTGAGGTCGTAAAAATTCGGCTTGTCGATCCGGGGAACGAGCGCGATTTCGGTAAAATATTTGCTGCTGAAATATTGATTGGTTCCGATCCAGATTTTCTGGCCGTCAAAGGTGCGGATCTGCGTTTCAAGTTCATTGCCGCGCGGATACCGGACGATACGGTGCAGCGTCAGAACGTATTTCGGGGTGTAATTGAATCCGGGTCCGAAGAGCTCGCGGAATTGCGCCTTGAATTCGTGACAGCCCGATCCGGCCAGAAGCACAATGGCGGCGGCGAAGAGGGGAAGCAGAAGTCGTTTCAGCATATCTCGGCCTTTCGTGTCGATGAATGATTCTGTAGACAATATAACATGCCAAGAGGAAAATAACAAGCCGCGGCGGTTGAAAAAAACGGGGAGTATGGTATATTGACGGCACTGACAAAAGTCGCGCCGCGTCTTCCGGTGCCTCGGAAAAGGCTTGAAACGGTGTTTTTTCGGGAGTTACTCTCCGAGTAGCTCCGCTCAGAACCACCATTTCATTCCTTTCCCGATCCACTCGGAATCCATCGACGGGACTTTTTGCAGTACCGTCTTTTTGACGGCACTTGACAAAAGTCGCGCCGCGTCTTCCGGTGCCTCGGAAAAGGCTTGAAACGGTGTTTTTTCGGGAGTTACTCTCCGAGTAGCTCCGCTCAGAACCACCATTTCATTCCTTTCCCGATCCACTCGGAAT
>JAQUYX010000227.1:2775-3669 GCA_028691615.1 Victivallaceae bacterium
TTGCAGTACCGTCTTTTTGACGGCACTTGACAAAAGTCGCGCCGCGTCTTCCGGTGCCTCGGAAAAGGCTTGAAACGGTGTTTTTTCGGGAGTTACTCTCCGAGTAGCTCCGCTCAGAACCACCATTCCATTCCTTTCCCGATCCACTCGGAATCCATCGACGGGACTTTTTGCAGTACCGTCTTTTTGACGGCACTTGACAAAAGTTGCGCCGCGTCTTCCGGTGTTTCGGAAAAGAAGGTTTGCAAAGGCATGAGAAAAATCTTGATCTGCGGCATGGGGCTGCTCGGCGGCTCGCTCGCTAAAAAAATCGCCGCCAACGGGCAATATCGTCTGCGCGTATGGTCGCGCTCTTCGGCAAGTCTCGCCGCCGCCGCCGAATGGGGGGTGCCCGTTGCCGCAGAGTTGCAAGAGGCGCTTGCCGACGCGGATCTGATTGTATTGTGTATGCCGATTCCCGCGACGATTGATTTTCTGAAGGAGCATGCAAACGCGTTTGCTCCCGGTGCGGTGGTGACCGATATCGGCAGTCTCAAGCAGGAGGTCATGGCCTGCGCGCCCTTGCTCGAAAGCTCCGGCGCATGGCTGATCGGCAGTCATCCGATGGCGGGGACGGAAAAGAGCGGGTTTGCCAATTCTTTTGCATCGTTGTATGACAACTGTGATGTTTTTGTGACTCCGCCGGGGGCGTGCCCGGAAGCGGCGCTGGCGGAGGTGTCCTCCTTCTGGAAATCGGTCGGCGGGACGGTGCGCCGGATTGACGCGGCGACCCATGACGCGCTGGTCGCGCGAACCAGCCATCTGCTGCATGTATTGGCTTCGGCATTGACGTTGAGCATTCTATCCGGTCGCGGGGAGGCGGACAAACTGTTACACTTCGCCGGATGTGCGACC
>JAQUYX010000228.1 GCA_028691615.1 Victivallaceae bacterium
ATTGGACTGGCCCTGGCCGCAGCCGTCAAAGGGTATCATCTGATTCTGACCATGCCGGAGACCATGAGCATTGAACGCCGCCGCCTCGCCGTCGCCTACGGTGCCGAAGTGATGCTTTCGGACGGGACCAAGGGAATGGCCGGAGCCATCGAGCTGGCCGAAGAGCTGCAGCGCAAAAATCCCGGCAGTTTCATCCCCCAGCAATTTGAAAATCAAGCCAATCCGGCCAGACATAAAATCACCACTGCCGAAGAGATCTGGACCGGTACTGACGGTAAAATCGACGCTTTCGTCGCCGGTGTCGGCACCGGAGGAACCTTGACCGGCGTCGGCGAAGCTCTCAAAGCCAAAAATCCGGCCATTTGCATTGTCGCCGTCGAACCGGATACTTCAGCCGTGCTCTCCGGGGAAAAACCCGGTCCGCATAAATTGCAGGGCATTGGCGCAGGCTTTGTTCCGGGGGTACTTGACGTCAAAGTGATCGACCGGATTGTCAAGGTGTCCGCGGAAGACGCGGGAAACTCCGCCCGCGACTTGGCACGCAAAGAAGGAATTCTGGTTGGCATCAGTTCCGGCGCAGCACTGTTTGCCGCTCTGAAGTTGAGCCGGGAACCGGAATTTGCCGGCAAACGAATCGTCGTACTTCTACCCGATACCGGCGAACGCTACCTCTCAACCTGGCTCTTTGCATAAAAAAAACAGAAGCTGTTTCCCCTGATTTCGATAGGAATCGGGGGAAAAGAAAGAAACGTTTCTGGATCGATATTGCTCACTTCCTCCAAGCGCCTCACCCTTTTTTCCTAACCTTTTCAAGTCCGTTTTATTTTTTGCCGAGCAAAAAGATAAAACCGTCATGAAAGTTTTTGTAAAAGAGATGGGGTTTGGGGCATAAGCGCTAAACATAGTAGAAATAGCGATAATATTTGAGGTTAGCTGCAATATTGTGACGTTGTCGAGTTCGCTCAGAAATATTTCTTACCACATCCGGCCAACATTGAATACATGATCGCAATGTTGCATTGTCCGGAAGAATTGCTTTGCGTAAAAGCTGAAATAGCAATACCGTTTCTCTCCATATACTCCTATTCCGAAATTGGCTCATTTCCGTAGGGAAAAAAATCATCGGCAGAGCGTATCATAATCTCAATAAGCATTGCAATGAAAATCTTTCCGCATAAATATGCTTTCGCACACTCGTCATCATATTTAGGCAAGTGACCAACATCCAGAATCGACTTCAAACGCTTGAAAAACAACTCAATTTGCCAGCGTAGCCGATAGATATCCAAAATGAATTTGCTGCTATATTGATCATCTCGAAGCGTTGTCAAAATCAAGATGTAACCGGATAACTCAAGTGTCTTTTCTGATGTGTTCCGTTGTTTCTTGCTTGATTCCATCAACAACTCCCTTCGGGCTTTTTCGGCCGCCAGAGGCGCTTTTTTCATCGCACAAATTGATAATGTCCGAAAGTTTGTGATAAAGACCGGGATTTGGAGGAAGCGAAAAAACTTTTTGAAAAAAGTTTCTTTCTCTTCCCCCAAGCCCCCATCTCTTTTACAAAAACTTTTGAGTTTCGATTTATCTTTTTGCACTGCAAAAAGATAAAACGGACACAAAAAGGTTTGCGAAAAGGGTGAGGACATATGGGCCGGGACATATTCCGAAAAGTTTCTTCCTTTTCCCCAAACTCATCGCTTTATTCAAAAAATTATTAAGCCCGCTTTGGGCTTTTGCGTGAAACGCAAAAGCCCAAAGCGTACTTGAAAAGGTTTGGAAAAAGGTGAGGTGGTTTGGAGGAGAGGAAAATAACCTTTCCTTAAAAGGTTTTTTCCTTTCCTCCATTTCCCCGGTTTTCACAAGATTTGGGAAAAGACCCATTTTTCAGTTTATTTTCCGACTTGACGAGCGATTTTTTATCGCACTTCAAAACGATCGCGCCACAAAATTCGTTTTCCCGGAATGTTTTCCAGTGTCGCCTCCGCCTGCCCGTTTTTTTCGCGAAATGTCAACACATATGCGGAGGACGAATCTCCTTGTTTTACCCCGCTCACCAGCCCGACTGCGCGAATCACCCGCCCTAATAGCGGCAGATATTTTTCATCCGCGACCAATCGCACCGGTTGGCCCGGTAAATTGGCCAATGTCGCCAGTGTCAACCCTGTAATCAAACGCTCTTCCGCGGCTTTCCAGCCATCCACACGAACCACGTCCGTCCCGGGATTGTCTACAATGTTCCCTTCCGGCTTCTCGCCTTCCGGCAGCGATAGACAGCCTGTCAGCAAAACAGGGAAAAAAACACAAAGCAAAAATACGAAAAAGCTGTTTGAAAAGGTTTGAGCAAAAGAAAGGTCTTTGAGACAAGAGGGGAAAAATTTTCCACCGCTGTGCACGTACTTCAGGGCAAGAGCCAAAAAAACGCCGCCTTTGCGCTCTTCAAAAACATGCCGATGTTGCCGGGTGTTTTTTTCTGTTTCGGGGGTGTTTCTGAGTCTGTGGGGCATATTTATTCCAAATTGCGCCGGTTGCGGCTGATGCAAATGGCATTGCAGCGCGGGCAGCGGCAAAGATTCAATGGCTCTTTGATGATAAACGAATGGTGGCATTGGTCGCAATGAAAAAGCCGGCTGTTGCTGAGATGCCATTCAAAGTTACGAATGCGATTCAATTCGCGAAGCCAGAGGATCGCGAGAAACAACAACCACAAAGCGAGGATGCCAAAAAGAGCATCGGCAAACGACATTCCGATCATGAGCGTTTATCTCCTTTGGCGGTTACAGGGCGTTCAGGCCAGTAAATGAAAATCCGTTCCGGAAAATCCTTGCGATGTGCCACTCCGGCAAGCGCATTCAGGGCCGCTTCATCAAGCGAGGGAATGCCGCATGACTCTGCCACGCTCAGCCAGATTCGTCCGTCACGACCGCGTCGCCGCAAAATCGTGGGGGACGCGGTGCCGTGTCCATTGGGTGGTAATTCGATATCGCGCAGATATTCGGTAAAACAGATGTTTCCGTTATGATCGAGGATTCGCGGGTGAATTGACTCGGTGTTTTCGGGAGAACGCACGGGGGCGTTGACAAATCCCTCCAATTTGGGATTCTGCTGTTTGAGAAGCGTCAGCGGCAAAAACGCGCTGGCGCGTCGCTCCGCCAACTCGGGGCGATCGGCTGGGTGCCGGCCGCGATAATCGCGCAATTCGGTTTCGCGCCAGAGAGCGCTGAAGCTGTGCGGCGTGTCGGCACGCGCAATCAGACGCGGATCGTGCATGGCGCAAAAGAGGCGAACCCGTTCTTGCTGTTGTGCCGAGAGAGTATTCAAATTGAGCAAAGTCAATTCCGATGTATTCGGGTTTGTTCCGATGAGCCGTTCTTGCTGGTATCCGGTCAGAAAATAGAGTGCGGTGCATACAAGCAAGGTCACGACGGCGGCTTCGGCAGTTACGATCAACCGGTCATGTCGGGTTCGCACGGTTTTGATTCTGAATCGCATAATGTTTCCGGTTGTTATTGGATAAACACGGTTTCCGGTTTTTGTCCCGGCGGCGTCACCACAATAAAGCTGGCCAGTTGGGAACTTTCTGCAATGGCCATGATTTCGGTGACGGCACCATGAGGCGCCCGCCGATCCGCCAGGATAATAATCGATGCCGTACGGGAGCG
>JAQUYX010000049.1 GCA_028691615.1 Victivallaceae bacterium
TTTTCTCTCCCGGAAGCCTTGACGAAGTTGCGCAAATCAAATCTGGCAATTCCTCCGATGAAGCCGGGCATTCTGACCAGCGACACCGGAGAATTAACGTTGGATCAGAACAACCGAACCTTCCAAGCTTTTTTCTCATCCAATGTCATTGTTTCTTTTTCCATAGTCCACCTCTCTGTTACTTATTATATCACCATAAATCGATTTGTCAACTCTTGTCAACTGTATAAAAAAATATTTCAATTGGCTCTTGAAATAAGGATTGGTCTGATGTATGGTAAGAACATTGTCAAAAGGGCAATGGATGTTTTGATATGGTAATGAAATGGCAAACGAATGGTAATGATGATTTAACTCTCCATATGGGAGTCGAATCGAAAAGTGGCGATTACCATAAATTACCATTTATGGGGTTTGACGTGGCAAAAATTACCGTTTAACGGCAGTTTTTGGGGCAGGAGCGGCAACGGCCAAATTCGACACTTTTTGAGCAGAAAAAGTTCAATTTATGACGTTTTTGAGCTGACCTTGGATGGCTTCAAGCGATCCATCCCCCGCTAACTTCGATAAAAGACGAAATTTCACACCTGCAGAAGGACATCTCAGACAACAAAAAACCTTGGATTCAATCCGCTTTGGCAACCTGTTATTCCGGTTTTAGATGACTTTTCATCGTCCACACCGTCAGATCCATCAGGCCATCCTGTTTTTTTTCCGGAGAAAAAATAGAATAGATCAATGCAGTCACCAACATCAGCAAATTGCACAGCAGTCCTGCCATATAGATGTGTATTTTCCACAAAAACGGATCGGGAAATATCCGAAAATAGTTGCATAAATTGTAGATGCTGAATATAATCGCCACAACCATCCCCGCAAGAATCGCGCGATTGCCGACACGCGTGGTGAAAAACCCCAATAAAAACGGCGTCAAACTCGCCGAACAAAGCAATGCTCCCAGAATCATACTCAGATCAAACACACTTTCTCGCGAAAGCATGCTGATGCCCAGCGCGCCGGCGATCATCATCACCATGCAGAAGCCTGAAATCATTTTCGCCAGAAACAACTCCCTGCGGTCAGACATTCCCGGGCGATATTTGCGGACAAAATCCACCGTAAAAACCGTCGCAATCGAATTGATCGACGAGTCCAATGAACTCATCCCCGCAGCCAGACATGCGGCAATAATCACGCCTCCGACTCCCGGAGGCGTTTTTGTCAACACAAAATGCGGCAATATCTCGTCCACGGGCATGGAGGCAACAATTTCGGAAGGAAAAACCTTATAATAAACAAAAATACACGTCCCGAGAAAAAAGAAAAACGTCCATGTCGGGACACTGCAACACGCACAAAGAACCGTCGCTTTCCGCGCCTCATGCAGACTCTTCGCGGCTATATAGCGCTGGATAACATTCTGATTGCTTGCATATTCTCCGACAAAACTTGTCAGCCCGATCAATACCATTACAGGAAAGGTCCGTTCTCCAAATTTCCATTCCATCGGGCCCAGCGAAAATTTCCCGGCGGAGATCCCCTCCCCGATCACCCGGGACACCCCGCCAGGAAGACTGCAAATCACAATACCGATCAGCAAGAGCCCCCCCGCCATGAGAATAATCGTTTGAACTACATCCGTCCAGATCACAGCCTCAATTCCTCCGAAAACGGTATAAAGCCCGACAAGAATGCCGCATGCAATGATAATCCATTTTTCATCAATTCCACTCATTGCTGACATCGGCAGCGCGACTAAATAGAGGATCGTCGCCAGCCGGAGAAATTGGTTCGCAATGAAATGCCAGAGAAGTATTGACGGCATGCTTAAAGAGGCCTCTCTGCACAATTATACAGTCATCTGCGCGATTGCGACTTCTCCGGATGAGCTGCCGGATGCAGTGCGCGACGACAATGTGGACGGGTTGATTCTCGCGGGAAACCGCCCCTCACCGGAGATGCTCTCCGCCCTAAAAAAATTTCCGGCCGTATGGTTGACCTCGCACAGCAGTCCATCCGATACAATTCTGACGGGAAACGACCGGATTGCGCAAATGGCAATCTCCTATTTAAATTCGCGCAATCGTCGAAATCTCGCTTTTGTGAATGCCGTTTCCGGCATTGCCGCACTGGCGGCAAGACGGGATTTTTTTCATTTTTTTGCCGGACGATGCAATTTGGAATGCGCCATTCTGGAAAGCGCGGAAGAGGCGATTCCGCTCAATGGCGACACCCCCGATCTTGAGAGGTTGGAAGAGGAGTTGACGCAATTAGCCGCAAAACTCTGTCAGTTGCCGACTCGTCCAGACGGAATTTTCGTACCGATGGACTTCCAGCTTGCCCTGTTCTACCGCGTAATCGTCCGTCATGGTTTGACCCCAGGCAAAGATTTCGACTGCATCGGATGCGACGGAGAGATCATGACCTTGGCGGGGCTGTTTCCTCGCCCTGCGACGATTGATATTCCCGGAGAATCGCTGGGGCGATGCGCTGTCGAACAACTTCTATTGCAGATTTCACTGCCGAAACGTTCGTGGCAGCGCGGCGCACTGATGATTGAACCGCGTTTGATTCCCGGCGACTGAACCAACTTTTTTCCGCAAGAGCGCTCCCTGCACATTCCGAAAATCGGCATCTTTGACTTTTCTAGACAACACAGTAAAAAATCCAGGTGTGAGATTTCAAAAGAAATGCAGAATATTTCCGGCATCCCCCAATGGCCCCGGCAGGACATGCTTCAGTCGAAGATAAGAAAACTCCATAAGGCGCTGTTGCTCCAATTATCCTCCCGGGCATTCGAGGAAATCTGCCTGCGCAGATTCTGCGCGTCCAGATTGTCCACGGCGATTTCCAGCCCGATGGCCGAACGGTTGCCTTGCGCCAAGCCGATCGACTCCCAGGGAAGGCGGATCTTCGCTCCATAGCCTGTGCTATTTTTGTTCCATTGGACGGAGCAACCCGGAACCAACTTGCCCCGACGCATCTGATCCCCGTACAAAATCTCTTCGCCCTTCCTGCCGAACGGCGTCAACAGAATCTGCCGGTCCTCCTTGTCCGGGAACCCCGGAATCACCCGCTCCGGTCGCGCACTTAGGAATAGCTCAATGCAATCCCCTTTCCAGATCGACGCCCCGGAGAAGGGATTCCTTCCCGGCGTCGAGTCCACCACCGATATCGATAGATACAGCCCTTTTTCGTCCCATGCCGCCTGCCATTTTGCTGAGAAATCGGAGGAGGAATTGTTATTTTCTTCGATTTTCCAGACCGGGAGTTTTTCCCAGCAGTCCGTAGAAGTGTATTTCCCGGCCCGGCGGGTCATACGCCGGAATCGTTTGCTCCATTGGCTGCCGTCCGGCTGCCGGATGGTTTTTCCCGCAAGCGCTTCGCCTACCCCGAGAAGATAGATTGGTTCGTCAGTCAAGGTAAGCGAAAGTCGGTTATGCGGTGCCGATTGCGTTTTTTCCTTGCCGAACATGTCCACCAGCGTCAACGACTCCGCCTCCGGCCGCAGAAGAATGGGTTTTGTGCCGCCATCGGTGTAGAGTACGAGCATCAGCTGCCCCGTCCGGCGGCGGAAAAGCATCGCGCCAACATCCGTTCCCAGCGGAAGATCGCCGACAAAAGCCGCGCCTTCGAGCATCGCCGCGGTGTTTGCATAGGCCGCAAGAACCGGTTTCGGGGTGAGATCCCGGTGCAGAAAGCCAAAATAATGTTCCCGATCCCGCGGATTTTCCTCCCGCGTCATCACGGTGTACGGCATAATTCCGGCGACATTCTCCGCATAAAGGCCCAGAGCGGCACGGACAGTGTAACATGCCTGTTCCCGTTCGCTGTTGCGCGCCGCTCCTTCCGGCGGGGTCGGCCAGCCGATCTCCGTGACGAAAAGCGGGACATCCCGTCCGAGTTTTTCGCGGAGGAATTTCTGATAGCTGCGCACTTTCTCCCGCAGTTGGGCGCTTTCCGGGCTGGATTTGAAATCCGCGCTGTACGGATGAATTGACAGAAAATCCATGTCCTGCATTCCGCCGAGGCGGACGTATTCGGCGAGAAATCCCATCGGGTCGAGATTGGGGCCGATCTTCGCGCCGGGGCGGACGGAACGGATTGCTTCTTTCATCCACTGGGCGAGTTTTACAAAATCTTCGACTGAATAATTTCCATAAGGCTCATTCCACAACTCGAAGTAGCGGCAATCTTCCGGGAGATCGCGCACCTGATCTGCGATGAATTTCTGATAACGCGCGCGATCCTGCGGCATTTTAAGATACCAGATCTTGTCCTTTTCTCCGAAACGCGCCCGGTCGTAACAGAAATCCGGGACGGTTTTGATCTCGAAAAAATCAATCGTCCGGCTGTCGTTACGAAATTTTGCAATCTTTTCCTTGAGCTTGCTCCAATCCGGATTCTCTGCGTCGCGCCCGGCAAGCGGCGCGAAAAACAAGAGACTCCGCCGCCACGGCAACCCCAGCTGCGTAAAAACATCCCGCGTCTCGCCGTCGTCCTGTCCGCCTTGAATCCCGAACCGGATTCCTTCGGCAAGCGATTGCGCCGCGCTTCGGGAAACTTTCGGGCGCACAAAAAACGAAGTCCGGCCTTCGCCGCGCAAAATTTTTCCCTGACGATCAGTCGCCTGCGCCGCGGCGCGAATTTGATAATGCCCCGGCGGCAGGGATTTCAGCTGGATTCGGAGGTTTTTTCCCGGCCCGGCGCTACTGCCGTTTTCGACAATTGCCCCAAAAAAGTCGGTCACCTGCCACTCCCAGCGGAGCGAATCGTGTTCTCCAGCGCCGAGAAGATTCACCGGAATCGAGATCACCGGCGTAGTCTCATAGAAATTACACGGATATTGGCGCGGGAATTCGACGGAAAGTCCGCGCCCGGCTCGGGCCGCAAGCGCATGGAATTGCGCGGAAGTTCCAAGCACTTCGACTTGCCCGAGACCGATCATGAAGTGGCCGTTTGCCGCCTCCTGAATGAGATCAATCTGCCAGAACCGGGCGGGCGGTTGACTGGCGGGAATTATTTGACCAATCCAGACGACATTTTTCCGTTCGGGAGGCGTTTTGCTGCGGCCGACGATCTTCATATCGGCCGGATCGTTGCCCGCGGAGAGAATCATTTCATCGACGAATTGCTTGGGATTGTGCGCCCACATCCACGCGGCGCGCACAGTGTGCGGCTGCACCGGCAATGGAAATTCAAAACGAACCCGGATGCTTTTTTTTTGAAAATTTTTGTACTTTGTCGTCGCGACGCGGTCGGGAGAAAATTTCCCGTCGGTCAATTTGTTCAAATCCGTGTCGCCGACACTCCGGGGCGCGATGACATTGCCGGAGTCATCAAGATAGCAATAGGTCACACCGGGGGATTGGGCAAGGTTTTTCAACGGGATCTTTGCTGCGGTCGCCCCCGCGACAAGGGAGGAGCCAAGCAAGCAGGTGGCACTGACTGAGCAGACCAGCATTGCGATCGAATGATTCATTCGCATTTTTTCTTCCTTTTTCAGATGCAGCTGACCGGGTTGTCCGGGAACGCCAGCCGGACGAAAATCCCCGGCACGATCCGAAAACGGTCGGTGTGCCCGTCGATGTAGGTGCAAGTGAGCATGTCATTGTGCCGCGGGGCAACAATACTTTCGAGCAATGTGGTGTTGTTGCCGGTATAGACGGCTGCGGAACCGGGGACAAAGTCTTTGGCGCCTCCGGCGGACGAGGCAAAATTTTTGCCATCAAAGATCATCACCGTCTGGGAGGACGACCGGGAGCGATTCAGCCGGAATCCGATTCGGTCTTCATTGCATGCGTATCCCATTACTCCGCGCGGGGTGCCGAAAGCATTGGCGTAATAGCCCAACCCGTTTCCAGCCAGATCGCTGCCGGAAAGAGTCGGACAGGCGAAAAGTCCGCGTGATGAGCCGGGCGTCTCCTTCCAGAACCCTGCGGGCATTTTCGTCGCGGAGGAGGAACCGAGCCATGCGTCGGCGTGCAGCGCCGAAGTGCGCGGATCGCCGGCAATGTACTTTTTGAACACCAGAAGATAGCCGTAGTTGATCCATCCCTTGTCCGGGGCGGGAAGACCGTCGTCGTGATCGATCGCGTACATCAGCGCAGCGGCGGAAACCTGCCGCTGGTTGGCGGTGCACCGCGCCCCTTTCGCGGTCATTCTGGCGTTATTGAGGGCGGGCAGAAGCATGCCTGCCAAGATCGCGATAATCGCGATGACAACCAATAGTTCGATCAAGGTGAACCGGCGTGAAAAATTTGTACGGCAGTTTGCGACAAGCGCCGGATGACTGCTGCGTGGTGTTCGGTGAAGTGTCATGTTCGTAAATGCTCCTTTTGTTTTATCTGCAGTCGACAATTTCATCTTCCGAAAGAATCGCGCCATGACGGTGAAGGTGTTTCTGCAGCTCCGGCACGTCGATGTCGCGGGGGGAACAACCGCTTTTGAGTGCGAGCGCGGCCGCAATTCCGGCAGCCTCCCCCATCAGCATGCACGTGGCCATCACCCGCAGGGAACTTTGCGCCAGATGGGAGGCGCTGACGCAGCGGCCCGCGACGAGAATTTGATTCAAGCCCGCAGGCAGAAGAATCCGGTAGGGAATCTGGTAATGGAACCCGCTTTGCGGGCATACCGCGGAGGAATCCATGCCATCGGCGTCGATGCCGTGCACGTCGAAGAGAAAGGAACCGTAGCCGATCGTGTCGGGGAAGGATCGCATTTTCATGAGATCGTCGGTGGAGAGAATGTAATCTCCGGTGATCCGTCTGGTCTCGCGGACGCCCAGATATTCTGCGGTGGAAATTAATCTGGCATTTTCCATCCCCGGGACATATTTGCGGAACACCTCGATGCTTTGCCGAACCTGTTCGCGGCATTCGAGCGTCGCCCGGGTAAGTTCTACGGCGTCAAGGCCGTCCACTTTGACTTTGTTGGTGAAGTTGATTCCGAGCATATCGGGGCGGGAGCGGGTGTGCCAGAAGCCGTGAATGACGGACTGGAAATCGCCGAGGTCGCCGTTTTCTCTGGCCTTGCGGAAAACATGCTGCATGTGGTAATCGGTACGCCACGCGCAGATTTTCGGCCAGTCGATCTGATCGACGGTGAACATCAGCGTAACCGGCTGGCAAGCGTGATCGCCGTTGCGTCCGACGGAGAACTCTGCGCCGGCGGAAGCGGCGACATCGCCGTCGCCGGTGCAGTCGATGACGACTTGCGCGGCATAAAATTGAAGTCCGTTTTTGTTGTGGATGACCACGCCGCGAACGGTGGATTCGTGCATGACGCTTTCGATGAACTCGCTGAAATAGAGCAGCGTCACGCCGACGCCGGTCAACTCCCGTTCCAGCGCGATCTTGAGTTCTTCGCTCTCGAAATCAAAGGTGACGTTGTCGAATTCGCCCCACCCTTCGCGGACGCCTTTGAGCGCCAGATCATGCGCAAATCCGCCGACGCAGCGCATGGCCTGCGTTCCGTATTCGGCGTAGAAGGAGATGTGCGCGTGTCCGCCGGCGGTAGCCATGCCGCCGAGACACCCGGAGCGTTCGATCAGAAGGACGCGTCGTCCCTCCTTGGCGGCGGCGAAGGCTGCGGCGCATCCGGCGGGACCGCCTCCGACGACAATGATGTCAAATTCGCCTTTTTTCTCAACGGTAGATTTTCTCAAAACCACCTGTTCCATCTTCGACTGAGCCTCTCGTTTTATTTTTTTTGCAGCCATCAGAAATCGGCGACTTCCAATGGGATGTCAAGGGGATTGATCTTCGCCCCCGACGAGCTTTGTTTTTTTCAAAAAAATCAAAATCATGCGTAAATCAAGGAGCACATTCCCAATGACGCGAACCACAATCTGATTTCTGCCCCCTTCGGATCGATAAAAAACCGTGTGAATCCACCCGGTGCATTCCAGAGACGAAGGCATCGTGAATCTTTATTTTATTATACCCTGAAAAGAGGGAATTGAAAATATCCAAAGAGCTTGTATATTTATCTAAAACGCCTGTTTTATGATAAAGGAGGAGGATCGATGCTTCTATGGAACGGAATTGATCCGAGTGATCCGGGCCCCGCCTTGGAGCAAACGCTTGCCGAAGTGGAGCGATATTTCAAGGTGCGGATCACCGTACACGATTGCCAGTCGAGATTTTTTGATGCGCGGGGGGAATCCTTTTTTCACAACCGCCATTTTCATACGGCCTCGTATTGTCTGGATGGACGCTATGAGACGCCCGGGTGGGATGAACACTGCAAACTGGATTGCGCCTTTACCGCCGAGGCGATTGCCCACCAGGAACACAAGGTTTTCCTGCATCGCTGCTGGAAAGGGGTGACGGAGCTGATCGTGCCGGTGGAGGAGGAGACGCAGCAGGGCGGATCGACAATGCTGCTGTTTTACGCCGGACCGTTCCGTGCAGGAGAAAAGGAGTCGGCGGAAGTACTGCGCGAGCTGCCCGAATCATGGGTGTCCCGTTGGCGGCAGTTGCCGTGCGTCCATCCAAGCGAAGTCGATCTTCTGGCGCGAATCCTTCTGTTGATCGGGCATGGCATGCTTCATTACGCGGCGGAAGCACATCGGGATGACAACCCGCTCCGACGGCGCGGGATTATCCGGAAATTTCTGTATGACCATGCGCATGAGGCGGTGAACTTCGCCGCACTGTGCCGGGAACTGGCGCTGTCGCCTTCGCGGACCCGTGCGGTGGTGGCATTGCATTTCGGAGTTCCGTTTCATCGTCTGCTGGAGACGGAGCGGATGATTCGTGCAGAGAAATATCTGGCCGAGACGGAATATCCGCTCAAGGAGATTGCGGAAAAGACCGGCTATGTCAACGAGTATCACTTTAACCGGACGTTCCGGCGTCACTTCGGGATGCCGCCCGGGGAATACCGGCGGCGGCGGCGTTCTGCGCCGAACTGATTTTCCGATGCGCGAATCCCCATGCGGCAACGGAAAGATTCCAACCGCATTTTTCGTTCTTGTCTGACGCTGCGACGTTTGGCGGTGCCGTTTCATAATTCCATCAAAAAAAATCGCAGCCCCCTTGTATTTCAGAAAAACGATGATATGGTAATGACTTCGAGCATATGGAAATGGTTCGGCCATTTCGATCATCGGATCGAATTTGGATAAACAGAACATCTCCATTCAGGATACTTAGCTCGGTTGAAGCTGCCAAGGCAGCTCTCAGTTTGACCCATTTTCTTGTCAGCTTTGACGAAGCAAACGGCTTCACATTCCTTTCGGGCAAATCTCAGACCGCAACCCGGATTCGTTCTCCCGCTTGAATTATGCGGTATTACCGCGAAAGGAAAACCACTATGAAATTGTACGTGGGTAATCTCTCATTCTCCGCCACCGAAGCAGAAATCAAAACCGCCTTCAGCGAATTCGGCGACGTCGACACCGTCTCTTTGATCACCGACCGCGACACCGGCCGCGCCAAGGGATTCGGATTCGTCGAGATGGGCAACGCTGCTCATGCCAAGGCCGCGATCGAAGGCCTTAACGGAAAAGAAATCGGCGGACGCGCCATCGTCGTCAACGAAGCACGCCCCAGAGAAGAACGCCCCGCACGCGGCGGATTCGGCGGCAATCGCGGCGGCAGCCGCTGGTAATTGTTTGCCCAACTTCATTTCAAAAAACACGGAGAACTCATCTTCCCCGTGTTTTTTCGCGTATCATGACCTCCGGATTCCGGTTTACCCGGCACGTCCAGCTTGCTTGCTGCACGGTGCTGTGCATTCTCTCGGCGTCCGTTCTTAAAAAGAGGAAATACCTGTGAGCAATCAAATTGCCCTTCCGACATTGTCGATCGGGAATATTACAGTGAATTTGCCGATCATCCAAGGCGGGATGGGCGTGGCCGTATCTTCGTTTGGCCTCGCGTCCGCAGTCTCCGAGGAGGGGGCACTGGGCGTCGTCGCCGCAGTCGGCTCCGCTATGGCTTGCGACGAACCGGGACTGTCCTATCAGCAAAGATCATATCGCGGACTGCGTACAATCCTGCAGAAAACACGCACTTTGACCCAAAAACCCGTCGGAGTCAATATCATGTGCGCCCTCAGCGATTACGATCAGCTGGTCGGCGCCGCCGTCGCGGAACACATTGAAGTCATTTTTTCCGGGGCGGGATTGCCGCTGCATCTTCCGGCATTGACCGAAGGAACCAAGACCAATCTGGTTCCGATTGTCTCTTCCGCCCGCGCCGCTTCCATTTTGTGCCGGACCTGGGCGAAAAAATACCACCGCCTGCCGGACGCTTTGGTGGTCGAAGGACCGATGGCCGGCGGACATCTGGGCTTCTCGCTGGACGAAATCGCGCAGCGGCCTTCGCTGGAAAAGATCGTCTCCGAAGTGTTGGCGTATGTCAAAACCGTCGAGGAGCAATATCAGTGCCGGATTCCGGTGATTGCCGCCGGTGGAATTTTTACAGGCGCAGACATTGCGCGTTTTCTGAATCTCGGCGCCGCAGGAGTGCAGATGGGAACCCGCTTCGTCTGTACGCATGAATGCGACGCGTCGGAGTCGTTCAAGAAGATGTATCTGGACTGCCGGGAAGAAGATATTATTCTGGTGAAAAGTCCCGTCGGACTGCCGCTGCGTGTGATCAAAAACGCCTTTCTCGATCGCATCATGAAGGAACGGGAATCCTTCTCCTGCACTTATCATTGTCTGAAAGGATGCATTCCCGCGCGGTCGCCTTATTGCATCGCCATGGCCCTGACCAAAGCGGTTGTCGGCGCGTTGGACAATGGAATTGTCACTTGCGGGGCGAATGCCTACCGGTGTCATGAGATTGTTTCCGTCCATGACCTGCTTTCGGAATTGCAGAGAGAGTGTCTGGCGGAACAGAATCGTTTGTGACCGAAAAAATCCTCGAACGAAGCAGATAGGCTCCGTGGAGATAATTGACACATCCGCCGGAGGTATGCGTCGTCCAGTCGCATTTGTCCATGCACCGGTCAAAGCGGACAAGGAATCCTGCGGGCAATTCCCGGTCGGGACACAGCGCAATCGCCACCGCCAGATTGCCGATCGCACGAACCATGCAGAATGGAATCATGAATTCATCCGGTTCCAGACATTTGAGATACAGCTTTCCCTCATAGAGCACGCTGCTGTTTTCCCGGAGGGTTTCCGGGCGGAATGTCTGCAGATTTTTTGCCCACCGCCGGCTGACCTGCGAAAAACTTTGCGAAGAACCGAGGATCCAATTCTCCTGCTCTGGAAAACGTTCCAGCGAGAAGTCCGCAACCTGCCGCATCAGACGCAGACAAGTTTGTTTCCGGCCTTCGTCCGGGTCGAGATCGAAGCAGAGCCGCAGGGAGATTTGCATCTGCACCAATTCCAGATTCCACCAGTTGTATTCCCGGCGCATCTCGGCCGTTCGGCGGAGCCCATCCGCGACGAATTTCTCATAAGCCGCAAGGAAACGCGGTTCTTTTGTCGCATCGAACGCCGCCAGATAGATCATCGGAAGACGCAACGCCTCATGGGGCGCGACATGAATCATGTCGCAAACCAATCCGGGCCTGCCGTCCAGACGAAGAAGATTGTAATTCTGCGACTCCCGCAGATTCCGCAGGCAATTTTTCGGGATAGACCACGCGAAGCGCTTCGTTCTTGAGGCGCTCGGCAATCGGTTCCTTGTTTTTCGGATGAATATTCCGGGTGTCGCCGACATCGAGAGAGACGACCATCCCGACGCGCGGGAGATCCAGCAGATTGCGCTGGGCCTGCCGGATGGCGGCCCATTGACTGGGTTGCGTGGAGTCACCCGGCGAAACCTTCTTCCAGTTTCCAAATGCGGAAAGTTGCACATAAAGGAAGGGCAGTTCCGGTTGATTCCATTTTTGGCGGCAAGTCTTGACGAAGCCGCGAAAGAGTTTCTCATATTCCGCATGGCGTTTCGCGTTGGATTCGCCCTGATAGAAGAGCACGCCGGCGACAGGGTAGTCAAAGAAGGGGTGAAGCATGCTGTCATAGAGAACACCGGGGGCGTCATAGGGGCGTTTTTTGCGGATCTCCTTGGAGGTGCGAAGCTCCGCAGCGCCGACGCTTTGCAGTTCGGCCCGGACGCGTTTGCCCTGTTCGACGGCGGAAGTGAATTTTTCCTTTTCCAGAAAGTCCATCGGCAGCCAGGTTTCGATCTGCGTGCCGGAAAACGAGCAGTCAATCACACCGATCGGAATTTTGAGCGTCTCGGAGAGTTTTCTGGCGAAAATACAAGCGATTGCGGAAGTGAACTTGGTAGTTTTGGAGGAAAAACGCTGCCACGAGTGCCCCATTCCGCCGACACACGGCCCGGAATAGCTCTGATCCAGCTTGTTAACCAGATAAATTCGCGCGGAATTGGGACGGTCCGCGGCGGCCAGCTCCTGCTGCGCGGTGGAGCAGGAGAGCAGAATCATGGCCATATTGCTTTGTCCGATGCAGATCCAAACCTCGCCGACGGCCACGTCGGGCAGAACCCGGCGTTCCGTGCCGCATTCGATGGTCATAATGTCATTGTCGCCGACGGTCATGGCGGGCAGTTTCAAATGCCAGCGATTCGAAGCGTCGGCGAGCGTCTGCGATTGGAACGATCGAAACGTCACGCGCACCGTTTTCCCGGCAGGCGCGGTTCCGGAGAGAATGACCTCCCTCCCCTGCTGGAGAACCATGGAGGGACCAAAAATTTTGTCCACAGTCAATCGCACCGGCGCCTCGTCGGCGGAAGCCTTCCCCAAGAGCAGCAGCACCGCAGCGCAAGCACAGATTACTTTACCGGATTTCCAATGCATCGATTTTTCCTTTTTTTGGTGGATGAAGAAATTGGGGTTCCCGAATTTCGGAATAAGGCCTTTTTCGAGGCACAAAAAGGCGCGGCGCGAGTTTTGTCAAGTGCCGTCCCCTAGACGGCACGGACAAAAGTCCCGCCGAGGGATTTCGAGTGGATCAAGAAAGGAATAAAAGGGAGGATTTGAGCGGCGCGAGTTTCCGGAGAAAGGAATCCACGTTTTACAGGTGGATGGTCAGCACCACCTTCCCGATGTTTTCCGCCCGCCGCAGACGACCATCACGCCGGATTACACGCTTCCGGCGCACACGGTCGCCAAAGTGCCGTCCGCGTGGCTTAACAATGAGCCGCTGGCTCCGTGCGTGACGTTACCGTATCAACTGATCGGACGCGAAAGCGTGCGGTAGGCTGCAGGGGGGATGTCAGGCATCGAACGGGCTTGGTCGTTACAGAAGCGTCAACACCATGATAAAGTGGAGAATGGTCCCGAGCATGACGAATAGATGCCACAAGGTATGGCTGTATTGACGTTCCTTCAAAAAGAAGATGATTCCGATCATATATGCCAGTCCTCCGGCGAACATGCAGGAAATACCAGCTGGCGTCATTCCGGTCCAGAGTGCTTTTATGCAAGCGATTCCGCCCCAGCCCATCGCGATATACAAATAGAGTGAAAGACCGCCGAACTCTTTCATCGTGAAACATTTGACAACAATTCCGAACGCAGCAATCCCCCATATTCCAGCGAGGATTCCCCAACCGAGTTTCCCCCCCACCGTCAGCCCCAGCAGCGGAGTGTATGTGCCTGCGATCAAGAGATAAATCGCACAATAGTCCAGCCTGCGCAAGAACAATTTCCAACGATTATCGCAACTGATGTGATATGCCGTGGAAAAACTGTACATGGCAAGAAGCGTCACCGCATAGATCAGCACGGAGATCACCGTCCTCGCACCGAGTCCGTGGGCCGATACACATAAAATCGGGATTGCCGCCAAAGCTGCGCAAACGCCCAATCCATGCGTGACGGCGTTCGCCACTTCCTCGCGACGCGAATAAAAATTAATCACACGTTCGCCGCCCAAAAAAGATGCGTCCATATTCATGCCTTTGCTCCGTAAGTCGTTAAATTTGACCATTTTCTGGTCCGTGTCTGAATGAAATCAATTATGGCACTCTGTGCGTCGTGGCCATTCCCGGAAACTTCGATCGGTTCGCCGAATTCAATATATATTTCGTTCTTGGGATGTACCGGTCCGCATTCGCGGATCAGTTTTCCGAATGTCAGAAAATCCGTTTTCAAAGCGAAAGGAATGACTTTTACGCCGCACTTTTTAGCCAGTTTTACCGCAATGGTGTTGAAGCGTTCCGGCCGGAATTCGGAACAGCGCGAGGCTTCGGGAAAGATCAGCACGGACTTGCCAGCATTGATCCGGTTGGCGCCTTCGGTCATAATGATCTTGAAATCTTCGCGCGGATTGATCTGCTGGACGCCGATCGCGTTGATTCCAAGCATGGCCTGACGCATGAACGGGACGGAAAACAAGCCCTGTTTGATAACGAAAGTATAATCCATGCGCGGAGAAATAATCGAGTTGAGCAGAATCGTCTCAATCGCGCTCATATGATTTCCCGCGATGACGAAAGGTCCGGCCTCGCAAGTGAGATTCTCCATGCCGCGAATATGAATCTGTCCGCCGCACCGTTCGATTACATCCGCGTTGGCGCGTCCGAAAAGGGCTTGGTGTCGCCGTTCAAAAAGCCCTTTTTTGGCACAGCATCCGATCCGGTAGAAATTGTAATAGATCCGGAAATGGAAATTGAACCGGCTGCCCAATGAGAATCGGGTGAGCCAATCCCGACGGTCACCGGAGGTATCGTAGGAATCTTTGCAAAAATCAGGAATCATGCGTACTCTGTCATTCATGTTGTCTTTATTAGGGGGAAAAAGAAAATACGATCACGGATATTACCAGTCTTTTTACCGTGTCATGCAAGCGGGACAAATGGATTATGTTTTGCGGTCTGAGATTTATTGGAAAGGGATGGGGAAGTCGTTCGCTTCTTCAAGGCTGACAAGAAAATGAATCAAACAAAAAACTGTTTTCGCAATTTCACATAATTTACGTATCCGCATCGGAACATTCTGTTGATCCGTTTTTGACCCGATGGTCAAAGCGGCTGAAGTGATCCGACTGTTCCATTACTGTACTATATCCCCGTTTTACCCGAATTACGAATCATTTCATCAAAATACATCCTAAAAACACGCAAAGAGACGGAACCGCCGAAGGATTCCGGATGGTTCTGGAACGGGGAGAACCGGGGGACAGAATGTCATCGTAAAGATGGAAGTCCATTCCGATAACGATCTCTTCGGACATGGTTTTGCAGAAGGCCGGCGCAACGGTTCCATGGATCGCGCCGATGGGGTCGGAGTCGCCGCCGCCGCTCACCGTGTTGCGTACCGCATCCTCGTCGTCAATCGAATCCGGTCGGTACGGGGGCTGTTCATAAATCTAATCTACGCGGTGGCTGTTAAAAATGCGACACCCGGCAAAAAAAGGAGAGAGCGGAAACAGGAGGTCTTGCGACCTCCTGTTTCCGCTTGGGGGATTATGCTTTTGTCAATTCGTGGAGGTCGTTTTAATTGTTCGGAAAAATTCTCTGTAGCCTAAAAATTACAACGATTTCAACTCCCGAATGCTTTCGGCTTTTTATTCTCGAACTTTTCTCCGCGAAGGCTGAAAAAATTCTCCCAAGCTCAAACGATGGTTCTACTTGGCTTGAAAACAACTTGATTTTGCATCAAACCTCCGACCTCTACCCATGACCTGTCGTGCGAAAAATCAAACTGGCAATCGGTTATGAAATCACCGGATTTTTCCCGGAGCAAGAGTCAAAATCTCGCGCGCGTGTAACGGGGGTGCATAAATTCCTTACGCTTACGCCGCCACCGGTTCACGGCAGTATCCATGAAGCAGTCCGCCAAGGAATGAGACCTCTTTGATCGGGGCTTTCATGTCTTGCGGATAAGGCTTGACCATCTTGCCGCCGAGTCCCTGCATGGGACGATAGTGATTCCAGTATTCGAGGTATTCCTTGACTGCCAGCCGGAGCTGCGCCTCTGATGTAAAAATAATCGATAATGTCCCAAATCTTGTGACGGGACGTGTTGTTTGACAAAGTTGCATCTGCCCTTTATTTTGAGTTTGCTCAAAAATCCAACATAAAGGGAAAGCAGATGCAAGGTAAAATTAGCATGGACTTGTCGTTTTGTCAATCAGAAAATGTTTTTTCGTTGGACGAACTAGTGGTAAAACTGGCCGATGCGTATGAACGCAAGGCATTCGCCGAACTGCTGAAAATGATATTACAGATGGTTCAGGAGATTCTGATGTACCGAATCTTTCATGGAAAAAATGATGCGATGAAGTGCTGTTCCGGCGGTCATCTTCGACTCAACGGCAGTTTCAATCGACGCATTCGCACCAGCCTTGGCGAGTTCAAAATGATATTCTGGCGCGTGAGCTGTTCCGGCTGCGGCAAGAGTTTTTCGCCATTACAGCGCTTTATTCGCATGGGGCGTTATCAAACGAAAACAAATGAACTGGAAAAACTGGTTATTGAAGCGGCGAGTGAGACAAATTACCGCCGCGCGGTTCGGGAATTGGCTCGTGACGGCAAACTGTCGGTGTCATTTCATACCGCGCATGGCTGGGTATTGCGGACGGATTGTGATGAAATCGACATTTCAAAGCGGGTGGTTGGTTCCGCTCCGATTCAGATTATGCCAGATGGAACCGGATTCAAGGGCGAAGGTCGAAATGGCGAAGCTCGAAAAGGCGATTTGAAGGTGGTGATCGGCATTACGCAATCGGGTGAGATATTTCCATTAGGGGCACGGGCTGGAGTCAGTTGGGAAGAAATCAACCGGCAATGGAAAGAGCAGGAAATGAAGTTCCCGGATGGCAGTATTCTGATTTGTGATGGCGAACTCGGACTATCCGAGGCGTTTGCTGAATACGTCTCGGAGCAGCAACGCTGCCATTGGCACATCAATCGTGATTTGTATCACGCGATGTACCAGGACGGCGGGCGCAAGGTCGATTCAAAGCCGATACAGGATGCCTTGGCCGGAGCGTTGGCGATTGACTTGCCGCAAGAGGATTTCAAGTACGTGTCCGAGAAAGAGAAAGACGACATTGAGGAACGAATGGAGAAAACTGAATCGGCGCTAGACCAGTTGATTGGCTATTTTGACGGACATGGATATGAAGCGGCGGCAACTTATATGCGCCGGGCGAAGATCGGCATGTTCGGTTATATTCGCCGTTGGCTGAAATGGGGATTGATTTCTCCGCG